>JAZUHO010000088.1:0-13163 GCA_045641745.1 Agathobacter sp. | reverse complement strand
GCTGACTGTTACTAATCGGTCGAAGGCTTGACCAATTGTCTAATATTTGCAAAGCAAATGTTAGACCAAGTAAGTACGAAGTACTTACAGAACGAATTTAGATTTACTAGGATATATTCAGTATGAAATTTTGAAGGTATTCGATTTTGCATCTACATTGTGTAGGTGCTTTTTTTGTACGAAATTTTCTATAAAATAAAATGCTCCGCAATAAGATATAAAGCGCTCCGTAATAACTTATTTTGCAACTTGGTGTGGATGAATGGTATAGTAGATGTGATTTGTTTTTCTAATTACAATTGGCATTGTGGATAAAAGGAGAGGAAAGGATGAAATATCACCATACGACGACTGCGAAGTTTATAGAGCGTCCCAATCGTTTTATTGCAAAGGTTCTGATAGAAGGAAAAGAAGAAACCGTTCATGTTAAAAATACGGGAAGATGTAAAGAACTGTTGATTCCAGGATGTGAAGTAATTCTTGAGGAAGCGGATAATCGGAATCGGAAGACCAAATATGACCTGATTGCAGTATATAAAGAAGGATTAGGATGGGTGAATATAGACAGTCAAATTCCAAATGCAGTCGTGAAAGAGTGGTTGCTGTCCGATGCGTCGCCTTTTTCCCAATATACATTTCTTAAAAGCGAATATACATATGGAAAATCAAGAATTGATTTCTATTTCGAAATGGGGGATAAGAAGATTTTGATGGAAGTAAAAGGGTGCACGCTTGAAGTAGAGGGAGAGGGATACTTCCCTGATGCACCTACAGAGCGGGGAGTAAAGCATTTACAGGAGCTTGCTGCCGCTCAGAAGAAGGGCTATGAATGTTATCTTGCCTTCGTGATTGCTATGCCAAAGGTGAAAAGGGTACATCCTAATATGGCCACACATCCTGAATTTGGAACTGCATTAGAACTGGCAAAAGCTGCTGGGGTAAAGGTTCTTTATTTGACGTGTGAAGTAACGCCAAATGAAATAAAAATTCAAGAATATACTATTTCAAACAATGAAATGATATGAGATACTTTTATTAAAGAGAATAGAATTTGCGTGGAGAAAAGGCGACGAAGAATGAAAAACTATAAAATAATTGTACAGTACGATGGAACCAAATATAGAGGATGGCAGGTGCAAAAGTCCACCGATCTCACGATACAGGGGAAATTGCAGAATATCTTAACGAAATATGCAGGACACGAAATTGAGGTGATTGGTTCTGGAAGAACAGACGCTGGCGTACATGCGAGAGGACAAGTAGCAAATTTTCATATCGAGGACGCGTTCTCTATGCAGGAAATATGGGAAGAACTGAATCGCTATTTGCCAGATGATATTGCTGTAATCGCGATAGAGGAGGTAGAGGAACGTTTTCATGCTCGCTATCAGGCGGTTGGAAAGCAATATAGCTATCGAATTCGAACCGGAACAATTCCCAATGTATTTGAACGAAGATTTCAATATGAGTATGGAAAACCATTGAATGCAGAAAGAATGAGACAAGCCGCCCAGTATATGCTTGGCACGCATGATTACACTTCCTTTTGTGGCAATTCAAAGTTCAAGAAATCTGCGGTGAGGACTGTGAATACCATTTCCATAGAGGAAAAAGCGGATGAAATCCGAATAGTTTATGAGGGAAATGGATTCTTACAGAATATGGTCCGGATTATGACAGGAACACTGATTGAGGTTGGAAATGGAACCAAACAACCAGAGGATATTCCGCACATTATAGAAGCAAGAAATCGAAGCTTGGCAGGCTACACCGTACCGCCACAAGGACTTACTTTAGAAAAAGTTTGGTATGAATAGAAGCAATGGAGAATAGGATAAAGCATGGAACAATGGACAGTAATGACGAAAAAGGCGGATTTTGCTGAAATAGCTGCAAAATACAATATAGATCCGGTGACAGCACGGATTATTCGAAATAGAGATGTGATAGAGGATGAGGATATACGCCTTTTCCTTCATGGAAGTCTTAAGGATTTGGGGAATCCGCACCTTTTACATGAGGCGGATTTATTGGTGGATATTTTAATAGAGAAAATAAAACAGGGGAAACATATCCGAGTTATTGGAGATTATGATATCGATGGAGTTATGTCAACCTACATATTAAAGAGTTCTCTCGACGCAGTAGGAGCAAACGTGTCGATTCAGATTCCGGATCGTATCAAGGATGGCTATGGATTAAATAGTAACTTAATCGAAGAGGCACATAATGATGCAGTGGATACGATTATCACCTGTGATAATGGAATCGCAGCGTTGGAGGAAATCAAGCTGGCGAAAGAATATGGAATGACCGTTCTCGTTACAGATCATCATGAAATTCCCTTTGACCTAGTGGAAGAAGAGAAGGTATACAAAAGAAGTCTTGCGGATGCGATTGTTAATCCACATCAGATAGAATGCAGCTATCCATATAAGAATTTATGCGGAGCGGCCGTTGCGTGGCTCGTTATGCGCGTTTTATATGAGAGACTGGGGCGAGAACCGGAAGAGATGGAAGCGTATCTCGAAAATGTTGCATTTGCCACGGTTGGCGATGTAATGGATTTGATGGGGGAAAATCGTATTCTGGTAAAGGAAGGCATTAAACGCATTCGTCATACAGAAAATATAGGAATGCAGGCACTTATCGATGCGTGTAGCATTAACCCGTATAACATAAATTCCTATCATTTTGGGTTTGTTCTTGGTCCGTGCATTAACGCAAGTGGCCGATTGGATACGGCAAAGCACGCCTTACGTCTGTTCTTTTGTAAAGAAAAAGCGGAGGCGGATAAGATTGCGGCAGAATTGGTAACCTTAAACGAACAGCGCAAAGATATGACCCAATTGGGCGAGGATATGGCAAAGGAAATTTGCGAGAGTGAAGAATATCAAAAGGATACGGTTTTAGTGGTATATTTGCCAGATGTTCATGAGAGTATTGCGGGAATTATTGCAGGGCGAGTTCGTGAGACTTTTCATAAACCAGCATTTGTTCTGACGAAATCGGAGGACGGAGTCAAAGGCTCTGGGCGTTCCATAGAGAACTATTCTATGTTTGATGAGATGAATAAGTGTAAGGAATTATTTACGAAATTTGGAGGGCATCCGATGGCCGCGGGGCTATCACTTCCAGAGGAAAACGTAGATGCATTTCGAAGAAAAATAAATGAGCTCTCTCCACTTAAAAAGGAGGATTTGATTGCAAAAATTCGCATCGATGTTCCGATGCCAATTTCCTATGTTTCTATGGATCTCATTCAGGAATTAGCAATCTTAGAGCCGCTAGGAAAAGCAAACCCTAAGCCGATTTTTGCGGATCGGAAACTAAAACTTAAAAGTATTCGTAAAATAGGAAAAAATCAAAATGTAATAAAAATGATATTGGAGGATTCCTATGGACATAAGCTGGATGCGATTCAATTCCGAGGTGCGCAACAGCTGTATGAATACTTGGAATCGGAATATGGCCAAAATCAAATAGCACTTGCAGAGGCTGGAAAGAAAAACGATATTGTGCTAGACATTGTATATTATCCAAAAATCAATGAGTATATGGGAACGGAATCCATACAATTGGAAATTCAGTCGGTTCGCTAGAGAATGCGCAAATTAATTTTGTTGCGAAAAAGCATAGACAATTGTAAAATAAAATGTAATGGAGGCAAATTATGTTTGGCAATAAGAATAAATTCAAAGGTGAATTAGAAGAAGCCTCTGCAGTAATCGAACAGATTGTAGATTTGCAGAGAGATTTTTCAGTTGGATTAGAGGAAATACAAGGTGCGCAAACGCGCATGAATGCAGATTTAAATCAACTGTCCTACAATGTTGATGAGGCAGGAAGCTTTGCAAAAAATAATATTGATGTAGCAGCATCGCTTAAAAAGCAGTTTAGTGAATGCCAAGAGGAGATGGAGGCTACAGAAAATAAATATCATGCTGTGTGTGATAAGGTAAAGGCGCAGTACGAGACTAGTATGGAATTAGTGGAAGGCAATAAGCATTTCACATCCATTTCAAAGAATCTTTCCGAGATGCCAGGAGGTCTTCGGGAGCAGGTGCTTTCCTACCAAAAGGATTTGGAGGAGATGTCAGGATTCTCAAAACAAATGGGAGTACTGGCTCTTAACGCCGCAATTGAAGCGGGGAGATTGGGAGAAACAGGAAAATCTTTTGTCCTTGCTGCGGAAGAAGTGCGCAATTATGCTTCTGAATTTGAGAGAGCGGCAAATAAACTTGCAGATAGAATGCAGACATCCAATGAGCAGATTCAAAAGCTAGAAGATGAAGTGCATCATCTTGTCGCTTTATTGAAGGATACCAATGTGTCTTCGACAAAGATTATGAAGAGCTGCAAGGATACGGATGATACAATAAAACAAGCGGGATATCGCGATTTTTCTGCTGATATTGCAGATATGAAAGAACAGCTTACTGGCATTATTAATGCCCAGGAAGAAATGATTAAAATGGAGGAGAGAAATCGAATTCAGATTAGTGATATTCAAGAGGAAATGAACATGCAGAACAATAGTATAAATGAGATATTGCAAGCAATGTCCCCAGCATTTAGTGAGGCTGCAGCATTCATGAAAGACAGGGAGGATAAAAAATAATGAATAAGAAAGAGTTTCACTTCTTATCAAAGGATGGAAAGACGAAGGTTCATGCAGTAAAATGGATACCTGACTCTGGAGAATATAAAGCAATTTTGCAAATTACACATGGCATGATTGAATTTATTGAACGCTATGAGCCATTTGCAGAATATTTGACAGCACATGAGTTTATGGTGGTTGGTCATGATCACATTGGTCATGGAGAATCGGTAAGTTCCAAGGAAGACTGGGGCTATTTCGCACCAGAAAATCCAAGTGATATTTTGATTGAAGACATGCATCAGCTTCGTACTATGATTCAAAATGAGAATCCAAACGTTCCATATTTTATGTTGGGACATAGTATGGGATCTTACATGCTTCGTAAGTACTTAGCTTTTCACAATGATAATCTTCGCGGTGCGATTATTATGGGAACAGGATTCGTGCCAGAAGGAACTACAAAGCTTGGAATGTTCTGTAGTAAGGTGCTAGCAACCTTTAAGGGCTGGCATCATAGAAGCAAATTTATCGAGAACTCGTCTTTTGGAAAGCCTTATCAGAAATATGACATGACAGGAAAGACTTTGAATAATAGTTGGCTTACAAAGGATGAGTCGATTGTAGATTTCTATTATCATGAACCAAAGTGTACCTTTAAGTTTACACTGAACGGATATATGGGCTTGTTCGAGGCAGTATTGTTTGACTGCCGTCAGGAGAATGTTGACAAATTGCCTAAGAAATTGCCAATCTTTATTGTATCAGGAAAGGATGATCCAGTAGGAGATTGTGGAGAAGGCGTTATGAAGGTTTATGACATGTTTAACACAGCCGGAATATTAGATTTGACATATAAGCTGTATGAAAATGATCGACATGAGATCCTTAATGAAACGGATAAAGAAATTGTATTTTCAGATATTCTTTCTTGGATGAATGTAAGAATTGATACGTAATATATGATACGTAATAAATGGAAAAAGAAGAGGAGTTATCTTTGATTCACTTGTCAAAGATAACTCCTCTTTTAAATTACAAATTTATTCTATTAAGATTACATTGTAAGAGATAGGGGGGCGAAATGTAATCCTGATTCATTTCTTTATGGAAGCCTGCAAGGTGATTAGCTACTCAAACTAGATTCGTGAGCTCCTGCATTCCTTGTACATTCTTTGGTGGCTTCTGGAGCCATAACCTGCGATTTGTTCCAAGTCTTTATATATACGAGATAGTACATGATAGAAACAAGGAGAAGTCCAGTTAATACATCAAAGAAAGAGTGTTGCTTCAAAAACATGGTAGACAGCACGATACTCATGCATAAGATACCAGAAAGAAAACGTACTGTTCTGTGATGCTTGAATTCGGAACTCTTTGATACGGCAAGATGAATGGCAACAGAATTGTATACGTGAATACTTGGAAATAAATTCGTTGCTGTATCTGCCGAGTATAGCCAACTACACAACATTGTAAAAATATTGTGACGTGTAAAATAGGTTGGACGAAGGAAATGACCATTGGGATAAACGGTTGAAACGATAAGAAAAATAGTCATTCCCGTAAAAAGCATTGTGCATAACTGGTAGTATTCCTTTTTATTTTTGAATGCAAAATAGGCAACACCCCATGCAACATAACCAAACCATAGTAAATAAGGAACAATAAAGTATTCACAGAATGGAATCCAATCATCGACTACCGTATGAATCACATGAAAATGCGTAGTAACCGTACGCTCAATATATCCAAACCAAATTAGGTAGATTACAAAATATGACAAAATCCAAAGATGTTTGTTTTTTTCTAAGAAATTCTTCACGGATTGAATCGGTTTCATAGATACCTTACCTTTCCTTTTTTTTCGACGATTCGAATTATATCATAGCAAAACAGGGAGTACAATTAACATTATTCTATCTTAAGAAAGTTTATGAAAATATAAACCTTTTGCGGTGCGTAAGGGAATTCCTTTGTGCAAAAATACAATAGGCTTTGGTTAGGTTGCTACATATGCGCAAGAATAAAGGCGCAGAAATATAGAAGGAAACCGTTTCATAGTACCTATGACATAAAGAAAATATGAAATGATTGACTTCGTAAAATAGAATAGTATAATTGTAGGGAAGCAAAACATATGAGGAGGTCGTATGACGAAAAAGAAAATATTAATGATTGTAGGAGCTATCATAGGTGTCCTTTTGGTTGCCTATTTTGCTTTTTCCATATTCTTTATGAGCCATTTTGCTTTTGGTACCAATATTAATGGTCTTAAAGTTGCAGGACAATCAGCAGAATCAGTGAAATATAAAATTAGAAAAGGCGCAGAAAACTACGCTCTTTCTATTGTTCCTAGAACAGGAAGCAAAGAGGAAATTGTAGCGGAAGACATCGCGCTTTCCATTGAATCTACGGATGAGGTAATTGAGGCGCTTTTGAAGAAGCAGAATGGATTCGCTTGGCCGGTGTATCTATTTAAAGCTCAAAATCTAGAGACCGAAACGATGATTACTTTTGATGAGACGAAGCTTAATTCTAAAATCGATTCCTTGAATTGTATGAAAGCGGAATTGCAAAAAGAACCAGAAGATGCGAAGCTTTCTGAGTATGATGAGCAAAACGGTTTCACGATTATTAAGTCAGTTCCAGGAACTAAGGTAGACAAGGAAGCCTTTACGAAGCAAATCAAAGAGGCAATTCAGTCATTGGATGATACGTTGGATATGGATGAGAAGGAATGTTATGTAAAGCCAAAGATATCGGATGATGACAAGAACTTGAAGAATTCGGTGGAAACCTTGAATAAGGCACTGCAAACTGTGATTACGTTTGAAGTTGGCGATGCTACAACAACTTTGGATAAAACAACATTTGCTAGTTGGCTGAAATTGGATGACAACGCAAATGCTACGTTGGAGGAAGAGCCATTGTCAGAGTTCGTCTCTTCTCAACTTGCTAAAGTATACAATACTTGCTACAACCAAAAACAGCTTGCAACAAGTTATGGAGTTACCGTTACCATACCAAATAGTCATTATGGTTGGAAGGTAGATCAGGAGGCGGAGCGCAACCAGATTCGCGAAGAAATTTTGGCTGGAAAGAAGGTGAGCCGTGATTTGAATTATTCCTGGTATGCAGCAAGTCATTCTGGAAATGACTACGGAAATTCCTACGTTGAGGTCAATTTAACAGCACAACACTTGTTCCTATATAAGGATGGCGTGTGCATTTTGGAGTCGGATGTGGTAACAGGAAATCCTAGTACGAATCATGAGACCCCACCAGGAGTATTTGGCATTACATACTGCGAGAGAAATGCAACCCTGCGTGGACCAGGATATGCGACACCAGTTTCTTATTGGATGCCATTCAATGGAGATATTGGTTTACATGATGGAACCTGGAACCCAATTTTTGGTGCGGCTCGTTATATGCGAAATGGTTCACACGGATGTGTAAATCTTCCGTATTCAACAGCAAAGACGATTTTTGAAAATGTACAAGCCGGATTCCCTGTTTTAGTATATGAATTGCCAGGAACAGAGACTCCAGAGAACCTTGCACAGCAACGTGCCTATACGGTTATTGATGCAATCAAGGCAATTGGTGAGGTATCGCTGGAAAGTGAATGGGCAATTTCACAGGCACGTGTGGCTTATGAAGGATTGGATGAGATGGCACGTGGTTACGTAACGAACTATGACGATTTAGTGAATGCAGAGGTTGCCCTTGCTGCAATGAAGGGCTAAGCTACTGCGCAAGTAAGGTTATTGTATTATAGGTGAATGTACCGACCCTCAGAGTTAGAGTTAAGAGGATACATGCCCCACTTATTGGATTTGTCCAGTAAAAGGGGAAATATCAAATCTAGCACCTGAGAGGTCGGTATTTTTTATTAATGTAACGCAAACGGTTGCGCATAAGGCGTTCATATGTTAGGATAAGGTTAAGAGTCAAAAATCGCCTTTTCTCAAGTGGATAAGGCAACGAGAATAGATGGAATGAAGGAGTTTGTTGTATGCAGGTAGAACAATTATATTATGGGGCGGCTTATTATGATGAGTATATGCCAGTAGATCGTATCGAGAAGGACATGGAAATGATGGCTCGTGCAGGCATGAATGTGATTCGAATTGCTGAGTCCACCTGGAGTACTTGGGAGGCGGAAGAAGGAAGGTTTGATTTCACGCATTTACATCGTATGCTGGATGCGGCAAAGCGTCATGGGATTAAGGTGATTGTGGGAACACCGACCTATGCAATCCCTTATTGGCTTGTGCAAAAGGATGAGGGGGTGCTGGCAACGAACCATGGTGGGAAAGAGCGTTATGGACACAGACAAAACATGGACATTACCAATCCGACGTATTTGCACCATGCAAAAATCATAATTGAAAAACTGATGGAAGAAGTGAAGGATGAACCACATGTAATTGGATTTCAGCTAGACAATGAAACAAAGCATTACGACACCTGCAGTGAGCGGGCACAAAAGATGTTTGTGGAACGATTAAAAGAAGAATTTCACGGGGATTTGGATGCGATGAATGCTCATTTTGGGTTCAATTATTGGAGTAATCGAATTGCATCCTGGGATGCATTCCCGGATGTAAGAGGTACCATTAACCAGAGTTATGCGGCGGCCTATGCTAAATTTCAGAGAAGCCTGGTGACGGAGTTCTTGGCGTGGCAGTCACAGATTGTAGAGTCTTACAAAAGAGAGGATCAGTTTATTACGCAGAACTTTGATTTTGAATGGCATAACTATTCCTTCGGTCTTCAGCCAGAGGTGAACCAATATGAGGCTGCAAAGGCTATGACGGTTGCAGGATGTGACATCTATCATCCAACAGAGGACCATTTGACAGGAGAGGAAATTACGGTATGCGGAAATATTGCGAGAGGTCTGAAAAATGGACAGAATTATTTACTATTGGAGACAGAAGCACAGGGTAATCCTGGCTGGCTTCCGTATCCTGGACAGTTGCGTCTGCAGGCATACAGCCATATTGCAAATGGAGCGAATTCAGTTATGTATTGGCATTGGCATTCGATTCATAACGCGATTGAGACTTATTGGAAGGGCGTGTTATCTCATGATTTGAAAGAGAATGAAACCTATCGCGACTGTTGCCAGATTGGAAATGAATGGAAAGCAATAGGAGCACGCATCGCCAATCTACAAAAGAAAAATAAGGTTGCGGTGGTAGCCGACAATGAAGCACTTACGGGAATGACGCTTTTTCCAACTGCAACAAAGAAGGAGCATAGCTATAGCACAGTATTTCGCTGGGTATGCGATACCTTGTACCATAAAAATATAGAATATGATGTAATTCCAGCGAATTCAGACAGATTGAAGCCGTATGAGCTGGTAATTGTACCTGCACTTTACAGCGCTAGCGAGGATTATCTTCATGCACTCAATCAGTATGTAGCACAGGGCGGAAATATTATAGTAACCTACAAGTCTGGGTTCTCCGACAAGTATCTGAGGGTTTATCCAGAAACGCAGCCACATATTATCCATGAAGCACTTGGAATTACCTATGATCAGTTCACACTTCCTGAGAATTGTGGAGTATCCTACAAGGGAGAACGCTCCGAAGCAATGGAGTGGCAGGAAATGGTACAGACAACTACAGCAAAGAGCTGGGCAAACTATGAGCATGCTGCATGGAAGGCCTATGCTGCAATTACCTGCAACCAGTATGGAAAGGGGCATGCACTATATTTGGGCACACTCTTTGACGCGACTGTATTAAGTCGTGTACTAGATGACTTCCTATCTGAGGCAGAAATCACTTTAGAAAAGGCGCCGGTTGAAGCAGAGTATCCAGTGTGTGTGAAGCAAGGCGTCAACGCGATGGGAGAAAAGGTGATTTTCCTGTTGAACTATTCAGGACAAGAGTCGTTGGTTAAGCTAAAAGCAGATGCAAAGGTGATTTTAGATGCAGCATCGCGAAAAATTGGTGATGTACTTCCAGAACAAATGGAATATGCATTGGGAGCGCGTGCGATGATGGCAGGTTCAGAAATTAGCCTTGAGCCATGGGGCGTGGTTATTTTAGTAATTTCATAGAAAAAGCTTGACTTTTGGATGAAAGACTATCACAATTAGTTTGCGCAACAAAGTAAAAGAGTTGCGTGAACGATTGGAGCGGGGAAAAGATGAGTGATAATAAGAATATTACAATTTCAGATGTGGCGGAGGCTTTAGGGGTATCCAAAACAACTGTTTCACGTGCAATATCTGGAAAAGGAAGAATTGGAGAGGCCACTCGTGCGCGAGTTCTTTCCTACATTGAGGAACATGATTACAAACCAAGTGTTATTGCAAAGGGGCTTGCACAGTCAAAGACCTTTAACATTTGTGTTGTTATGCCGGGAAACTATGCCTTGGTTGATTTACCATTTTTTCAGGAAGTGATTATGGGAATTCAGGAAATTGCCGGGATAGAAGAATATGATATTCTATTGTGCATTTGCCAAGAAAATGATATCTCATCATTGGAACGTATTATTTCCAATCGAAAAGTAGACGGAGTAATTTTGCTTCGCACGTATTTAAACGATTTACAGATAGAGCTGTTGCAGAATAAGAAAATCCCATTTGTTACCGTAGGTAGCACGAAATATGATGGGGTTGTGCAAATGGATCATGATCATGAAAGCGCTTGTAAGGAACTTACGAGCTTATTGATTATGCAGCAAAACAAAAAGATTGCTTTGTTAGGTGGAAGTGATCATTATGTGGTAACCCAGAATCGATATCAAGGCTTTGTGGATGCACATCAGAATGCAGGAATCGAAGTAAATAAAGAATTGGTATACATGAATATAGAGAGTAAAGCGTTGCTTGAGAAGGCAGTAGATGAGGCAATTGCAAAAGGCGTAGATCTTATCATCTGCATGGACGATGCTCTTTGCATCCAGGTGCTGCGCAAGCTTCGAGCAGACCATATACATGTTCCCCAGGATGTTCGAATTGCATCGTTTTATAATAGCTCAGTGTTGGAAAATAGTACACCAAGCATCACTTCTTTAAGCTTTGATGCTAAGGAGCTAGGAATGGTTACCTGTAAGAATCTGTTAGCCCAGATTGCAGAGGAGAACTATGAGAATAAGACACTGCTGTCTTATCAGGTTATTTTGCGTGAATCGACAAAATAAAGAGGATGACACCAGGCAATAACAAGGAACGTTAAATGGATAGGTACATGTTACAAACCTAGATGATAAAACAAATCAAATTAATATCTCAAAATCAGACCATTGTAGATGCATCACAATAATTTTGGTAAAAAGCAATAAGCGTTTGCGGATAAAGTTTAGTAGAAATGATTATTACACAATGAAAAAAAAGGTGCTATAATTATCTTTGTATTTGGGAAATGGGTTTTGAAAAGATAGTTTGGAGAAGGACTTTCACTGATTCATTCGGCTAGGAGCTATATTGTCCGAATAAGTGGAGTTCTTTTTTTGTTTTAAAGGAGGTTTGTTATGTATTCTGTAGGAGATATTGTATTGCATCTTGCTTCTGGTGTATGTCAGATAGACGATATCCGTGAAGAAGCTTTTACAGGGCAGGTGAAACTGTATTATGTTATGCATGCCATGGATGCAAGTAAAAAGGGAACCATTTTTGTACCAGTGGAACCTATGAAACCTGTATTGCGTGATTTGTTGAATGAGGATGAGATTCAAGAGAACATTGTGAATTCTGTAAACGAACAGGTGGAATGGATTGACAACAATAATGTTCGTAAGACAAAATACAATGAAATTTTAAAAAGCGACAATCTAAGTAAAATAATTGCGCTTGTAACTTGCCTTCATAAAAGAAAAGAGCATCAGGAGGAAATTGGAAAGAAATTCCCTGTGATTGATGAGCGCATTATGGGAGAAGCTGAAAAGAGAATTCGGCAGGAAGTATCCTACGCATTGCATATGGACGAAGCAGAGGTAGAGGACTACATATTTGCACAATTAGCAATGGTGTAATTTAACATAAAAAACATAACAAGGAGCTATCACCTTACTCGGTAGCATGAACGTGTTGCACATTCATGGACCGCATGAGGGATGGCTCCTTTTTTTGTGTTCTAGGACCTCTCCCCCCTGCCTTGCCGCTCATGGGAGAACACCCTCTCAGGATCACACAATTTCAAGTTACTATGCATTTGCCATCTTTCGCAAAAAGCATTGCCAGTTCGACTTCGCCTGGACTTGTGCCACTTGCTGTACGCCAAGCAGTTGGACGTAAAGCGAACCGTATCAGCGCTTAACAGATGCTCGAAGATAATGCAAGGCGGCGAAGAACTGTTTGAGTTCGATTGGGTAGCTTATGCCTATCGGCAGAAGCTACCCAATCGGACGAGTTTTCGCAGCCGCCTTATAATAAGCATTCTGAGAGCATCTGTTTAGCGATGGTAGGTGCACCGTCCCGCCCACCTTTGGCGTCCAGCAAGCGCCACAGGCCCAGGGGGAGTCGGACAGACAATTTTTGAAAAAACGCGCCTGTAGGAACTTAGAAATGTGCGATATTCGAGAGGAG
>JAZUHO010000087.1:0-4704 GCA_045641745.1 Agathobacter sp. | reverse complement strand
GCAATTGGTGCTTGAAACTGTACCGCATACTTCATCATATCCGACAGCTCCCATTTATTCTTAGGTGCAAGCACTGTCATATTTGGCATGGTCGCCAAATAGGAGAGATCAAATATTCCCTGATGGGTCTCGCCATCACTTACTACAAGTCCCGCACGAACAAACGCAAATACTACAGGAAGATTCTGAATACAAAGATCATGAATAATTTGATCATACGCCCTCTGCAAAAAGGAAGAATACACTGCAAATATTGGAATTAATCCAGCCTTTGCCAAGCCAGCAGCAAAGGTAACTGCATGTTCTTCTGCAATTCCCACGTCAAAAAAGCGATTCGGATAAATATTATGAAAACGTTTTAATCCTGTTCCATCTGCCATCGCAGCTGTAATTGCCACAACCTTCGGATTTCTCGCCGCTAATTTGTTCATTACTGTGCCAAATACATCCGTATAATTGGCAACCGTTCGAGGCTTACTTGGAATTCCTGTATCAATATCAAATGGTTCTGTTCCATGAAAACGCGCAGGATGTCTCTCTGCTGGCAAGTAACCCGAACCTTTTTTCGTAATCACATGGACAAGCACTGGTCCATCCACGCGCTTGGCTTCTTGAAATGTTTTTACCATTTCTGCAATGTTACCGCCATTCACAGGTCCCAAATAGATAATCCCCATTTCCTCAAAAAACATGCCCGGAACAAACAACTGCTTAATACCACTTTTAGTATTTCGAATTCCTTTTACCATTCGTTCTCCGTACACTGGAATACGATTCAAAGAGTTCAATACATCATTCTTTAAATTTCGATATGCAGGTCCTGTACGAAACTCACTAAGATAACGATTCATTCCACCAACATTTTCTGAAATGGACATATTATTATCATTTAAGACTATAATAAAGTTTTTCTTTAATGAAGATGCATTGTTCAATGCTTCAAATGCCATGCCACCGGTAAGTGCACCATCTCCAATTACAGAAATAACATGATAGTCTTCTCCTGTTATTTCTCGCGCAGCCGCTAAGCCTAGACCCGCAGAAATAGACGTAGAGCTATGCCCTGTATTGAAGCAATCACATGGACTTTCACAGGATTTAGGGAAACCACTCATTCCCCCATATTGGCGAAGCGTTGAGAAATCTTCTCTTCTTCCTGTCAAAATCTTATGAGTGTAGGACTGATGTCCCACATCCCATACAATCTTATCCTTTGGCAAATCAAAGCATAAATGAAGCGCCATCGTCAACTCCACTACACCTAGGTTAGAAGCCAGATGGCCTCCTGTTTTCGAAATAGTTTCAATCAAAAAAGTGCGAATTTCTTCCGCCAATTCCTTTAGTTCATGCTCTGTTAAATTCTTGATATCATTTTCTTTATTAATCTTATCAAGTATCATATTGTGTCCCCACTAATTTACTCTATGAATCAGATAGAGAAATAATTCTTTCAAAAAATCGTAGTTGCCATCTATGGATTCCAAAATTTGCACGCCCTCTTTTGTAAGGGTTTCCACCTCCATAGCCGCTTTCTCCAAACCTTCAAAGGTAACGTAGGTTGGCTTATTGTTTTTTTCATCACTTCCGATTGGTTTACCAAGCACCTCTAGGGTACTTGTTACATCTAAAATATCATCCTGAATTTGGAAGGCCAGACCAAGCTTATTAGCCGCCTGTTCTATTTTTGCGATATCATCGTCTTGGGCTCCAGCCAAAATTGCTCCCACAGACATGGCAGCTTCAATGAGCGCTCCTGTTTTTAGCCGATAGATAAAATCAAGCTTTTCTCGTGTAATTGGCTCATTCACATTCTTTTCCGAATCGACATCTACTACCTGACCGCCTACCATTCCATAGACACCAGCGTTCACCGCAAGCTTTCTAAGAGCTCTACCAATATTTCGATTTTCTGGTTCGATTTCAAACGCCAATGTCGCAGTCTCATATGCATAATTGAGCAAAGCATCTCCAGTTAAGATTCCCATTGCTTCCCCATATACTGCATGTGTGGTTTTCTTTCCTCTCCGATACTCGTCATTGTCCATTGCTGGCAAGTCATCATGCACAAGGGAATAGGTGTGAATCATTTCAATCGCTGCCATGAATGGCTCAATTGCTTTCCCTTTTCCGCCAAACAGACGATAGGTTTCTTGCATTAGCATAGGACGAAGTCTCTTTCCTCCAGCCATAACACTATAATCCATCGCCTCAAAAATTAGTTGTTGATAATCCTGCTCCTTAGGAAGGTATTCACAAACCAATGTCTCGATTTCTTTTGCTCTCTCTTTTATCTGCTCTGCAAATTCCATTAAAATTCCTCCAGCTCTCCATCTGCATTCATCATAAGCATCGCCTTTTCCATAGAGTCCAACATGTCACTGCATGCTTTCACCTCATCGAGCCCTTCCTTATACAGAGCGAAGGATTCATCCAAGGTCACCCCTGGCACTTCCATCTTTTCCAGTAACGTATCTAGTGTTTCCAAACGTTCCTCTAACGTCCTATTTTCTGCATCACTCATATCCCTTAACCTCCACAATCTCTGCTTTCAAAACGCCATCTGCCAAGTGTACCTGAAGCATTTCTCCTGGTTTTGCCTGCTTCACAGAAAGAACTGGTTGATTCTTCTCTCCCGAAACATAAGCATACCCCTGACTTAGTTTCTTTGCTGGCGACAGTCCCTCCAGTCTTCCAGCATAAAGCTCCAGCTGATGTCTCTTATCCAGTAGAATACTTTGCATTCTTCTCTCAAATACCAACTGCAAATCCGCCAAGTGTTTCTTATTCTCATTCAGCTTGGTTACTGGATTTTCATATTTCAACCGGACAACCCGGTTCTGCAGCATCTCACGCTTTCTTTGCAATTGTTGTCGCATTTCGTTATCCATCCGTTGCTTTCGATGTGCAAGCTCTGCCTGCACTTGTCGATAATCAAATGCTGCTAGTTCTGCAGCTGCAGAAGGTGTCGGTGCTCGCATGTCTGCCACAAAATCCGCAATCGTCCAATCCGTCTCATGCCCTACCGCAGAAATGATAGGAACTCTGCATTCAAAAATAGCCTTCGCAACAATCTCTTCATTAAACGCCCAAAGGTCCTCTATGGAGCCTCCTCCGCGTCCAACTATAATCACATCAACATTGAGTTGTTCCAAGGCCTGTATTCCATTTACAATGCTTGCTGCTGCACCATCTCCCTGCACCAGGGCTGGATAAAGAATCAATTGCACAAAAGGATTTCGTCTTCCTGCAATGTTTCGTATATCTTGTACCGCAGCACCTGTCGGAGCCGTTACAATTCCAATCGTTCTTGCATACTTGGGAATTGCTTGCTTATACTCTTTGGCAAACATTCCCATTTCTTCTAACTCCTTCTTTAGTGCCTCAAACTTAAGATACAGATTTCCTGCGCCCTCAAGCTCTATTTCCCGTGCATAGATTTGGTATTTTCCATCACGCTCGTAGACCTCGATAGAGCCTGTTACAATGACCTTGTCCCCCTCTTTCATTGTAAAATTCAAGCCTCTTCGGTTTCCAGCAAACATGATTGCATTCATTGTTCCAGTACTATCTTTTATTGTAAAATAAATATGACCAGAAGAATGGTACTTGCAATTGGATACTTCTCCCTTCACGCTAATTCGCGAAAGAAGAAAGTCCTGCGTAAACATATTCTTAATGTATTTATTAACGTCACCGACGGAATAAACATTCTTATTCATACTTTATTCGGCAAATTTTGCCAACACTCCGTTTACAAATGCTGGGGACTCATCCGTTCCATAATTCTTAGCAAGCTCCACGGCTTCATTGATTGCTACCTTTGTTGGAATATCCTCCTCATAGCGAATCTCATATACTGCAAGTCGAATAATCGTCAAATCAACCTTACCCATACGTGAAGTCTTCCATCCCTCTGTATGCGAATTGATTTCCTGATCAATCTCCTCCATCTTTGCAATAATATCATTACATTTTCCTGTAATATAGTTTAAATTATTCTCTGAAAAATGAGCCATCTCCTCAACAAATAAATCCATTTGTTCTTTCAATTCATCTGTTGGAAAGAATTCTACACGAAAAAGCATCTTGAATACGTTTTCTCTAACTTCTCTTCTTGTCATACTCTATTTCCTTTCTATTACAAATCTTTTTTCAAGGTACATACTTTGTTATATTTTACTTTGCCCTCGCACCTACGCATTCTACATATCGTAACGATTTCTACAAAGTAAAAAGGATGCTCATATATAATGAGCACCCTAAATTATACTACATTTTTGTATATTTATAAAGTCTTATTTGTCAGATTCCATGTCAACACTTGCTACACGAACATTAACAACTGCAACATGTAAGCCTGTCATATTCTCAATTGCAGTCTTTACACGATCCTGTACTGCCTGAGAAACCTCTGGAATTGCTTTTCCATATGCAATGTTGATTGCAACGTCAATCTTAACTTCATCCTCCATAAACTCTACAAGAATTCCTTTGGAAAGATTCTTCATACCAAGTTTACTAACGATTTCATTTGTAATATTTCCAGCCATAGAGCTCACACCTTCTACCTCAGTAGCTGCAAGTCCGGCAACAATTGCTACGACCTCTTCTCCAACCTTAACTTCTCCAGCCTCGCTAGATTTGATTGTATAAGTCTTTCTGTTATCAGCCATTCTTCACGCCTCCTTAGAAAATTCTATGTAC
>JAZUHO010000086.1:0-14960 GCA_045641745.1 Agathobacter sp. | reverse complement strand
ATTCGTCTCTATGGCGGAGATAAATTCGAGATGGTGAAGGAAGTGCAGGCAGGAGAAGTGTGCGCAGTTACGGGGCTTACTGCAACCTATCCAGGACTGGGACTCGGACAAGAAACGACAGGGGAAGTGCCATTACTAGAGCCTGTATTAAGCTATCAAATTCTTTTGCCACGGGATGTGAATCCGGTTGAGATGTTAGGGAAGCTTCGACAGCTAGAGGAGGAAGATCCACAGCTTCACATTGTCTGGAAGGAAGAATTAAAAGAAATTCATGCACAAATGATGGGACAGGTGCAGATTGAGGTATTAACAAAGGTGATTGCGGAACGATTTGGTGTGGCAGTCAGCTTTGATCAGGGAAATATTGTATATAAAGAAACGATTGCAAAACCGGTGGAGGGCGTAGGCCATTTTGAACCACTTCGCCATTATGCAGACGCTCATTTGCTGTTGGAACCGGGGGAGCCGGGAAGTGGTATTCAGGTGTCTTCTGCTGTGAGTGAGGATGATTTGGATTTGAATTGGCAACGTCTGATATGTACGCATGTTGAGGAGCGTGAACATCCAGGAGTGCTGGTAGGAGCAGCACTTACGGACGTGAAAATTACTTTGGTTGCAGGACGTGCTCATTTGAAACATACAGAGGGAGGAGATTTTAGACAAGCGACCTATCGGGCGATTCGACAAGGCCTCAAATCTACAGAATGTGTGTTGCTTGAGCCGATGTATCAGTTAGAACTAGAGGTGCCGTCGGAATGTGTGGGACGCGCAATGTCCGATTTGAAATTGCGATTCGGAGATTTCGAGGCGCCAGAGTTCATTTCGTCCCCAGAAGGAGAACGAGCTATCTTGCGAGGAAAAGCACCCGTATCCACCATGCAGGATTACATGGCGGAAGTACATTCTTATACCAAGGGCCTCGGACATTTAACATTGGATTTGCAGGGCTATGATGTATGCCATAACAGCGAGGAAGTCATAGCACAGATGCGTTACGATAGTGAAGCGGATGTTGCAAATCCAACTGGCTCCGTATTTTGCGCGCATGGCGCTGGTTTTGTTGTTCCTTGGGACCAGGTTCCCGATTATATGCATTTGGAGTATTCCTATCGTCCAGACTCGGATTGCTCGGAAACAACCGATGGGTTATCCTATGCGGTGGAAGGAAAGACGATTGCAGGTGCGCATTTAGAACAAAAGAGAAGAGAAAAGCAGGAAGCTTCAAGCTCTTGGGAATTAGATGCACAATTGCAAGAAATTTACCAGCGTGAGTTTGGAATGAACAAGAATGATATGCTTGAGGCAGAGCGAAAGAAATGGCGGAAGAAGAATCAGGCAGATACGGGAGCACGTGGCCCGAAGCATGACAAGCAGGGAAATATCCTTTATCCGAAAAGAGATATGCGCAAGCAGCATCTGATTGTGGATGGATACAATATTATCTTCGCTCTTTCTGAATATAAGGAACTTGCTAATAGCAATATGGATGGTGCAAAAGGAAAACTGTTGGATGACTTGTATAACTATAAAGGATATAAACGCTGTAAGGTTACGGTAGTATTTGACGCCTACAAGAATAAGGAGCATCCAGAATCGGTGGAAGATTATCATGGCATAACCGTTGTTCATACGAAAACGGACATGACTGCAGATACCTATATCGAGCAGATGGCACATAACCTTGGCGGAAAAGAATATCTGACGGTGGCCTCCAACGATAACCTCGAGCAAATTACCGTGTTAAGTCAAGGTGCAATGCGCATGTCGGCAAGACAGCTTGCGGAAGAAATGAATGAGGTAGCAAAAAATGGTTTCGGAGCATACAAAGAGAACCAAAAGCAAGATAGAGTTACCTTGGAAGCACTGATGAAAGAGGTTGCACAGCAAATGCACGAAGGCAGCGATGAGTAAAGTAGTGAATAAAGTAGTGAATAAAGCAGTGAATAAAAGGAAAGCTATGAGTAAAAAGCATGGAGTAAAAAGAAGGTGAAAGCTGGGGGGAGAGTCTTGAGATTAGGGCAATAGGGCATGAATGCTTGTGATAGGTGTGAGATTTGCGCTTAGAGCAACAGGGGCATGAATGCTTGTGATAAGTGTGAAAATGAAGCTGGAACAATAAGAAAATCGGTGTTTGAAATTCTGCGATAGGATTCAAACATCGATTTCTGTATTTATCCTTAGGTTTGATGCTGAAATATATAAGGAATGAGGGATTAAGCATCAATTTTCTTTTTCATCCCAGCTTTCGATGACTAAATCCTGGAATATTAGCTTTTCATGCATCAATTATCCCGTTTATCCTTGTTTTCGATGAATAAATCCGGGGATATTTGAATTTCACGCATCAATTATTCTGTTTATCCTTGTTTTCGATGAATAAATCCCGGAAATTTTGAATTTCTCGCATCGATTTTTCTGATTGGTCTTTATTTTGATGATCACTAGTTAGAAAATAGCATAAATGTTCATCGAAAAGTTATAATTGGACAAAAGTAGATCGCGGTTTCAATTTCCTTTATAACAATAACCCTAAGTGTGGGTTGGATGTACGCACACGGCGGTAGAGGCACGTTCTACGATTTCTGGCTCGATATGTATGTGGAGCTCCTCAGGGGTGAGTGGCTCCTTGGAGATGAGACGAAGCATGAGCTCGGCGGCCATCATTCCTAATTTCTCTTGTGGGTGTGAAATGGTTGTGATGGGAATGTGATTGTTCTTTGCAAGGAGCGAATTGTCAAATCCAGTCACAGACACGTCGCGGGGAACCTTTTTTCCGTATTCTCGAAGGGTTCGGATAACCTCAACAGCAGCCTGATCGTTGTAACATACGACAGCATCTAGTGGTGTTTCTGCGAGAATAAAGTCGCGGATGGAATCCCTTGGCTTTACTTCACGGTCTTCAGTGTAAAACCATACTACATAATCTGGGTCGTAGAGAATGCCCGCTTCCTGTAGGGCTTTCACATATCCCTTATGGCGATCCTGTCCCTGAACGTCATCAGCTTTGAAAATGCCAAGAATCTTGCGGTGACCAAGATCTGTTAAATGTTTGGTGATGAGGTAGCCACCGCGCACGTCATCCATAAGAACATGCGGTTTTTTCTTGAGCTGTTCAAAGTAGCCTTGGATAAAGACATAGGGAATGTCGTATTCATCCATCTGGTCGTAAAGACTGATATGCTTGCAGGAAATCTGCGATTTGCTAGGCTCGATGATAAGTCCATCAATATCCTTCGAAAGAAGTTCTTCAATACAGCGTGCTTCTACCGCACGGGAATTTCCCGTAGTTTTCAAAAGAATACTGTATCCGTGAGCTGTAAGCACCTGCTCAATCCCCTGAACAACCCTTGGAAAAATGTAATCGGATAGATAAGTGGAAACAACAGCAATATTCTTAGAAGTCTTCGTGTGAACCGCTCGCTCGGAAACAAAAGTTCCACGTCCGTGCTCTGGGTAGAGGTAACCTTCTGCCGTTAATTCAGAAATTGCTTTGCGAACGGTCTGACGACTAATCTCGTAGGTGCGAGAGAGTTCATTTTCCGAAGGAATTTTACTCCCTGCTTGCCAGGTTCTATTTTGAATATTATTTTTCATGTCTTCTTTCAGTCGATAGTATTTTGGTTCTTTCATTCTTTACCTACCTTCTTTTATCTAGATATATAAAAGTCTCCTATTATAAAGGTCTCATGTTATTAAAGTGTCCTATTATTAAAGTATCCTGTGGATATAGTATGCCACAACTTGTATGTTTTTTGAATAGAAAAAGCGACAAAAAGTACAAGTTGAAACAAAGGAAAAAGGCGTAAAATTAGCGCTTTTTTAAAAAACAAAAAACAACTTGTATATACAAGTGTACAAGTTCTATACTTTAAAAGAATGAAACGGAGAGGTTATGCGGATGGAAACATCCGGGTAAGGGAGAGGAGATTAACATGAAATTATCAAAAGACTATAAGTTTTGGTTTTGTACTGGATCACAGGATCTTTATGGCGATGAGTGCCTTGCAAATGTTGCAGCACATGCAAAACAGATGGTAGAGGAACTGAATCGTTCCGGAAGATTACCATATGAAGTGGTATGGAAACCAACATTGATTACCAATGAGTTGATTCGTAAGACCTTTAACGAGGCAAACAATGATGAGAACTGTGCAGGTGTGATTACTTGGATGCACACATTTTCACCAGCAAAATCATGGATTATTGGTCTTCAGGAATATAGAAAACCATTGTTACACTTACATACACAGTTTAATCAGGAAATTCCATATGAAACAATTGATATGGATTTCATGAATGAGAACCAGTCTGCTCACGGCGATCGTGAATATGGACATATGGTAACTCGTATGCGCATTCCAAGAAAGGTTGTTGTAGGTCATTGGAGTGACGTAGAGGTACAGGAGAAAATTGCTTCTTGGATGGGAACTGCAATTGGATGTATCGAAAGTAGTCATATCCGAGTAATGCGTGTTGCAGATAACATGAGAAATGTTGCAGTTACAGAAGGAGATAAAGTAGAAGCACAGCTTAAATTTGGCTGGGAAGTGGATGCTTACCCAGTGAATGAGATTGCAGAGGCAGTTGCCGCTGTTTCTGAGTCAGATACCAATGAACTCGTGGATGAATACTATGACAAATATGAGATTCTTCTTGAGGGAAGAAACCCAGAAGAATTCAAACGTCATGTAGCAGTTCAGGCTAAGATTGAGTTAGGCTTCGAGCGTTTCTTAGAAGAGAAAAACTATCATGCAATCGTAACACACTTTGGTGATCTTGGTGCGTTACAGCAGCTTCCAGGTCTTGCAATTCAAAGACTTGAGGAAAAAGGTTATGGCTTCGGTGCAGAAGGAGATTGGAAGGTTGCAGCGATGGTTCGTTTGATGAAGCTTATGACTGCAGGAAAGAAGGATGCAAAGGGTACTTCCATGTTAGAGGATTATACCTATAATCTTGTACCAGGAAAGGAAGGAATTCTTCAGGCTCACATGCTTGAAATCTGTCCATCGATTGCAGATGGTCCAATTAGCATTAAGTGCCAGCCACTTTCTATGGGAGATCGTGAAGATCCAGCAAGACTTGTATTTACATCAAAAGAGGGAAAAGGCATTGCAACTTCTCTTGTGGATATGGGAAATCGTTTCCGTCTTATTATTAATGACGTGGATTGTAAAAAATGTGAGAAACCAATGCCAAAACTTCCAGTAGCTACGAATTTCTGGACACCACAGCCAAATTTAAAAACAGGTGCAGAGGCATGGATTCTTGCAGGTGGTGCACATCACACAGCATTTAGTTATGATCTTACTGCAGAGCAGATGGGAGACTGGGCTGAATTTATGGGCATCGAGGCTGTATATATTGATAAAGATACAAAGATTCGTGACTTCAAACGTGATTTAATGCTTGGAGAAATTGTATACCGTTAATTGGTAGGACAAAAAATTGACATAACGAAGTTAAATAAATCACTTTTGCATCTTGTATAAAATGGTAAGATTTCAAAGTGACACGAAAGTGCTATACTATACTTAAATAAAATGGAAAGGGCGCAGAACTTGCGCAAAGGGAAAAGGCAATGAAATTTTTTATTGATACTGCTAATGTAGAAGATATTCGTAAAGCAAATGATATGGGAGTTATTTGTGGAGTAACAACAAACCCATCATTGATCGCAAAAGAGGGACGTGATTTCAACGAGGTAATCAAAGAGATTACATCTATCGTAGATGGACCAATTAGTGGGGAAGTAAAAGCTACTACTGTTGATGCAGAGGGAATGATCAAAGAAGGTCGTGAAATCGCAGCAATTCACCCAAATATGGTAGTTAAGATTCCAATGACAATTGAAGGACTTAAGGCTGTTAAGGTTCTTTCAAAAGAAGGAATCAAAACAAACGTAACTTTAATCTTTACAGCAAACCAGGCTCTTCTTGCTGCTGAGGCAGGTGCTACTTATGTTTCTCCATTCTTAGGAAGATTGGATGACATCTCACAGCCAGGTATTGATTTAATTCGTACCATCGCTGATATCTTCGATATTTATGGATATGAGACAGAAATCATCGCAGCTTCTGTTCGTAATCCAATTCATGTAACAGATTGTGCACTTGCAGGTGCTGATATTGCAACAGTTCCTTATGGTGTAATTGCACAGATGACAAAACATCCACTTACAGATGCTGGAATCGAAAAATTCCAGGCAGACTACAGAGCTGTATTTGGTGACTAATCGCTAAGCGGGGAAAGGGAGAATATGTTAGAAGAACTCAAAAAACAGGTATACGAAGCCAATATGGAGCTTCCAAGACGCGGACTTATTACATACACTTGGGGAAATGTCAGTGGTATTGATCGTGAAACTGGCTACTTTGTAATCAAACCAAGTGGCGTTGACTATGACAAGCTAACTCCAGAGGATATGGTGGTTATGGACTTGGATGGAAATAAAATTGAAGGAAAATACAAACCAAGTTCCGATACTCCAACCCACTTGGAGTTATATAAGAAATATCCAGAAATTGGTGGAGTTGTTCATACACATTCTCCTGAAGCAACATCTTGGGCACAGGCAGGTCGTGATATTCCACTTTATGGAACCACACATGCAGACTATTTCTTTGGATCCATTCCTTGTGCAAGAAGCCTTACCGAGGAAGAAATCGGTGGTGAATATGAGAAGAATACCGGTCTTGTAATCATTGAAACCTTCGAGGAAAGAGGGATGAATCCAATGTATACCCCAGGTGTGTTATGCACGAACCATGGACCATTCACATGGGGAAAAGACGCAGCTGAGGCTGTACATAATGCGGTTGTTTTGGAAGAGGTGGCAAAGATGGCTACAAAAACCGAGCTCATCAATCCAAAAGTAAAACCAGCACCAAATTGTATTCGTGATAAGCATTTCTTCCGCAAACATGGAGAAAATGCGTATTACGGTCAAAATTAATAGATCAGGAAAGCATGGAGGGGGACATGAACTACACAGAGTATATTGAAAGTGGTAAAGCGGTACTTGGTATCGAATTTGGTTCAACAAGAATTAAGGGTGTATTAATTGGACCAGATAATGAGCCAATCGCACAGGGAAATCATGATTGGGAGAATCAGTTGGTAGATGGAATCTGGACATATAGTTTAGAGGCTATCTGGGCTGGACTTCAGGACTGCTATAGTAACCTTTTAAAAGATGTAAAAGAGAAATATGGTTGTACCATTACAAAGCTTGGTGCTTTGGGATTCTCCGCAATGATGCATGGCTACATGGCATTTGACAAGGACGGGGAACTGTTAGTTCCATTCAGAACCTGGAGAAATACCATTACAGAGCAGGCATCTCAGGAGCTTACAGAATTATTTCACTATCATATTCCACAGAGATGGAGCATTGCACACTTGTATCAGGCGATGTTAAATAAAGAGAATCATGTTGGCAATGTGGCAACCTTATTAACACTTGCAGGCTATATGAACTGGAAGATGACAGGCGAGAAGGTAATCGGAGTTGGTGAGGCATCGGGAATGTTCCCAATCGACATTGCAACAAAAGATTACAATGAGCAGATGGTTGCGAAGTTTGATGCAAAGACAAAAGAGATGGGCTACGCCTTTTCTTTAAGAGAAATCTTACCAAAGGTTGCAGTCGCTGGTGAGGTGGCTGGTACACTTACAGAAGAGGGGGCAAGATTATTAGATGTTTCTGGAAATCTTCAGGCTGGTGTGCCTGTTGCTCCGGCAGAGGGAGACGCAGGAACGGGAATGACAGCTACCAACAGTGTCGCTGTTCGTACTGGTAATGTTTCCGCAGGTACTTCCGTATTTGGAATGATTGTCTTGGAAAAGGACTTGAAGGAAGTTCATGACGAAATTGACCTTGTTACAACTCCAACAGGAAATCTTGTGGCAATGGCACATTGCAATAACTGTACTTCAGATTTGAACGCATGGGTAGGCATTTTCCGTGAGTTCTCTGAGCTTTTCGGATTGCAGGTAGATGCCAATGATCTGTACGGAAACCTCTATCGCAAAGCAATGGAGGGAGATGCCGATTGTGGCGGACTTCTTGCATACAATTATTTCTCTGGAGAGCATATTACTGGCTTCAATGAAGGAAGACCTTTATTTGCACGTACTCCAGATAGCAAATTCACACTTGCAAACTTTATGAGAACACATCTGTATGCATCACTTGGAGTTCTTAAAACAGGTTTGGATATCTTAATCAAAGAAGAAGGCGTTAAGATTGACATGATTTTTGGTCATGGTGGTCTTTTCAAAACAAAAGGTGTAGGTCAAAACATTCTTGCAGCAGCACTGAATACCTCCGTATCGGTTATGGAGACCGCAGGAGAAGGTGGTGCCTGGGGTATGGCTCTCCTAGCCTCATATATGATTCATAAAGCAGATGGACAAACTTTGGATACTTACTTAGTAGACGAAGTATTCAAAGGAAATACTGGAACTGCAGTAGAACCAAATCCAACAGATGTGGCTGGATTTGAAGCTTTCATGGAGCGCTACACAAAAGGGCTTCCAATCGAGCGAGTAGCTGTTGAAACCATGTAATACAAGGGACATTCCTTTCGGGGGATGTCTTTTTTTTTCTTCCTTCGAAATGCCACTCCCCCTACCACCCCAACCGCAAGGGGGGACTCCGCTCGAATATCGCACATTTCAAAGTTCCTGCCTGTCCCCTCTTCCACAAATTGTCTGTCCGACTCCGCTCTGGACTTGCGGGGCATGCTGTACACCAATGTTGGACGGGACGCTGCACCTACCATCGCTAAACAGATGCTCTCAGAATGCTTATATAAGGCGGCTGCGAAAACTCGTCCGATTCGTCTTATGCCTATCGGCAAGAGATACCGAATCGGACTCAAACAGTTCTTCGCCGCCTTGCAATATCTTCGAGCATCTGTTAAGCGCTGATACGGTTCGCTTTACGTCCAACGGTTTGGCGCACAGCATGCCCCGCAAGTCCAGACGTAGTCGAACTGGCAATGCTCTTTGTGGAAGAGGGGACAGGCATAGGAACTTGAAAATGTGCAATCCTGAGAGTGGAGTTCCCCCTTGCGGTTGGGGTGGTAGGGGGAGTGGCGTTGGCAAAGTGACGGATAGGATTTTGATATTTTTGATAGAGTTCTTGTTTTACTATTGGTAGGCGCGCGCTATGATAGGGCATATAATTAGGGAATCATTAATGAGAGGAAGTGCGAAAATGCGAAAGCAGTATGAACAATCAATGGAAGTAAAGAATGCAAGTGGAGAATTTGTGATACAGAATCCAGATTTAAATCATCGTCTGTATTTTCCAATTGCAGGAGAAAAGGGATTAAAATCCGTGGTAGACGCAAAGCTTGGCGGAGATAGTAAGATAGACCAGAATACCTTCTTATTGGAACCAGAAAGTATTGAAAATTTACATAATAACAAGTCCACACGTAACTTTTGGGTAGTAGACAAGGAGGGCGCATGGTCAGCAACCGGAGCTTCCGCAGAGGCAGAATATGAAAAGTTTGTGGGAGAAAAGGAATACTGTAAGATAGAAGCAGGATTCATGTGGCATACCTTATACCGCACTTCGCGTAAGCATGCTTTATCATCAAAAATTACCTCCTTTGTACTTCCGGAGAGTAACGTGGAAGTAATGGAAGTCAGCATAACGAACTGTGCAGAGGAAGAGAGAACGGTAAAGGGAATCGCTGCAATTCCAATTTATGGAAGAAGCGCAGATAATTTGAGAGATCATCGCCATGTAACTGCACTTTTGCATCATATTGAAACAACAGAAGTAGGCGTGTGGGTAACACCACGCCTCTCCTTTGACGAAAGAGGACATAAAAAGAACCACATGACATACTTTGTATGTGGAATGGACGAAAGGAAGCAGGCACCAGTCGGATTCTACCCAACGGTAGAAAGCTTTATCGGAATCGATGGAAGCTTCGAAGCTCCAAGTGGGCTGTTTACACCAGCACCATGTAAGGCAACTTGCGCATGCGATGGGGAAGAGGCTTTCGGTGGTATCGAATTTGAAGAAGTAACACTTAAGCCAGGGGAGACCACACGCTATATCGTTTTACTTGGTGTGATAGATCAAAAAGAACGCAAAGAAAAAGGAGAAAAGAGCGAAGTGACTGAAATCTCTAAAGAACTTAGGGAGACTTTTGCGTCACTTACGGAAAAGGCGAGCTTTGAAAAACGATTTACACAAATCAAAGAGGGGTGGCAGAAACAGGTAAATGTGTCCTACCATACAGGGAACACGAAGGATGATAATTATCTTCGCTGGATTAGTTTCCAACCAATTCTTCGAAGAATTTATGGATGCTCCTTCCTTCCATACCATGATTATGGAAGAGGCGGAAGAGGCTGGAGAGATCTTTGGCAGGATTGCCTGGCACTCCTTCTGATGAATCCGGATGGTGTTCGCCAGATGATTTTGGATAATTTCTGTGGCGTTCGTATCGATGGAACCAACGCAACTATTATCGGAGATGGAAAGCGTGCATTTATTGCTGATCGAAACAATATCACACGTGTTTGGATGGATCACGCCTTTTGGCCATTCCTTACCACAATGTTATACATCCATCAAACTGGGGATATTGAAGTGCTGGAGGAGGAGCTTCCATACTTTAAGGATCGTCAGGTGAATCGCGGAAATGACAAGGATGACAGTTGGAGCGAAGCATATGGCGTATGGCAGAAAACAACAGAGGGAAATATCTACGAAGGAACCGTTATTGAGCATTTGATTCTTCAAAATATGTGCGCAATCCGTGAAAAAGGCGCACATGGCAACTGCCGTTTGCGTGGTGCGGATTGGAATGACGCTATGGATATGGCAACGGATCAGGGAGAGAGCGTAACCTTCACGGCTGCATATGCAGGAAATCTACGCGATATTGCAGATTTGCTGGAGAGATTCCAGGCTGAAACGGAAAAAGAAGAACTAAAAATTGCTGCAGAGCTACGCCATTTCATAATGGATGAAAACCATCCATATTTGCAGACGCTTTCAGGAGAGAAGGTTGCAATTAAGATTACGGAAATCGTGGAATTACTGCGTGAAAATGCGGAGAAGATAGTTGCACATATCCAAGAAAACGAGTGGCTAGGGGATGCGAAGGAAGGCTGGTTCAACGGCTATTATGATAATCACAGCCAGGCAGTGGAGCGGACAGGAGAGAATCCACGTATGATTCTTACGAGTCAGGTATTTCCGATTATGAGCAGGACTGCCAGTGAGGAGCAGGTTCGCGCAATCACAAAGGCGGCAGATGCTTATTTGTACAAGAAAGAGGCAGGCGGTTACCGCTTGAATACTAACTTCAATGAAGAGAAATACGACCTGGGACGTATGTTTGGTTTCGCGTATGGAGAAAAGGAAAACGGAGCCGTCTTTTCCCATATGACTGTAATGTACGCCAATGCATTGTATCAAAGAGGCTTTGTGCGCGAAGGCTATAAAGCACTTCAATCACTCTTGGATGCAAGTACCAATTATGAAAAGAGTAGAATGTATCCAGGAATTCCTGAATATTTTGATGCAAAAGGCGAAGGAAAATACGCATACCTTACGGGTGCTGCCAGCTGGTACATGCTGACAGAAATCACACAGGCATTTGGTGTTCGCGGGGAATATGGAGATTTGGTGATTGCACCGAAGCTAGTAAAGGAGCAGTTTGATAAATCTGGAGTAGCAGCATTGGAAAGTCAGTTTGCTGGCTGTCAGGTAGTTGTGGAACTGCATAATGAGGATATGCTTGACTGGGATGCATACAAGATTGTAGGCGCAAAAATGGATGGCAAGGAATTGGAGATTACAGATGAGGGGGTTGTCCGCATTCCACGTGCAGAATTTGCAGGAAAGGAAACCGTTACTGTTTTGGTTACATTGAGATAGGGGGATTATAATGACAAAAAATCCAGAATTGAAGATAGAGGCATACGCAAGGGTTGCAAGGCAAGTTGCAGCAGAATCCTGCGTATTGCTGCGAAATGAGAAAGAGGTATTGCCAATTCGAGACAAAAGTAGGTTGGCGCTTTTTGGAACGAATGTATTCCACTACTATAAAAGTGGACTTGGTTCGGGAGGACTGGTAAACACTAGCTATGTGATTAGTATTTTGGAAGCGATACAGGAAGATAGCCAAGTGACGATTGACGAGGAACTTCTTGCTATCTACGACAAATGGATTGAGCAGAATCCGTTTGACGAAGGAAGTGGATGGGGAACGGTTCCGTGGTCGCAAAAAGAGATGCCTATCGATGAGGCTCTTGTACGGGAAGCTGCAGAACGAAATGACGTAGCAATTGTCTTTATTGGAAGAACGGCTGGAGAAGATCAGGATAACAGTGCAACGGCTGGAAGCTATCTGCTCACAGAAGAAGAGCTTGCACTGATTCAAAAGGTGACTACCCATTTTGAAAAAAGCGTAGTACTTCTCAATGTCGGAAACATTATAGATATGAAGTGGGTTGAGGAATATCAGCCATCCGCAGTGATGTACGTATGGCAAGGCGGCCAGGAAGGCGGACATGGCGCCTGGGATGCCATTCGCGGCGTGGTTACACCATGCGGCAAATTGACGGATACCATAGCGCAGGACATCAGCGATTATCCAAGCACTGCACATTTCGGAGACCGGGTGCGCAATGAATATTGTGAGGACATTTACGTGGGCTATCGCTATTTTGAAACCGTAGCCAAGGACAAGGTATTGTATCCATTTGGTTATGGATTAAGCTATACCAGCTTTTCGATTCAGGCAAAGCTACTTTCCCATAACGATACCAGCTTTATCGTCGAAGCAGACGTGAAAAATACAGGAAAGATATCAGGAAAAGAAGTCGTGCAGGTTTATGTGAAAGCACCACAGGGAAAGCTTGGAAAACCGGCTCGTGTACTGGCTGGATTTGCCAAAACGAAGGTTCTTATGAGTGGAGAGATTCAAAAGCTAACCATAACCTGTGAAAAGGCGTATATCGCCAGCTTTGATGATACTGGTGTGACAGGAAATCCACAATGTATGCTCCTTGAAGCTGGGGAATATGAAATCTTTGTTGGTAACAGCGTTCGAGATAGCAAATTCTGTGGAAAATATCAGGAAGAATTGCGAGTGTTAGAGCAACTATCGGATGCCTGTGCGCCTGTTCAAGACTTCATGCGCTTCAAACTAGTAGATGGAATGCTAGAAAAGGAGCAGGTAAAGGGAAAGGAAGAGACACAGGCATTTGAGGAGCTTCCGTCCTGCGAACAGGATACCAGCCATATCTATAAGCTTAGCGATGTTTATGAGAATAAGATTAGCCTAGATGAGTTTGTAGCGACATTAAGCAATGAACAGATGGTGCACATGTTCCGTGGAGAAGGCATGTGCAGCCCAAAAGGAACTGGTGGAACCGCCGGCGTATTCGGTGGATTGACGCCAGATTTAACGGAGCTGGGAATTCCTGTGGGATGCTGCGCAGATGGACCATCCGGTGTGCGAATGGATAACGGAAGCCTCGCCTTTTCGCTCCCAAATGGAACTGCAATTGGATGTACCTTTAATGCGGAATTGGCGGAAGAGCTTTTCTCATTCCTTGGATTAGAAATTTTAAATGATAAAATCGATAGCATTCTTGGACCAGGAATGAACATTCACAGAAATCCATTAAATGGTCGAAACTTTGAGTACATTTCGGAAGACCCATTGCTTACGGGATACATGACAATTGCCCAGCTGAAGGGATTGAAGAAATACGGAATAGAGGGAACCATCAAGCATTTCTGTGGCAATAACCAGGAATACAGTCGAACCTTAGCTGATTCTGTGATTTCCCAGAGAGCGCTCCGCGAGATATATCTTCGTGGCTTTGAGATGGCAGTCAAGGTTGCAGGGGCGAAATCGGTTATGACGACCTACGGACCTTTGAATGGCCTATGGACAGCGGGAAATCCGGATTTGCTTACGACAATTCTCCGCAAAGAATGGGGATTTGATGGAATTGTTATGAGCGATTGGTGGGCGGTTGCCAACTGGAGAGGAGAAACTTCGGATAACACCAATCATGCGCCAATGCTTATGGCACAAAATGATATTTTCATGCTTTGTGATGATACCTTACAGGCAGACAGTGAGGACAATATTCTTGCTTGTCTTCAGGATGGCACCATTACGAGGGGCATGCTGGTAAGAAATACCAAGAACATTTTGCGCTTCCTATTACAGGCTCCTGCGATGAAGTACTTCCAAAAGGAGATGGAGGCGACGCCGACCGAGTGGGGAGAAGTGCGCAAGGACAAGGACGAGAAGGAGCAAGCCTTTGAGGTAGAGTTAGACAGCATGGAACCCTACGATATGATTGTCACGATGAAAAATGACCTTACAGAGTTGGCGCAGATTCCAATAGCTGTATATGTCAACAACTTGTACCGTGGTATGATATCCCTAAAGGGTAGCAATGGGCAGGAGACATCTGTCCGCATGCCGATAGGACGCCTGCCAGGCAAGGATCACTTCATAAAATTTGTCTGGAAACGCAACGAAGTCACCTTTGTACGCCTAGACTTCGAACCAAGTAAATAATACTCGCATCTAGATGCACGAGCCAGTCTCTCTTTTTAGGGGACTGGCTTGTTTGATATGTAGAAACATAAGACTTCTTCTACCATAAAATTACTTCGAATATCACGGATTTATAAGTTTCTGCGCGATGAGTTCTGACTGTTGGCTGTCCGACTCCGCTCTAGACTTGCGTCGCGTGCTGTACACCAATGTTGGACGGGACGCTGCACCTACCATCGCTAGTCAGATGCTCACAGAATCCTTATATAAGGCGGCTGCGAAAACTCGTCCGATTCGTCTTATGCCTGCCGGCAAGAGATACCGAATCGGACTCAAACAGTTCTTAGCCGCCTTGCATTATTTTCGAGCATCTGACAAGCGCTGATACGGTTCGCTTTACGT
>JAZUHO010000085.1:0-4683 GCA_045641745.1 Agathobacter sp. | reverse complement strand
CTAATCATCAAAACAAGAACAAACAGGGAAAATTGATGCGTGAAAAACGGGAATCCTGGAATCTATTCATCGAAAGACGCAGAAACAGGGAAAATTGGTGAGAGAGAATCGGGAATCCAGGGACAACCCGAGAAATAATTTGTGTAGAAACTTGTAAATCCGTGCTATTCGAAATGAATTATAAGGACTGCCCTCCAAGAGCACTTATTTAATAGTTTTAAGGCATTCGGACGAAAAGAAAATGCTTGACGACGGACAAAGTATTATATAATATAAGTGATTGCGGAATTGAGAAAAGATATCTTGAAAATAGAGCAAACATATGAGGCGAGTTACGATTAAGAAAGTGAGGAAACTATGGAACAACGAAAAGAAAATAAGATGGGAACCATGCCAATTGGACCATTGCTTATTGATATGTCTTTACCAATGATGATCTCGATGCTGGTGCAGGCAATGTACAATATTATTGATAGCATATTTGTATCACGTATCGGAGAAGATGCCTTGACAGCTGTTTCTTTGGCATTTCCGTTGCAGTCACTTATGATTGCAGTGTGCGCTGGAACAGGGGTGGGTGTAAATTCGTTGCTCTCTCGTTCACTTGGGGCACATAAATATGAGAAGGCAAATCGAACTGCAATCAATGGTATTTTTGTATATGGATTGAGCTATTTCGTATTTCTGATTATAGGCTTTACTGCCGTAAAACCATTTTATGCTGCGCAGCTAAAGGGAACCGAGTCAGATATTTATACGTTTGGAGTGCAATATCTATCTATTGTATTAATGTGCTCGTTTGGTATTTTTGCGCAGTTTATATTTGAACGTCTTCTTCAGGCAACAGGTAGAACGTTCTTTAGTATGGTTTCGCAGCTATGTGGAGCAATTACCAATATTATTTTAGATCCAATTCTTATTTTTGGCTGGTTCGGACTTCCAAAGCTAGGTGTTGCTGGAGCGGCCATTGCTACGGTTTTGGGACAGGTAATTGGTGCTACAGTAGCGATTGTGTTGAATTTTACAAGAAATCATGACATTAAAATATCCTTCAAGGGATTTCGACCTGACTTAGAAATTATTGGAGGGATTTATAAGGTAGGTATTCCATCCATTATTATGCAAGCAATTGGATCGATTATGACCTATACAATGAATATGATATTAATCGCCTTTTCTTCTACTGCCACTGCAGTATTTGGCGTTTACTTTAAGCTACAAAGCTTCTTCTTTATGCCAGTATTTGGATTGAACAATGGTATGATTCCAATTATTGCTTTCAACTATGGAGCAAAGAATAAGTCGCGTATGTTAAAAACCATTAAGCTTGGAATGGTTGCAGCGTTTGCATTTATGGTGTTGGGAGTAGCGGTATTCAATTTGATTCCAGCAACTTTACTGGGATTATTCGATGCATCCGAGGAAATGATTGCGATTGGTGTGCCAGCACTCCGCATTATTTCTATCCATTTCTTATTGGCATGGCTGGGTATTACATTAAGTGGTGCGTTCCAGGCACTTGGAAATGGCGTATACAGTCTCGTTGTATCATTAACAAGACAGCTTGTAGTACTCCTTCCAGCAGCCTTTATTTTGTCAAAGGTGGGAGGCCTGGTAGCAGTATGGTGGGCGTTCCCAATCGCTGAGATTGTGTCGGCAACTTGTTCGGTAGTATTCTTTATAAATATGTACCACAAGGTAATTAAACCAATTGGCAGTGAACAAGTATAAGTGAGCAGAAGTGAACAATTAGAAGTGGTTAAATTAGAAGCAAACAAATAATCCTCCACTGTTATGGATATGGTATTTCACCAGAGTTCTGGATAAAATACCAAGATTCATAACGGTGGAGGATTTTTGATTGGATTCGTTTCTAAAAGTTGGAATAAAAATTCAATGACACAGGGGGAAATGAAGCCTATATTATCGAGCTGTCATTTCAATAATCTCTGCGACATACATTTTGTGATAATCCGGTTCTGTGTACCATTGCTTTGCGATATTTGGATCAAGGAAAGAAGACTCTTCAATAGGTACGCATGCCATCTTACGGCATAAAACCACAAGATTTGCCTCGTCTACGTATGGAATTCCATGTCGAAATCCTGGAGTGAGTCCGGATTTCTCCCATTTGTCTTCGTCTCTTCCGGAATGTTCACCACAATAATTCATAGCATCGCGATATTCTTCATTTAAGAAAGAAAGGGAGAAGAATTCTCCTTCGTCAATTAATTCCTTGGTATAACGAGAGTCGCGAATGAAGGCAAAGATAACATTTTTACCCCAAAGAACACCCATGCCTCCCCAGCTTGCGGTCATAGTGTTGTAATGATTCTTATTTCCGGCAGTAATGAGAGTCCATTCTTCCCCAATTTTGGTGAATGGGTTAAGTTCTAAATCTTCAATCGAAAATGGCTGAAATACATGTGTCATAGTATACCTCTCCTTGTAATAGTCTGTAAAAAATATGCGAAAAGGCGAATTGCGTCGCTTTTTCACTATTATTCTGTAAATATTATAACAAAATAGGAACAAAGTAACAAGGACTGCATAACATAAAATGAAGAAAAAATAGGAAAAAAGAATGAGCGAAGGGTTATTACAAGTATCCGTAGTCGGAACAAATTCGGAACCAGTGCCAGATGCTAGAGTTTCAATATCTAGTTCTGGAAATCCAGAACAGATATTAGAATCCATTGAAGTGGATGAATCTGGGCAAAGCGAGGAAATTTCATTAGATACGCCTCCATTAGAGTTATCCATGGAACCAAGTGAAGAACAACCATATGCACAGTACACAATACAGGTAAGCGCACCAGAATATTGGCCAGTGAATATTTCCGGAATTGAAGTATTAAGCGGGGAAGAATCCTTACAGACGGTACGTATGGTACCAAGAACGGGAAATAATCCGCCTGCGAATAGCCAGATAGTGATTCCTGCCAATACGTTATATGGAAACTATCCACCTAAAATTCCAGAACCGGAAGTGTTGCCAGTAACGGAAACTGGAGAGATTGTTTTAAGTAGGATTGTGATTCCAGAGTATGTCGTGGTGCATGATGGACCACCAGCAGATGCATCTGCGAGAAACTACTATGTTACGTATCGGGAGTATATAAAAAATGTAGCATCAAGTGAAATCTATGCTACATGGCCGGATGCAACCATACGTGCTAATGTGCTTGCAATCATGTCGTTTACCCTGAATCGTGTCTATACCGAGTTTTATCGAGGAAAAGGATACAATTTTACGATTACTAGCTCCACTGCATACGATCATAAATTCGTATACGGAAGAAATATCTATTCGAATATTTCGCGTATCGTAGATGAAATGTTTGAGAACTATCTATCCAAACCGGGAGTGATTCAGCCAATATTAACACAGTACTGTGATGGGCAGAAGGTTAGTTGCCCGAATTGGATGACACAATGGGGAAGTAAGTATCTTGGTGATCAAGGCTATACTGCAATACAGATTTTGCGTAATTATTATGGCCGATCTATCTATATTAATGTAGCAGACGAAATATCAGGCATTCCTGCATCGTGGCCGGGATATGTTTTAAGTGTGGGAAGCACAGGGGAAAAAGTGCGAATTATGCAAAATCAGTTGGCTAGAATTGCAAGAAATTACCCAGCGATACCTACTGTTACTCCAGATGGAATATATGGTTCGCAAACAAGACGTGCGGTGGAAAAGTTCCAATCTGTCTTTGGTCTTCCTGTTACAGGAAGTGTAGATTATAGAACGTGGTATAAGATATCAGAAATATATGTGGCAGTTACCAGAATCGCAGAATTAGTTTAGCTACATGCGAATATAGGAGATAAGGATAAGCGTCTCTTTGAATACAGCATTCTAGAAGCTACTTCAGAGTGTAGGGGAACACATAAAAAATAAAAGCCCATGAATATTCGATATGTCCCCTCTTTGCTGGAAATCAGTAAGGAGGGGACATATCACTTTTTCGAATAAATATGCATGGGCGTAACCTGGGACTATTATTGTTAAACTTCAATTTGACGAATAACGAGCCATTCGAGGATTTGTGGGAATTGACCGATGAGCGCTTTCTCACTTTTGACCGTAATATTTGGCGTATGACTACGGTTAATTTTTGTGTCCCCTCTATTTAAACCGTAAACTTAGACATATAATTACGTATAAACTCTACAGTTCCTCTTTATCAACCGTATTTCCGAGCTGATGACAACGTATAAACCCTGCATTTTCTTATCTCTAACCGTAACGGCCGTTTAAAAGGCATAAATGCGTGAAAAGCATATACAATTCTGAAAATATCGCCGTTGCACATGTAATTGAACAACTTCAAACAATTTAAGGATTTTGGGTTGACGGACATGGCAGAGCATGCTATTATAACTGAGCTGTCGATGAGACGCATTGAGTTGCAGAGCTCACAGACAGGAAAATTGCTTGGCAAACAGGCAGAGCATCATGAGAAAGCTGATTGAAAATAACTTAAAAAAGTTGTTGACAAAACGAATTGAACATGATAAAGTAAACAAGCTGTCGCAAGGAGCTGGCAAAGCAAAAGGCGAAGCAAAGAACATTGATAATTAAACAGTGAAAAACCTTGAAAGATTCAATGAGAACAATTCTTCAATCGAAAGATTGAAACGAACATCTTTGAATATTCAAAGAACCTTTAAACA
>JAZUHO010000084.1:0-31744 GCA_045641745.1 Agathobacter sp. | reverse complement strand
TCTTTCCCCTGAAACAGGAGAAACCAACTGAATAAGTATCGTTTTATCTGCATCCGCTAGTGCATTTTGCAATTCCTCCTGTTCTTCCAAAGGTAAATCCGGAATAATGAAACCATCGACTCCACATTGCTGGCACGCACTTACAAATGCAGAAATGCCATAATGAAGAACAGTATTGTAATACAGCATAAATACGATAGGCATTTCATTTCCCTGTTCTCGTACCTCTTTCATCATTGCAAAGGTTTTTTTCAAAGTTGCTCCTGCTTGAATCGCATCGTAGCCGGCTTTCTGTATCACTGGTCCATCTGCAATTGGATCCGAAAATGGAATTCCAAGCTCCAGTATATCTACACCAGCCTTTTGCTGCGCTTCGATTAGTTTTTTTGTTTTCTCATAATTCGGGAGGCCTGCCGTAATATAGGTAATAAATGCCTTCTCCTTCTTCCCCTTTAATTCACACAATTTAGCTTCAATTCGATTCATAGTATCCTCCTAATTCATATATCCTTTTCCTGCAAAATAATCAGAAATCGTATGCGCATCTTTGTCACCGCGTCCCGAAAGACAAATGATCATCGATTGTTCCATTGTCATTTCTTTTGCTTTCTTAAATGCGTATGCCATAGCATGTGCGCTTTCAATTGCAGGAATAATTCCTTCCAAACGGGTTAATTCCATAAGTGCGTCCATGGCTTCTTGATCGGTTACACTGACATACTCTGCTCTCTTACTATCCTTTAGATACGCATGTTCCGGACCAACTCCCGGGTAATCCAGTCCTGCGGAAATGGAATGTGCAAGCTGTACATTTCCATCCTCATCCTGTAACAGATAAGATTTCATACCGTGCAATACACCCGGAATTCCCAAAGCCATTGCCGAGGCATGTTCTCCTGTATCAATTCCTTTTCCGGCAGCTTCAACACCAATAAGCTCCACATCCTTCTCTTCTATAAATTCTGCAAACATGCCAATCGAATTCGATCCACCGCCTACGCAAGCCATTACCACATCTGGCATTCTCTTTTCAACCTCAAGATGTTGTCTTTTTGCTTCTTTACTGATAACCGATTGAAAATATTTCACCATCTTTGGATACGGATAGGGTCCAACTGCAGATCCAATTACATAAAAGGTGTCTTCTGCTCGTTTTGCCCAGGTACGAATCGCTTCATTGGTTGCATCCTTTAATGTGTTGCTTCCCGATTCCACCGATACGACCGTTGCCCCTAGCATTTCCATTCGCATCACATTCAGCTTTTGTCTTTCAATGTCCTCTTTTCCCATAAATACGGTACATTCCATTCCAAACAAAGCCGCTCCTGTTGCTGTTGCAACACCGTGTTGTCCTGCTCCCGTTTCTGCAATTACCTTTGTTTTGCCCATTCGTTTCGCCAACATAATCTGCCCGATTACATTATTAATCTTGTGTGCTCCTGTATGATTTAAGTCCTCACGCTTTAAATACATTTTGGTTTGATATTTTTTACTTAGATTCTCTGCATAGTACAGTGGGGTCTCTCTACCTACGTACTGCTTCAAGTAATACTCCATTTGGCTCAAAAATTCTTTATCGCAAATAGCCTCTTCAAAGGCTCGATCCACTTCATTTAAGGTATTCATTAGTGATTCTGCCACATACTGTCCGCCAAATTCTCCATAATACGCCTTTTGATTCATCCTCTTGTCTCCTTTACAAATGCTTCAATTCTTCTTTCCTCTTTTCCATTTTTCGTCGCGTTTTCCACTCCTGTGCTTACATCAACGATATCTGGCTGATACCAGGCAATTCCCTGTTTCACATTCGCCTGGTTTAAACCTCCTGCAAGAACGAACAAAAGATTTTGTTCATGCAATAGATTGGATAATTGTTCCCCATGACTTTGCCATCGGAACACCTTTCCACTTCCAAATTCTTTGTTGTCAATCAGCACGGCTTTCACCTTTGCTTGTTTAAGAAGCTTCGCACTCCTTTTTATTTTTTCCTCAATTTCTTGTTGCGTTTCCCCATTAATTGCAATCCAAACCTCTTTGGTACATAAAGAAATTGTCTCCATAGAAATCTCACCATGAATTTGAACCACCTGAAATGGCATGGTTTCTAGTTGACTAATTTCTTCCGCTGTCGGCGATACCACGACTGCAACCTTTTGAATGCTTCTGTCCTTTTTGGTAAGTGTTTCCAAAAGCGTTTGCACTCGTTTCGGTTCTACATACCGCTTGCTTGGTGGATACAACACAAATCCCGCGTAAGAAACCTGATGCTTCACCAGCATATCCAATTCTTCTTCTCTTGTAATTCCACATATTTTTACTTTTGTTTGCATTTTATAATCTCATCTCCCGGTATGCTTTACGATAGCTTTCAATCGTCTCCTTCGGATTCTTTGCCTCCATAAACGCTCTACCAATCAGCGCCGCTTGAATTCCATTTTCTGCGAGATATGCAATATCTTTTGTAGAAACAATTCCACTTTCCGCAACCATGACCTTATCCTTTGGAACCATTTGGCTCAATCGTTTGCTGTTCGTTAAATCAATGGTAAAATCCTTTAAATTTCTATTATTTACACCGACAATTCTTGGATTAATTGCCAGTGCACGTTCCATTTCTTTTTCATCATGCGTCTCTACTAATACGTCTAACCGCAACTCCCTTGCTAATTGATAGTAGTCTCGCAATTGCACATCATCTAGAATTGCTACAATCAATAGCACCGCATCCGCATGAATCACCTTAGCTTCATAAAACTGATATTCATCAATCATAAAATCTTTACGTAAAATCGGAAGATCTGTAAGCGGTCGAATAAATTCCAAGTCGCTTGCACATCCATGAAAGTGATCCTCCTCCGTCAGGCAACTAATTGCATCTACGGTACAAGAATATTGCCGAATCCGTTCCTCAATAGAAACATAGCTTTGAATGTTACCTAAACTTGGCGAAGCTTTCTTACATTCCCCAATTATTGATAATCCTGGTTTTTGTAATACATGATAAAAACAATCCTGCCGTGAGTCTGTTTCACTTTTTATCCGTTCCTCCGACCGATTCCTCATTTCTTGTAGGGAACAGTTTTTCTTGTGTTCTGCAAGCTTTACTTTTTTATCTGCTACAATTTGATCTAATATCATGCCTGTATCCCCTCATTAATAAAATTCTCTATCATACGTTTTCCATGCTCGGTGTAAATGGATTCTGGATGAAACTGCACCCCAAAAATCGGATATTCCTTGTGTTGAATAGCCATAATCTCACCATCCTTCGTCTGGGCTAATATTTCCAAGCATTCCGGCATCGTTTCTTGACAAATAGCCAAAGAATGATATCTTGCCACCTTAATCGGAGAAGTAATGCCATCGAAAATACCTGTTTCACAATGTACAATTTCCGATTGTTTTCCATGAAATAATTCTTTTGCATAGCTAATAGTTGCTCCAAAGGCCTCTGCTATACACTGATGTCCCAGGCACACTCCCAAGATAGGAATCTCTCCTTGTAATTCTTTTACAACTGAAACACAAATTCCTGCCTCCTTAGGACTTTTCGGTCCAGGAGAAAGAACAATTCCAGTTGGATTTTTCTCACGAATTTCCTCAATGGTAATTGCATCATTTCGAACCACCTCGATGTCACTGGTAAAAGTTCCAATGTATTGATACAAGTTGTATGTAAATGAATCATAATTATCGATTAGCAATATCATAAATTTTCTTCCTCCACCAGAGTTTTAGCCAATGCCATTACCTTATTACAACACTCGTTGTATTCATTTTCTGGCACCGAATCTGCAACAATTCCAGCCCCTGCTTGTAAATATACGTTACGATTTTTCTTTATCATCGTTCGAATGGTGATACAAAAATCCATATCCCCCGAGAAATCAATATAGCCAGTTGCTCCACCATATAAGCCTCGTCTCTGCGTCTCAAGCTCCTCGATAATCTCCATTGCACGTATCTTTGGCGCTCCACTCAAGGTTCCCGCCGGGAGGAATGCTGCAATCAAATCAAACGGATGAAACTTTCCCTTTTTCCGTCCTTCTACCAAAGAAACCAGATGCATAACATGAGAATACTTTTGTATATTCATAAATTGTGTTACCTTAACTGTCCCAAATTCGCTGATTCTTCCCATATCATTTCTAGCCAAATCAACTAACATCACATGTTCTGCACGTTCTTTCTCGTCCTGTAGAAGCTCTTCTTCCAGACGCCTATCGTCTTCCTCATTCTTTCCTCTCGGTCTTGTACCTGCAATCGGGCAGGTATAAACACGATTCCCCTGTTGCTTCACTATCATTTCTGGTGAACTTCCAATCACTTCAAATTCGCCATAGTTGAAATAGTATAGATAAGGAGACGGATTCATTTGTCGTAATTTGCGGTACAATTCCAATCCACTCTGCCCAGTCTCTATTGTCCATCGTTGAGATAAAACGGTTTGAAAAATGTGCCCCTCTTTGATATATTCCTTAATTTTGTTCACTTTATCTCGATAGTCTGCGAACAAATCCGACTGATTTACGATTTTTCCATCCATAGAAAAAGCGATTGGTTTCTCCGTTGCCCCTCTTACCGTCTCAATCATTTCCTCTATACGGAGAAAGCTTTGTTCCTTTCCTTCCGCAGTCTCCTCGCCCAACACAATTGCGGTAAATGTTTCTGCAACGTGATCCACAAGAATGAACTCTGTCATCAGCATCAGCTGCACAGCATCTATTCCAATCTCGTCGATATTCTCTTCTGGAAGCTTTTCAATATACCGTACAAAGTCATATCCCAGATTGCCAACCAAACCACCAGAAAAAGCGAGTTCCTCACTTTCTTTTACAATTTCAAACTGGTCGTAATATTCTTTTAACAAGAAGAATGGATTTCCTTTTTTCACTTGTTGTGTTCCATCCCTCTTTATTACACACAGACCGTCCTTTACCGAAAAAATTCTTTCTTCGGGTTCTACCCCGAGAAAGGTATAACGATCGTAATTTTTATCATAGCTTTCCAACAAAAAGCCCACCTTATCTCCTACCAAACTCTGATACATTGCAATGGGAGTCTCATTCACAATGCTCACTGTCTTTTTATATACGTGTAATCTTCTTTTCATAACTCTCCAATTTCCTTTCCTATAAAAAAATCGCCCCGACAGCAAAAGAACTATGCCATCGGGACGACGTATCGTGGTACCACCCAACTTCCGTATGTTATGATGTGTAATAGCTTCCCTGCTATAAAAAAACTGCCATCCCCATTGGAAATGACAGCCACCAATCACATACGCTCAAACAGATACGGAATATTTCTATTCGATATCCTACCCAAATAACGCTGGGTTAACGGCATCCGATACTAGAAGGGAATCTTCTTTCTCTTTGCATCTAACAGATCCATTCCAAACAAACTGACTTACCTGTTTCCACCAACCACAGGCTCTCTGTAAAGTATGATTTGCTGTACTTACTTCTGCTCACTGATTTTATATTTCTTAACTTGTTTGCTAGTTTACCTCATTAAAGTGGTAATGTCAACAAGTTTTATCAAATTATTTTATAATTTAAGTATTTTTTTCAGACAACATTATAGTGTCTATAATCGTAGTTTATAGTATGCGTGTTTGGTGCTACTACATGTTAAAATCTGCTAAAAGTTCTCTAAAATGAGGGCCTAAATTTCCTTCCTTTAGGTGTCTTCTACACAAAGCAATGTAGGAGCTATTTCCACCTAAACAAACCTGATCTCCCTCTCGAATAATTCCATTTTCATTAAAACGCGCATTGCATTTTGCAGCTTTTCCACACCAACACACCGTACGAATTTCTTCAATTACGTCCGCCCATGCCAAAAGCCACATACTGCCTTCAAACAATTCATTTCGAAAGTCCGCACGTAGTCCATAACAGATAACAGGAATGTTTAAATCATCCACAACATGTGTCATAAACTCAATCTGCTCTTTGGTGCAAAATTGCGCCTCATCAACAATGATACAGTCCCATTCTTTCAATTTCTCATCTGACATCTTTGTCATAGTCTCTACCAATACACACGGACGTTCTAACCCAATTCTTGATTTAATAATCAAGGCTCCATCTCTCGTATCTGTTTGTGGTTTGACAAGAAGCGCTCTTTTTCCACGTTCTCTATAATTGTACTCAACCATTAGTGCATTCGCAGTTTTTGAGCTTCCCATTGCACCATATCTAAAAAATAATTTTGCCATAATTTTCTCTTTTCCTCCCCGACTCACTATTTAGCATTATACCGAAAGGAAACAGAAAACACCATAGTTTTATTTCACTTGATTTATTTCACTTGATTCAATTCATTTATAGAGCCTTTTTCAAATGCAATCGCATTGTCCAATGTCACCTGACTAATTGCTTCAAGCGCCTCCTCTGTAAAAAACGCCTGATGGCTCGTAACTATTACATTCGGGAAGGAAAGAAGCCGGGCTGTTACAGAAGACTCCATGATATCCGCCTCTCTATTTTCAAATACATTCTCCCGTTCTTCCTCATACACATCCAATCCCACACCATGGAATTTGTGCGCACGAATACCTGCAATCAAATCATTCGTATCTACTAATTCTCCTCTCGAAGTATTCACAAGAATCACCTGATCCTTCATAAGTGAAATCGTTTTGGCATTAATCATATGGTAATTCTCTACCGTTAACGGGCAATGAATAGAAATCAAATCACTCTGTTGGAAAACCTCTTCTAGACTTTTATACGTGATGAAGTCCAGATTTTTATTCGGATACTTGTCGTATGCGATAACATTCATGCCAAAGCCTTTGCAAATCCGTGCCATAGCTGCACCAATTTTTCCAGTTCCAATAATTCCAGCTGTCTTTCCATAAAAGTTAATTCCTAAGAGCCCTACTAAACTAAAGTTATTTTCACGTACCTTGATATATTCCTTGTGAATTCGTCGATTTACTGACATTGCAAGTGCCATTGCATGCTCCGCCACTGCCTCTGGAGAATACCCTGGCACGCGAAGCACCGTTATATGATATTTCCTAACCGTCTCCAAATCAATGTTGTTAAATCCTGCACATCGCATAAGAATTAGCGAAACTCCATTTGCATGCAATAGTTCAATTGTTTTTTTTGATAAATCAGAGCTTACAAATGCGCAAATAGCATCATATCCTTTTGCCAACGCAGCTGTCTTCGGATTAATATCTGTTTCCAAATATTCGATTTGTATCCCTTTATAATTTTTTAGTTGTCGATCAAAGGATTCCATATCGTATTGCTTTGCATCATAAAAAAGTATCTTCATACATTTGCCTCCATTTTCCTGCACCTTATACGTTCTCTCATTTATTTTCTGCTTCTTAGTTTCGAAGTATGCATGCTTCCTTCTCACATCTCAACTATAACACGTTTGCATGTTTCATATGTTGTAATTCCAACATTTTCCTCTGAATCCAAAAAAATTCTGTAAAATTGAAAAGGAAGTGCATCCAATTGATACACTTCCTTAGCTTTCATTCTGCCCACATCTTACATAGACATCGCATTTCCATTTACTTACTATTACATTTACGTATTATTTCGTTTCAGCAACCTCTGTTGCTTCCTTCATAAAGTACATTCTTGATCCATAATCCTGGAAATAGCGTACGTCTTCGCTATATCCGGTTGCAGCAAATGCCTGTTTTAATTTCACTCCACCCTTCATAAGTAAAGAACCTGATGCGGTTACCGCCTCTGATTCCCCTGGCATCGTAACAAATTTTGATACCAAATGATGAACCAAAGAACCTGGTTTAATATGAATCGGAGATGCTGTATTTACCAAATCTCCAAAATTCTTTACATTGTATTTTAAATCACGATTAAAGAATTTATATTTTGTACGCGCATCTAAACCTTTTGCCTGATATTGCTCAAATTGTGTATTTGGCTGTACCATTAACTGCATGAGCATACCGACAGCAGCAGATTTATCTTCTGCAGCACATGTCCACTCAAATATGTTCCCACTGTGACGTCCACGGTAGAATTTACCATACTGAAGCACGGCTCTCCAGTCCTTATAGATTGCAATTTGGTTACTGATTTCGCGTAATTCCTCTTTGGTCATATCACATAAATTGCATTCGTAACCACATACCCCAAATGCTGCAACATTATATCTGGTTTCCAATGGTGTGGTACGAAGTGTCTGATGATTTGGACATGCAGAAACATGTGCACTTACTGTTGACATCGGATAACCATAGCTGTAATTGGTCTGTGCCTGTACACGGTATGCAGCATCGGTATCATCACTTGCCCAAATTTGTGGGAAATAAGATAAAATACCAAGATCAAATCGGTTTCCACCTGCGGAACACCCTTCAAATAGGATATTTGGGAATTCTTCTGTCAAGGTTTTCATCATCTGATATAAACCTAAAACATAACGATGTGCCACTTCCCCCTGTCTTTCCGCTGGAAGATACTGCGAATAGATATCTGTAAATGTACGGTTCATATCCCATTTTACGTATGCAATGTTGGCACTGCTAAACACATTTCGCATCTGTTCTGTCATGTAAGCAACAACCTCAGGATTTGCCAAATCAAGCACTCTTTGATTTCTTCCTTCAGAATGTGGCTTTCCTGGAATCTCCATCGTCCAATCTGGATGAGCCTCATATAATTTAGAATTCACATTAACCATCTCAGGCTCCACCCAAATTCCAAAATCAAGGCCAAGATCATTCACTTTTTTTGCAAGTCCTGCCACACCGTTCGGGAGTTTTTTCTCATTTACAAACCAATCTCCCAACGATTGCTTATCATCGTTTCTTGTGCCAAACCATCCGTCATCCATTACAAACAGTTCAACTCCGACGTCTTTTCCTGCTTTCGCAAGCTTAAGGAGTTTGCTTTCATTGATATCGAAATAAGCAGCTTCCCAGCTATTCAAAAGAACCGGACGAATCTTATCCTTCCATTCACCTCTTGTAATATTTTGACGAACAAATGCATGCATAATCTGGCTCATACCGTTAAATCCAGCCTCAGAATATGTCATAATTGCCTCTGGAGCTTCTAACTTCTCCCCTGGTTCTACCAAGTAATCAAAGCTTTGCGGATTGATACCTGACACAAAGCGGGTTTTGTGGTATGCATTCACCTCTGTTGCCTCATAATGATTTCCACTATAAACAAGATTCAGTCCGTATACTGGACCAGCATCTTCTGTAGTTGTCTCTTTTGACAACATAACAAATGGGTTCGCGCGGCTAGAAGAGGTACCTGCATAAGAGGAATTTACATGTTTTCCTGCTGTCACTCTAAAATCATGGCGTCCCATCTCTCTTGCCCATGCACCATTAAAGCTTGTCATAACAAAATCATCTGTTTCAAAATCAAGCTGTGTACTCATAAGGCGCGTAACATGTACTGCATCCAAGCTGTCGTTTACAAATACCGCATGTCTTGTAATAACATCCTGTTTCGCAAAGCAACAATAATGTAATTCCAAATTCAAATCATACTGTTTATCCTTTAACAGAATGATTAATTCTTCTTCCTCATGATTCTCATCATATGCGCATGGCATGGTTTCCAGTTCTGCTCTTCCATTTGCTATCGTTGCAGAATCATAAGAAAAGTCGCAAGTACGTCCACCATCCTTGTGAACGATTTCGATAAATGGCTCACGAATATCGCCTTTTCCATAAGATGACATTTCTAGTCTCATATCTTCCAAGGAAAAATTCGTATGCTCCTGATCATATGCATTACAGTTTCCTGGTCCAAATGCATGCTTTTCGCTTAATACTTCTGCTTCTTCTTCCGAATCAATCACAATAGAAGCACCATAATACAAATGTTCTATTTGGCCTGTTTCCAATACCTTCATCGCATAGGTAGTGTTGGCTGTATCAATAATAAAAACCTTTCCAATCTGTCGAATCATAAATGCCCACTTTCCAAATTAGCTGCTATGCAAACATAGCAGCTAATTTAATTAATTCATATTTTCTTTGATATGTTTCTCTCTTAATTCTTCGTTGATTTCAGCGAGTCTTTCATCTGTTAATATATACTTTTTCTTAAAGATAATCAATCCAATAATTAATATTACAATTGGAATAATTGTCATGCACATACGAAGTCCCATACGTGAACTATCTGAAATCGTTGCAACTGCGTTCTCATCACTATTAATGCTAAATACAGAAAGAACGATAGATGCAATCAATGCAGAAACTCCAGATGCAAGTTTAACAACGAATGTCTGCATTGAGAAAATTACAGACTCATCTCTTCGATTGTTTTTCAATTCACCATAATCAACCGTGTTTGCAAGGAATACGGTAACAATTACATTTAACATTCCGATTGCTGACATAATAAGGAATGCTGGAACCATAAGGAAATACACATTTGTTGTTCCTGTAAATGAGATTCCAAGAAGAATGATATATCCTAACATAGCCATTGTAAAGCTAACATAGAAAATCTTCATACTATTTATAAATTTACGAAGCAATGGGAATAACAACATCATTGCAAGAATCTGGAATCCTCCACCAAAGGTATTGAACATTGTGTAATTTGCCTTCCATACTTCTGGACTAAAATCGTACTTAAAGAAATAAATAACAAGGTTTGAAGTAATATACAAAGCAGAGTTAATCATAACAATTGCAAGTACCATTACCATTGCCTGATCATTTTGAACCAAAGCTTTGAGCATATCTGTTACAGAAGGTGTCTCCATGTCAACAGTAGCCTTCTCTTTAATGGTAATACATGTAATTGTTGTAAATAGTACAAAAAGACAAGCAATTACAAGTCCAAACATCTTAAATCCGATACGCTCTACCTCTGTATCTGTAGTTCCACCAAACATTGTTCCCAATGCAGAAACACAAGCAACCGTAACAATTTGAATAATCGCAGAACCTACACCAGCGCAAGAACGAGCAAGTGCTGATAAGCTTTCACGCTCTTTTCCACTCTCGGTAAAAGCTGGAACCATAGACCAGTATGGAATATCCATCATGGTATACGTTACACCCCAAAGGATGTAAGTCACTGCAGCATATGCAACTAACCCTTTTCCATCCAATGCTGGTGGTGCAGCAAACATGAAATATAACACGATTGCATTTAAGACAGTTCCTACGAATAACCAAGGACGGAATTTTCCCCAGCGTGATTTTGTTTTCGCTACTAAAATTCCCATAATTGGATCATTAAAGGCATCAAATACACGTGCTGCAAAAAGAATAATACCCATTGCCCATGCAGTCACTCCCATAATATCCTGAAAATAGTATAAAACATAGGACGCTGATAACATATATACCATGTCCTTTCCTACTGCTCCAATTCCGTAGGCGAATTTTTCAACCCCTGACAATTTTTTGTTCATTTTGTTCCCTTTCTTTCTCACTTATTTATTTTTAAGTCCCATAGCTAACTCAACTACCTTATATGCGCCATCATAGATACCTGTTTTCTTGTTTGCCATAATGTTTTCACACATGTCTTTTAATAAGGTATCATCCTGCATAAACAATTCAATCATCTGAATTGTATGTGGAATATCTCTGCACTCTAATGTACCATCTCCAATTTCAGCGGAATGAATCGCTCCCCACATCTCATGCTTTCCAACTCGCTTGATAAATAATTTTGGAACTGGATAGAATGCAAGCTCACTTGGCTTGGTAACTAAAACGTCTGCACTTCTCATTAAGAGGTTCGTTGCATATACGGCTTCAAAAATATTTTTGTGCCAGAATCCATGAATACCTGTAACCTCTGTGTTAGCATCAAGAGCAGCTTCTGCGAAAGCTTCTGTATCCTTCCAATTGTCAAAATGCTCGGTCGATAATGCTTTCATCTCTGGAATTTCTTTTAAAAGATCATCCCATACGTTTTTATAGTCACCTACATTAACATATAATGCAGCTTTGCTATCTTTAATAAATGGAAGCAAATATTTGATAATTGCAGCAAATATTTCCTTCTGAGCTCCAGCACCGCCAATGGTAAGTAAGAATCTCATTGGCTTGTCATTTGCTTTACGTGCCATTCTTGCCTGACAATCTGCTTCAATATTACTTACAAGTTCGTGATCAATATAATGACCTGTATATACTAAGCTCTCGTTTGGCATTGCTTTACATACCGCATCTTTATTCATTCCATTACAAATACGATATCCCATATATGCGTTATGACACTGAATGGTGTGCACACTGCCTTCTGAGAAATGAAGTGCCATTGGCCAGTTATCTGGAATTGCATTTACCACATGCTTCATTCCTGCATGAATCGCTGCCTGCGCTGGCCATACATGCGTACCAATCACAGGAATATCCTTTGGAACATTGCGATATACAGGAGCCATCAGCTCTGCATTCTTTTGATCAGCTGCATTGTAAGACAATGCTCTAAAGCCTTCGTAGTTCATTGGTTCCCAAACAAACTTGTTAAATAACGCGTTTTTTGACAAACGAGAACCCAAAGAATATAAATCATTCTGTGCACCAATTACTTTCGTACAAGTAGTTTCTCCGTATGAATTCAAATCCATCCAGTATGGCTTATAGCCCAATGCTTTTGCAGCACTTGCCATCGCCATAGAAATGCGGTAATGACCAAATCCCATTCGAATATTTCCAACAATAATACCCTTTTCTGTGTCAAACTCCTCCGCCTGTGCATTACGACTCGCATCATAATGTGCGTTCTTTGATAAGTCTCCCACAAGAACATTGGAAACATTAAGGGAATCTCCGATATATGGGTTCTTCTCTATTCTTACCGGATAATCCACATTAGAGTCATCTCCAAATTTTCGAATATATTTCTTTTTTGATTTCTCAGCTTTTCGGAAAACCTTGTTGCTCATTTCATTTCCGAATATAACTTTTGATTTTTCTGCCATCATAGCCTCCTAATTCAAATTACCCTTTACGGTAAGATTTATTGTTACATCCTCTGTTCCAGCACATTTAAAATGCACCTTTGCTTCTCCAGATTTTCCAGTTGTTCGTATATAAGTTCCTGCCATTCCACCACGAAGCGCTACATTCTTTGGTCCAATCACTTCAATCGGTCCTTCTGTCGTAACCTCAACCACTTCCTGGAAAAAGCTAAGCTGATTATGATTTTCATCACAAACCTTCATTCGAATCGCAGCAACATCATAAGACGATTTCTCAATTAAGGTATCGGTATTAGCCTGTACCTGCAAGTGATATGTCTTCATAGGCTCTTTAACAAGTGTTTTGACTACCTTTCCATCTTTGATTGCCTCAAAACGATATACGGTACTGGTGCCACCCCAGTCCCCGATGTATTTGTTATAGAGCTTAACTGCTTCATTTGGATTCATGTGATAAATCAACATGCATTTTAAAGCAATACCAATTACCTTTGCAGGATACTTTCCGTATCCATGTGTCGCTGTATAATTTAATGCATATTTAATTCCATCTGCCTGTCCCTTTTTGAAATCTTCCTGCTCATGAATCTGATTTCCAATAAAGTCATCGATAATCATTGGTCCATGCTTTAAATTCTTGAATGGTGAATCTGCATTGGTATACTCTTTGATAAACACATCATTCTTATACATTTTTACAGAATCTGCATTGGAAATGATGTAAGTAAAACCACGATTGCAAGCTGGATGCTCTCCAATATCCATGGAAGAAGATAATTCAAGCACTGGAGTCTTCTCTTCCTCGCATGCATAAATTAAGGATGCAAGCTTAGGATTACGGAACATATCCATAACGCCGTGATAGCAAATACGGTCTCCACTACCAAAATCTTTATGTGTATTGTAGTCAAACATACACCAGCCAAAGCTTCCTGCAATGTCTGTATTTGCCTTCACCTCATCAAGAACTCGTGCGTGTCTAAGCGCATGCTCCACACGATGTCCTTCCCAATCAAAGTTCTTTGTTGGATACATATGTCCATTATATTCGGAAATCAAATACGCTTTACTCTGATCCGAAGTCACCTTATTCTTTGGTTCACAGCCTGGTTGCTTACCATCATGAGAAAAATCGTTGTAGGTATATACATCTTCAAACAAATGACTATTTTTAATACAACGAACCCCACCTGTTTGTCTACTATCATCGTATCGATGGGCTACCTCATTCGTACGCTTGTAAAATTCATCATCATCCGGTGATTCATTAATACGAACGCCCCACAAAATAATCGATGGATGGTTACGATATTCCAAAATCATATCTTTTACATTATCAACTGCTTGGTTTTTCCATTCCGCGTCTCCAATGTGTTGCCATCCTGGTATTTCCGTAAATACCAACAAACCGATTTCATCGCATTGATTGATAAAATAATGTGACTGTGGATAATGCGAAGTACGAACCGCATTACATGCTAATTCATTCTTCAAAATGTCCGCATCCATGCGCTGCATAGATTCCGGCATTGCATACCCTACATAAGGATAGCTCTGATGACGATTCAATCCACGAATCTTTGTCTTAGAATTATTCAAATAGAATCCATCTGCACGAAACTCTGCTTTACGGAAACCAATCACATCAACTCTTGTATCTTTCAACGCCCCATCTTCCCAAAGCTCTGTGTAGAGATCATAAAGATTTGGCTGATCAATATCCCAAAGTTTAACATTCGACACCTGATAGGTAAGCGTATCTGTCAGCTTCTTGCATATATTTTCTCCCAACAGAATTACAGCTTCTGTCTCCTGCTTGTGTGGTTTCAAATATTGTTTTACAAGATACGCCTTTTCTTCCGAAATTGTAGACAATGTTACATCCGAACGAAGTGTAATTTCTGACATATCCTGTGAGAAATCACTTCGCGCAAATACATCCTTTACATATTCTTTCTCTCGAATATCAAAGTAAACATCGCGATAGATTCCACCGAATGTCATATAATCAACTACAAAGCCAAACGGAGGGATATTCTGATTCTCATTGCTATTTACAGATATAATAAGAACATTTTCCTCTCCCCAAAGAATTTCTTCTGTAATATCCATTTGAAAAGCTGTATAACCACAATTATGTGTACCAATTACCTTTCCATTTAGATAAACAACAGAAGTATGTGCTGCGCCATCAACTGTTAACACAACGGATTTGCCCTTCCACGCATTGTCTGGACAAAATACCTTTCGATACGCTGCATTCATCTGATATAAATGCTCATCGAAATAGTGAAATGGAAGTTCCTTTACAGTGTGCGGAATTCTAACAGTCTCCATTGGAAGCTGATATTCTCTCTGCAACATCTCTTCTTTAAACTCTGTTGCAAACTTCCACTCTTCATTTAAATATAGTCGACTCATTTATTGTCAAATCTCCTTACTATTTTGCTGTAATACCATCTACGAGAATATCAACGACTTCCTGAAGAGCATCCCCATAAGAAATCTGATTGGTAATCAATACATCTCTCTGGAAAAACTGCTCTAATGTAGCCTCCATCATCGTTTTTACAACGGTAATGTTACAAGGTCGAATCACACCCTCTTTAATACCCTGATTGATTAGCATAATAGTATTCTCCCAACCAGTTTCTAGACGTTCTTCTACCTTTTTATAAATTTTTGGATATTTATCCTTCAAAAGATATAATTGACGAAAATCGATATCACGATATCCCTCTGGTAGTACCCCTAACACACCACGAATCTTTTCTAATGTGGATAAAGATTCATCATTCAATACTGCTTGTTCACCCTCTTTGATATTGTCAAAACAATAGTCAACCATCTGAAAGAACAAGCTTTCCTTATCTCGAAAGACTGTATATATTGTCTTTTTGCTCATGGATAGCTCACTTGCTATGTCATCCATCGTAAACTTTAACCCTTTTTCATTAAATACTTTCATTGTAGCCGAAAGAATTTTCTCTCTTGCGTCCATCCCTTTTCTCCTAATATATTTTTCTCATAACACACATATTTGAAAACCGTTTTATATTTTTCAGTTTCCTCAATTGTATCATTAGCACGGAAACTTGGCAAGAAACTAAAATAGCCAAAAATCGTTTCCTGTTTTTGTGTAAATTGACAAGACAATCTCTAAAACAAATCGTATAATACATATATGGAAACGCACGAAAGGAGACATCTCTTTGAAAACACTATATTTTGAATGTAAGATGGGTGCTGCTGGAGACATGATTATGAGCGCACTTTATGAATTAATTTCTGAAAAACAAGATTTTTTGAATACTATGAATCGCCTTTTCCCAGGAATTGTACAACTTATTCCTGAAGAACGCATGGTAAACGGAATTGCAGGAACACATATTAAGGTTCTTATACATGAGGAGGAAGAAACATCTTCTGATGCACACGAACAGCACAAGCATTCCCATACTACACATTCCCATGGATATTCTTACAAAAAAATATGCGAAGATATTGCTTCCCTTCCGTTATCTGATTTTGTAAAAAAGCATGCAGCTCTTATATATCGCAAAATTGGGGAAGCAGAAAGTATGGTTCATCGATGCGATTTGGAACAAATTCATTTTCATGAAGTTGGCTCTTTAGATGCAATCATCGACGTAGTAGGCAGTTGCCTCCTAATCGAGATGCTAGCTCCAGATAAAATTGTGGTATCTCCCATTCATGTAGGAAATGGAACCGTACGCTGTGCACATGGAATTCTTCCCGTTCCTGCACCTGCCACTGCAGAAATACTTAAGGATGCGCCATATTACACCGGTAATATTCCCTCTGAGCTTTGCACGCCAACCGGAGCCGCCATATTAACGCATTTTGCCAATGAATATCAAGAAGCAAATTTGTATCATACAACCATTGGAATCGGTTTGGGCAACAAAGAATTTGAACAATTAAATGCGGTACGCGTTTTCTTAAGCGACACCATAGAAAATGCAGATACTATTCTTGATTTATCCTGCAATATTGACGACATGACCGGGGAAGCCTTTGGTTATGCCATGGAGCTTCTGCTTAACGAAGGAGCTTTGGATGTCTACTATGAAAGCGTACAAATGAAAAAGCACCGTCCAGGCATCGTACTACATTGTTTTTGTAATCCTGAAGATAAAGAGCGCTTTATCGCTCTTATTCTTGCCCATACAACTACGCGAGGCGTACGATATCAGACTTTTTGTCGCGCCAAACTAAATGCACGCTTCGAAGACTATCAGAATGCCTACGGTTCCTTCCGTATAAAAATCAGCGAAGGCTATGGCGTCCAAAAGAAAAAAGTGGAATTTGAAGATATTAAAAAAGCTGCCGAAACACATCAAGTGCCTCTAGCAGCAATTTACGATTCTATTCATCTTCAATCGTAAGTACTCTCGTACTTACATCCATTTGAATTTGTTCTGGTTTCTTTTTGGATTGCTCCAATATTGCTTCCCATAGCATATGTGTCTGGTAGGTAATCATCTGTGAAGCCTCTATCGAATATGGAAGCAATGTATGAATATCGAAATAACGAATACCCATTGGTGGTAAGAATACTAAATTTGTAGTTTTTACCTTATCATCATGGGTATGAATCATTTCATAGGTAATCATAAGAAAATCCTGCTCACGATACTTTGTCTCATAGCAAACGTAGCATTCATCTACAATCCATTCACTTCCGTCCTCTTCTACAACTCTAGGCTTTTCTTCAAGCTCATTATACTCTGTTGTCTGCACCTGCACACGCCAATTCAAACGACCAATTTGTGTCTCTCGAATCATTTCTGGAAGATTTCTTACTAATGTTTCTTCTTTTTTCATGATCTATACCCCTTTATCTAAAATTTTCGTATTGCATCATTATCATCTGAATTCTTATCAATACTGCGAATCACTACATAATAAGAATAACTGTCATTCACTTTTACCTCACAACGATCCCCAACCTTGTGTCCAAAAATTGCAGCCCCAAGAGGAGATTCCTTGCTGATTAAATTCTTAAGTGAATTTCCGCGAATTGTTGTCACAATTTTAAAGGTTTCTTCTTCCTCATCTTCCTCGAAGAAAACAGTAACCATATTGTTCATGCCAACTTCATCATCCTTCGATTCATCCGAAATCACAACGGCAGTTTTAATCATCTTTTCAAGATAACGAATGCGGCTCTCATTCTCGTTCTTAAATTTTTTAGCCGCTTTATATTCAAAGTTCTCACTCAAATCACCCTGTGCGCGAGCCTCTTTCACATCTTCAAGCGCCTGTTTTCGAACCACTAGCTTGCGATATTCGATTTCTTCTTCCATCTTTTTGATATCGTTTGCTGTCAATTCATCATGCATCTGCACAAACCTCACTCATCTTATTTATAAACTGTTCAAATGTAACCAGTTCTATATTCCAATCTGGTTTTATCTTCTCTTTTCCCAGGATACACACACTCATAATATAGTCCTTATCCCACACCCTCGACGCAATCGAATGCTCACGTTCTATCGAAGTGTTTCCTAAGATGTCACGAATTCCCGTTCCGAGCGCTTTCACATAGCTTTCCTTTTGCGTCCAAATATGCGCAAATACCTCAGGATCATAAGCTTCCTGATATCTTGCAATCTCCATATCCGAACCAACACGCGCTATGATACGCGACAACTGTTCCACGGATTTCTGATACGGAATCGGTTCTATATCAATCCCAATTTCATAATCAGAAAAAGCGCATACTACATAGTCCTTTGCATGAGACAAGTTATAATGCAAAGAAGGAAAGCCAGGTAGAAATTCCTTTCCTCGCTCTCCAGTCTCTATTGACACCTTGCTATAATCAATATGTCTTACCGCCAGTCCATAAGCAAGAAGTAATCCAGCGCCATAACATCGCAACTGGTCCTCTTCATTCTTTAATGCGAATGCCTTATTCCTACGACTCAACGGCAAAAACGCTTGTAACCGTTCTCTATTTTCTTTGTCTTTTAATTCCTTTATATGTAAAACATATATGGTAAGCATCATTCTAATCGCTTAATCTAATAACATTCTTACACAGCCATACATACCAGCATCATTGCCAAGTTCTGCTAAAGCAAAGCGAGTATCCTTGCATGCATGGAAAGAAGTTTCTTCAAAATGTTTCTGAATACCCTGAATTAAAATATCCCCTGCTTTTGAAACTCCACCACCAATAACAACAACTTCTGGATTCACAACGCAAGCCATATTGGATAATGCTGCACCTAAAATGCCACATACCTCATCCACCAATTCTAAAGCAACACCATCTCCACTTTTCGCTGCATCAAACACATCCTTTGCTGTAACTGTCTCTAACTCACGCAAAGAAGTTGCCTCTTCTGTCTTTGCCAACTTACGTTTTGCAAGACGCACAATTCCTGTTGCAGATGCATATTGCTCGAGGCAGCCATACTGTCCGCAATTACATGGTTCAATTTCATCCTTATTCACTGTAATATGTCCGATTTCACCGCCAGCGCCATTGAAGCCAGCAACAATTCTTCCATCTACAATAATTCCACCTCCTACACCTGTTCCAAGTGTCACCATAATTGCCTCTGAGCATCCTTTTGCTCCACCTCTCCAGGCTTCACCAAGAGCAGCTACATTGGCATCATTTCCAACTTTAACTAAAAGACCACTCAATGAAGAGAGTTCTTCTGCCGCATTCACAACACCCCATCCAAGATTTACACATCGATTTACCGTACCATCTGCGCGAACCGGACCAGGCACTCCAACGCCAATTCCCTGCACATCCGATTTACTGATTCCTTCCTGTGCCAACTTATTATCAACGGATTTTGCAACGTCTGAAAGAATAGACTCTCCATTATTCTGTGTATTTGTCTTAATCTCCCATTTATCTAAAATGGTTCCATCTGTACTAAAAAAACCAATCTTACAGGTTGTTCCACCAATATCAACACCAAATGCATATTTCTTCATCCTAATTATGCTCCTATCTTTCCATATATTTTCAAACAATAAAACACATGATTATTATACGTATTTGTACCTAGAATTTCAATGAAAGTTTCATCAATTCTCATTAAAAATAGGAGTTACACACTGGCAACTCCTATCGAATACATTATCCTATAAAACCTGTTAATCCACAAATGATAACAACAATTCCTAAAACAATTCTATAGTAACCGAAGACCTTAAAATCATGCTGTTTAATGTAGCCCATTAAGAACTTAATTACAAATAACGAAACCACAAAAGAAACCACACTGGCTACTAATAGAATCGGAAGTTCAAGTCCGGAAAAAGCGAAACCAAATTTCACAATTTTTAAAAGGCTCGCGCCAAACATGACCGGAATTCCTAAGAAAAATGTGAATTCTGCCGCAACCTTTCTTGAAATTCCAATCGAAATTCCACCCAAAATTGTGGAACCTGATCGGGAAGTACCTGGTAAAGCAGCCGCAACTAGCTGAAACATTCCAATTACAAACGCATCTTTAAATGATAAATCTGATATGTGCTCAACTACCGCTTCTTTTCCCTTATTATGGTTCTCAACAACAATAAACAAAACACCTACAACTGCAAGCATTATTGCAACCACAAGTACACGAATTTGCATAGATGTTCCCAAGAAGTCTTGCTCGAATAACTCATTTACCTCATCATCCAAAAGAACTCCATAAATTACTGCCGGGATACAAGCTACCACAATTTTAACCCACATCCAAAATGCATCCATGCTAAGAGCAACATTTCCGATTGCTGGATCTTTTCTCGATTTTCGCACCGAATGCTTATGTTTATGCTTTCCGACATTACTCTTCAAATAAAATGGCCAAATTTGACTCCAAAACAATACAACAACTGCCATAATCGCGCCAAGCTGTATGACCACATCAAACATTTCAAAGAAACCATCGGATGTAGACTGAAATGGAATTATTTTCTCTACTAAAATCAAATGTCCCGTGCTGCTGACTGGAAGCCACTCTGTAATGCCCTCCACAATTCCATATATAATGGATTTCAAAATTTCTAACATATATTTTCTCGCTTTCTTCTAAACTGTAACCTATTATAGGGTTTTATCCCTTCCATTTCAATAAAAGAAAGAATACTTTAAAAAAAATTAATAATCCCACCATTTCACTTGTTAAACATTTTAATATATCGTATTCTTTCACATCTCAAAAATATCTTTTCCATTCGCATGCCAAAAACTTCTTTCCGTTGTGGAAATCTCAAGATGAATATGCTACAATAAATACAATTAATGCTATGGAGGTCTGTCGTGGAAGAAAAAGTATTCAAAACAATGGGACAAACTGGAGCAGGGACATTAGCAATCGGGGTTATCGTACTTGTTTGTGGAATCGTTTCTGGAATCTTGTTAATTGTCAACGGTTCTAGATTATTAAAAAATCGTGAGCATCTGATGTTTTAATCAGAAGCCCACGATTTTTTACTCTTATTCATTTTACGATTCCAATCTCTTTTTGCCTTTTACTGCCTCTAAAAACAAGCCTCTGATTTCTTCTCCAATTCTACCGTGCAGCATATCATAATTCTCTTTTGGAATAAAACCGCCAGCCATAGATGCGTGACCACCACCGGATCCAATACCATCTAAAGCCATCCGAATAATTTCTCCCGCATGATCCTCCGCCTTCTCCGAGCGAATTGAAAATTTCAACCCATTTTCTCGATACGAATACACCACAGAAATATCAACCTCGTCAAGTTCCAACATAAAGTCCGAAATTGTAGCCACAAGTGCATCTGGACACGGAAAGGAAATAGCCGCAATTCCCACATGACCATATACTTCAATGTTCTCTATCGCATCTCCATAAGCCCGAAGATCTTTTAATTCCATCGTATTACGTTCCAAAGAAATAATCTTCTCTTGATTCGCCTTTTCAAACAGGAAGGCAAACATCTCAATATCTAATTTCGTTACTCCACGGGTGAAATTAAGTGTATCCATCTTCATTCCATACAACAAAGCAGAAGCAACATCTTGCTCCATTGGAACCTGCATCTTAGCATAGTATTCTGCAATCAAAGTTGCGCAGCTTCCCACCATTCGAATATCTGAATAAAAATACCCAACCTTACAAACCGTAGGATGATGATCAATTGCCGCAATCTCATCTCCTACAAAGTCCAAAATATTGCCCGCATTCTTTTGTGAATCGACGCAAATAATGTAGTCTTCTTCCTGCATATTGGCTTCTATCTCATCATAGGAACGAATGGTGATATCAAACAACTCCACCATCTTTTTTGTACTTATTTTATCAATTGTTCCATAATAACAAAGAGTTGACTCAATATCAAAATGAGTCAACAATCTTTGCAATCCAAAACCAGATGCAATCGCATCTGGATCTGGAAAATTATGTGTTTGTATGTAGACGTGCTTTCCTGCACATTTTGAAATCAAATTTGCAAAAGTATTCATACACCCTCCATTGCATTTCTTATGCATAAAATGTATCACATTTTGTCTGCAATGAAAAGTGACTTAGCGAACCTTTCTTCCCATTTTCGTAAGCATGTCACGGTCTTTTTGAATGGTTGCACTCGCTGCAGTTGTTAACATATTTCCCGTAATCGTTGCAGATGCTCCAGATGTAAACGCCTTCTCACCGTCATTCGTAAGAAGTGCACGTCCTGCAGCCAAACGAATCTCTGCTTTAGGATTTAGGAATCGAAAAATTGCCACAGTTCTAAGGATCTCTTCCTCTGATAGAAGTGGTTGATTTTCAAGAGGAGTTCCTTTTATTGGCATTAGCGCATTCAATGGAATCGAATCCGCCTCCACCTCTGCAAGACTGACTGCCATATCAATACGATCCTCCCATGTTTCTCCCATTCCGATAATTCCACCAGAGCAGACGTACATGCCTTCTGCTTTCACTAGCTTCAAGGTCTCCAGCTTCTGCTCATAAGTGTGTGTGGTACAAATATTAGGGAAATTACGTTTTGAAGTCTCAATATTGTGATGATAGCTGGATACTCCAGCTTCATGCAATTCATGCAATTGCTCTGCGGTCAAAAATCCCATAGAAGCACATAAATCAATCTTTGTTTCCTGACGCATTGCTTTATATGCATGAATTGCTTGCTCAAATTCCTTACCGGAAAGGGCTCTTCCTGCAGTAACAATCGAAAATCGATCAACGCCCTCTTCCTCATGTAGCTTACACGCCTCTACAATCTCTTTTTCTGACAGAAAATCATATACTTCACAATTGGTATCATGATGCGCAGATTGAGCACAATACTTGCAATCCTCTGGACAGCGCCCGCTTCTACCGTTAATGATTGCGCACAAATCTACTTTATCTCCAATATAATGTGCACGAATTCGATCTGCCCCTTCACACAATTCCTCTAAATCACAATCAATAAAAAAGTGTAAATCCTCGTTTCGATTTAATCTTCTTCCTGCAATAATTTCATCTGCTAACTGTTTTATATTGTAATTAGGCATTTACTTCTTCTCCCCTATTTTCAATTAATTTAGCCGAAACCAAAGCATTTCTTATTTGTCTTCCCAGCACAATGGAAACAACAATTTTAATTAAATCTCCAACAATGAATGGAAGAACGCATACGGAAATTGCATATCCAATTCCACATTTCATTTGCAGAACGAACCAAATTGTTCCAAATAAGTATGCGACTGCAGTACCTAATACCATGCCAAAGCCAATAAAATAAACTGGCATTTTCTTATGTTCCACAAACACTCCACAAATTGCAGCCATAAAAACAAATCCAATCAAATAGCCGCCGGTTGGTCCTGCCAATTTTGCAAGTCCTCCTGCATATCCAGAGAATACCGGCAAACCAAAAGCTCCTAGAAGCAGATATATCAAGTAACTAACTACACTCCACTTTGTTCCAAGTAAAAATACAGTTATATAGATTACAAGATTCGTAAGTGAAATAGGAACTGGTCCAATTGGTAATGCAATTGGTCCTAAAATACACATAATTGCTGCCATTAGCGCACAAACTGCAAGTTGATAAACATTTGATTTTCTCATTTTATATTTTTTCTCCTTTGCCTAGTAAACGAAATAAACAAGTCTTTTTTCACATCACATCGTTTATTTGTCAACCCTTTCTTTTTTCTTTGTTAACAATACACTTTTACCCTCAAATTGTCAACCACATTTACAAGCTTTTGTTAACATTCTGTCATTGAGAAAAAAGCAGGCTCCTCGTATAATTGAAAAAAGACTAGCACCCTCCTTTGGGGTACTAGCCTCTATTTTAAACCAGATTGGTTCTCATGAATTCCGTGAAATCTTCCTGCTCCAGTGGTTTCGAAAAATAATAGCCTTGGATATAATCACACCCAATGCTTTTTAAATATTCATATTGTTCTTCTGTTTCTACCCCTTCTGCCACAACTTTTGCATCCATAAAATGGAACATACTATGCATTTTTTCAAATGGAACACGTAGTCTTGTATCACTACATGAAATCTGCGTCATATCCTTGTCAAATTTAATAATATCAAAGTCGGAAGAAATCATTCTTTGCAAATTGGCATATCCAGTTCCAAAATCATCTAGCGCAAGCATAAATCCTTTTTGACGCAAAAGGCGAAGATTTTCCGTAAAAATTTCAGGCACCACACTTGATGCACTCTCTGTAATCTCAAAACAAATCACAGACGGATCCATTTGATATTTTTGCATTAAGTGCTCCAAATGCGAAATAAAGTTCCTTTGCATACACTGAATCGTCGATAAATTCACTTCTAAATATTCAATTCCAAGTGCTTCTAAGTCATTATTGCAAATAAACTCAAACACTTTTTCCAGAACACAATTTCCAACATCTATAATTTTACCTGTTTTTTCTGCCAAGGGAATGAACTCTGCAGGCGAAATAAATCCAATTTCCATATCCCATAATCGCACCAAAGCTTCCGCTGAAACAAATTTCTTTGTTTGTGCTAAGCAAATTGGCTGATAATATACTTCGAATGATTTTGCTTCTATGGCACGTTCCAACGCCTTTTCTACCATATTCTCTCGCACAATCGTTTTATACTCAATTTCATCACTCGTAATAATACCGCATTTTCCTTTATACATCGAATTAAAATGAGCCAAAAATGCTCGGAAGCTTTCTGCATCTGGACAAATATCCGGACAAACAGCTGTCGTGATTAATGGGGTACAAACCATTTCTGTTCCATTAATTCGCCACGCTCCTGCAACCTTATCATAGAATAATTTTACATAATCATTAAGCAAATCAATATCCATAGTTAGTATCACAAAGCAGTCGTTTCCAACGGAATACATATGATCCTCTTTTTCAAAATTTTGAAAATAGGCGCCAATCCTTTGAATCAACATATCTGTATTCGGAATTCCATACGTCGCAGTCAAGGTATCATAATTTGCAATGCGAACAAATATCGTACCAAATCGCACCTTATTGTACATAAGTGAATTCACTTTTTCTGCAAGATAATATTGATTTGCCAAGCCTGTAACTGGGTTGATTTTTTTATCGGTTCGAGTCGTATATACAAATAATAGCAACACACTAATGGACAGTGTAAAACAATGCACTAACAAAGATGGTACATTATACTGTATTACTCGAGATATTGTATTTATAATTGTGATAACATAAATAAGCTGCCTGCTACTTGGCTTCAACAAATCCCGATGTCGAATTGCATACAACACGGTTGTCAAAAAATAAATTGCTGGCACCATATAAACAACTACAATTCGAAATGCATTGTTGATATAAATACCATTCTCATAGGTAAATAACCATCCATGAATTGGATTTGTTGCGATAACAAGTGTGATAAGCAAAATAGGAACCGTTGCCAATCGCTTCTTGATTTTTGCAACACGCGTTCGCATTTCTAATTGAGAAAAAACATACATCAAAAAAAAGAAATTTGTCTGCTGCTCACTAATGTAATACAGAATATTTGTCGTTTGCACAATCTTCGGAGACAGCTTATGCATAATTGCTTCCCCGCCACAAATATCCAAAAAAGGCGTAGCAATTGAAAAACATAATATCCCCCAAAAATAGAATGCATTGACCGTCCTTAAACGTTTTGTCCGAAAAATATTAACTGCCACAATAATATAAATAATAATTGCAGCAATATCAAAATCATAATTATAATACATATTCATATTCTCCTCAAAAAAGCGAACACTTTTCATTCTGACTTTTTCAACAGTATACGATTATAGTACTTTCTCATTTATAAAAAAACCACCCAAAATATTACTTTTCAACGTATGTCAATTTTCGCCCTGTTGTAAATGACATTTTGTCTACTTTTCACGCATCTGCTTTTGTCCAACCTCAATTTGCACCACCATTCACATTCAAAGTTCAATACAGAAAGATACCCCTTTCCCTGATTGTCCAGAAAAAGGGGTATCTTTTACTCCTAAAATTATTTTTATATATTATTTCCCAAGTATTGTATTTGTTAAATCATTGGTAAATTGAAATACACTATCAAGAAGTTGATTTGTAGCATTTGTTGTATGATCCACAACATTATTTACCGAATTTGTTGTATCCGTTATCACTTCTTCTGCTGCATTTGTAGTATTATTAACTACTTCATTTACCGCATCCGTTGTATGATTCACCACTTCATTTGTAAAATTGGTGGTATCATTACTTTCATTAGAAGGTTCTCTAGATGGTTCCACCTGCTCTCGAGATTCCTCGCTCTCGCTGTCCATGCTTTCCACGCCTTTTTCCATGCGTTCTTTTTCCGCTTTTCGAAGTGATTCTTTTAAAATTGACTGAAGCAGGTTTTGTATCTGTCTTTTCTGTTCTTCTGTGTCAGCAGAAATCTCATAAGGAATTTCCGCAAAAGCTTCTTTATTTCCTCTTAAATACCACGCTCCAACAATTGCATCTATTGCCGTCTCCATATCAATCCCTTTCAAGTGAAGAGATTGCAAAATTTCAGCTTCTTCTAGTCCAGCTGTACTTGCATCTAATACTCGATTCGTTTCATCCACCTTCAACTCAACCTGAGGGGAATCAAACATTCGAATCGTAGCAATCTCCTTCGTATTGGATGTCATCCACTTAGCCTGATTCTCATCCCAATTATTACCATGCCTGAATGAAAGCAGGTTTCCCATCCATAGCCCCATTCCAAACACAAGTACAAACGAAGCAACCATCGCTATCCGTTTCGGCCAAACAGGTTTGGATAACTGTGGCATTTCTAATATTTCTTTTTCATCCACCTCTTCCTGCTTTGTAACTTCACAGGAAGCTTTAATTTTATCAAGAATCTCTGGAGTTGCATTGGAATAAGTAGAAACAATTCTTTCTTTGATATTACTATTTTTCATTATACCGCCTCCTTTGCATATTGCTGCAATTTCTTAATCGCTCGATTATAACGAGAAAGAACGGTTGACAACGGTTTTCCTAACACCTTTGCAATTTCACGGTGTTTTAATCCTGAAACAATGTGTAACACAATGATTTCTTGTTCTTCTTGACTCAATTCCCTTAATATAACGCTTAAAAACTCATTATTCACAATATCATTTTCTAAGTCAGCTCCATCTGATGTGGTTTCGTAGTCTTCATCTAAAGTTGTATTTCTTTGTGCAAGTTGAAATCTCCGATTTGCCAAGTTTGTGATAATGGTAAAAATCCAAGCCAATGGTTTCCCCTGTGGTTTGTAGCGCGCAGCATACTTATATATCTGGACAAACGTGTCCTGCATAATATCCTCTGCGTCATAAGAATTCTGTGTTTTTGACAGTGCAAATGCATAAACGTCTGTTTTTATTAGCATATACAATTCATCCATTGCATGACTATCCCCATTTGCCATTCTCTGAATGAGACGTTCTACGCGTTCATTTTTTGAAAACAGTTCTGCATCTGTCAATGCACAACATAGTATCATAACTCCTCTCCCCTCTTAACGTCACAATAATATGATAGGCCTGCTCCTGCCAGATTTTGGAGCAAGCCTTCATATATAGTAACACATTTTAGGGATAATTTATCTAAATCTTTTAAAAAGATTAGAAACTACATTAACGACAGTTTTCGCTGTCTCTTGATCAAATTTGTTGCCGAATGCATCTCCATTTTTCTCCTGAAGATTTCCAAATTCGTCACCGCGTGCCTCTAATGCATCCGCAAACTCTTCTGCCTTCTGCTCAATATTCTGCGCAAATTCTTTTCCTGTGGTATTTCCCTGTACCAAATCGTCGACTTTCTCGACCGTGTCATTTACATATTCATCAATAATTGCTGCATAATCATCAACAAACACATCCGAATCCGTCACAACGCTTTCAACATACTCTCCAAGTACATCCTCATTCACTGGAGCCTCTGGTACCGGCGCTTTTGCTCCACTCGCAACCAATGCTGCTGTTGTAATTCCTGTAAGAATCCCTTTTGCACACATTACAAAACTCATGTTTTTTCCTCCAATATTGTTTTTTGTCACTATCCGGATAATTTATCTTAGGCTTTTGCCCTTTACATAAGAGTAATCATTGAGAAATACATTTTATCGCATTAATTTTAAAAAAATTTCAAAAAAATCCAATTTTTTTTCACATGCTTTATCGCATCATATATTCCGCTGTAACGCTTTCCTTACAATTCATCATGTCCTTTATCGTACCAGCAAATATAACTTCTCCACCTGCAGTTCCTCCGTCTGGTCCAATATCAATGATATAGTCCGCTTGTTTCATCACATCAATATTATGCTCGATTACAATTACGGTATTTCCTTTTTGAACAATACTCTGTAATAGCTCCATAATTTTTCCCACATCTGAGGCATGTAGCCCGGTTGTTGGTTCATCGAGTACATAAATATTTCCTTTTTTGTCCAAGCATTTTGCAAGCTTCAACCTTTGACGTTCTCCGCCTGATAATGTAAACGTAGGTTGTCCCAAGGAAAGATACGATAAGCCAACCGTAATCATTGCCTTTAAACACTTGCTGATTTTTCTATTCTCCAAGAAGAATTCATAGGCTTCTGCAGCCGACATATCAAGTATTTCCTGAATGTTTTTTCCTTTGCAGGTATATGCTAATGCTTCCTTGCTAAATCTTTTTCCTTCACATTCCTCGCACACCGTTGTAACAGGATCCATAAATACCAACTCGGTGACAATAACGCCTTTTCCTTTGCAACACGGACACGCGCCTTTACTGTTAAAGGAAAAATACCCAGCGTCTGTATGATTCTCGGTTGCCATAAGTTTTCGAATCTCATCAAAAATACCCAAAAACGTAACTGGTGTTGACCTTCCCGTTGCAGTAATCGCAGATTGATCCACTAATATTACATCTTCCGCATACTGCTTAGCAAAAACATCTCGAATCAGTGTGCTTTTTCCAGACCCTGCAACTCCTGTGACAACCGTGAATACGCCTAATGGTATATCTACAGATATATTCTTCAAGTTATGAAGTGTGGCATTGCGTATCGGTAAATATCCCGTTGGAACACGAGGTGTCTCATTTATTTTCACCTGTTCTGACATCGCATTTCCCGTCAATGTGCCCGATACGAGCAATGCTTCATAGCTGCCTTGAAATAAAATTTGTCCACCGCCTTTTCCAGCAAGTGGTCCTACATCAATGACTTCATCCGCAATTGAAATAACATCTTTATCATGTTCTACCACTAATACCGTATTTCCTCGGTCTCTTAAGCTCTTTAATAGATTTGTCATACGATACACGTCTCTTGGATGCATTCCGGTACTTGGCTCATCGAATATATAGGTCATTCCGGTAAGCGAGCTCCCCATATAACGAACGAGTTTCAGTCTCTGAGCCTCTCCCCCCGATAATGTAGCCGTCTCTCTATTCATAAACAAATACTTGAGACCAATATCAATCATTCTCGTCAAGGAAGCAACTAACGTGTCCACGATGGTTACGGCCTTCGGATCGTCTATTGTTCGAAGTACCTCTACCAATTGTGAAAATTCCATCTCACACATTTCATGTATGTTATAGCCTGCCACCTTACAAGAAAGAACCCTGTCATTCAATCGCATTCCGTGACAACAAGGGCATTGCGTTTCTGTTACAAGCGACAGTAAACGTTTCGTAGATGCTTCTTTTAACGTTGAAGTGTCACGATTCAACAGCATCTTATTCAAATGATTAACAATCCCCTCTACTTTTTTCGAGATACGTTTTCCATCTTTTGTATCTGCGCCATATAGAAGTCGATTACGCTCTATTTCTGTAAAATCCTTTAACTTCTTGTCTAATGGAAAAATCGCCGCATCGCGATACTGTTTCCAATACCAATTGTCGACATGATATGCTGGCAAGTCGGCCATGCCCTCCATCCATGTCTTTTCTGGGTCCAGGCGTTCTTCATAATTGATGTTCATTATCTTTCCAATTCCAGCACACTTTGGACACATTCCTTTCGGATCGTTAAAGGAAAAATACGATGCGGTTCCGACACTTGGTTCTCCGCATCTTGAAAAAAGAAGGCGAAGCGATGCATACATGTCACTGATTGTACCAACCGTTGATCTCGCATTCCCTCCAAGTCGATTCTGGTCGACAATAACAGAGGCTGTTAAATTCTCTATTTTATCTACTTTGGGTTTCTCATATTTTTCAAGTCTCCCTCGAATCCAGGCGGAATAAGTCTCATTCATCTGTCGTTGACTTTCCGCGGCTATCGTATCAAATACAATACTTGATTTACCGGAACCCGAAACGCCAGTAAAAACTACTATCTTTTCTTTTGGAATTTCAAGTGAGATATTCTTTAAATTATTCTGTCTAAGTCCTTCAATAATAATATTCTTATTTTGCGACATTACTTCTCCTTTATTGCATCTTCGCAACAGGAATTTGAATTTCTGAAAGCCATTCCTCTTCCGACTCCTTATTCCATATGCCATCAATATAGTTTTCACGAATATTTCCAGCTATGCGATATCCATTATCCTGTATGTACTTTAGGATTGCAGAATAACTTTTTGCAAAATCTGCATAAGAGCCTTTATGAAAAATAGATGCCACTTCAACTTCTTCATATTCCTTAAAAATCAATTCTCCGCAGTCCTTCTTTCTTTCTGTGACCGCTTGGCATACTTCCACAAGTATATTGTCTTCCTTATACCCTGCCTCCAGATAATTGGTAAAGCAATACTCTGGAACTGCGCACTTACATTCTGCTTCTTCCATAAGTGCTCCCATTTCAGGCATAAGGTCAAATAGACAGTCGTAGCTTTCGATTCTTCGCTGCATAGTTGCACAAACCACCGCTGGAAGTTTTTTTATTACCACCGGTGCGGAAAGCGTCCCGTTCTCTCCATTGATATAGCCTTCCAATTTTGAGAGCTGTAACGTAAGCTCCGCTATTTTTTCCAAGATTTCCTTTCTCTTCTGTATTATAAATGCAGTTTCATTGTCACAGGCATCTAGTCTCTTAATATCCTCAATGCGAAAGCCTGCGTCTTTCAATGCCATAATTCTCTGAAGTGTTTCCATCTGACTCATGGTATAGTAACGGTATCCTGTTTCTTCATCAATTTTACAGGGATATAAGAGACCTTTTTCCTCATAAAAACGCAAGGTCTTTACCGTTGTATGATTCATTTGCGCGAACATTCCTATTCTATATAAATAATCCTGCTCTTTTGTTTCACAGCTATGCTTTTTCTTCATTTCCATAAATTTCTACTCCCATCGAAAGGTTTTTACTGAAATTATTGTACAGATTATCAAGATAAGTAGCAACACAAT
>JAZUHO010000083.1:0-3957 GCA_045641745.1 Agathobacter sp. | reverse complement strand
CGAGGAATATGTATATAAGGATTTGAACTTCACCATTCATAAGGGAGAGCGACTTGCTATCGTTGGTGTGAATGGCGCTGGTAAATCCACACTTGTGAAGCTTATGATGGGCTTGTTCAGCCCAACAGCCGGTCATATTTACATTAATGGCAAGGATGTAGAAGACTTTAATAAACGCGATTTGTATCGCATTTTCTCAGCGGTTTTCCAGGACGTTAATGTATTGGCCTTCTCGATTCGAGAGAATGTAGCAGGTGCGAGCACAAATGTGGACGACGCACGCGTTGTGGAAGCGCTAAAAGGCGTAGGCTTATGGGATAAGGTAAGTGGCTTTGAGCGTGGACTTGATCAGATGATGCTTAAAATTATTGATGAAAACGGAACTGATTTCTCTGGTGGAGAAAGACAAAAATTGTCTATTGCCAGAGGTCTCTATAAGGATGCGCCAATGGTTGTTATGGATGAGCCTACTGCAGCATTGGATGCGTTGGCAGAGGCAGCCATTTATGAAAGCTTCAGCGACATGGTTAAGGGAAAAACTGCAGTCTACATTTCGCATCGTCTTGCAAGTACCAAGTTCTGTGATAAGATTGCGCTCTTTGATAAGACAGGATTAATTGAGTATGGAACCCATGATGAACTTATGGACAAAGAGGGAGAATACTATCGCATGTTCGTAGTTCAAGGGAAATACTATCAGACAGAACAGGAGGCGCTCGCATGAAACAGATAGCACATTTTTTGAAACTTGCATGGAAGACCAATCCTGCTTATATCATCGTGGTAATTATAAAATCGCTTCTTACATCTTCACAGCTTATTTTGAATGTTGTGTTGATGAAATTCTTGGTAGACGAATTGCTCGGAAATCGAGATGTGAATGCGCTCATTTGGCTGGGCGTATGGCTAATTGTTGTAGATGCCGGAATTACGCTCCTCATTCGCCTTATGGTTCGTATTGAGGAACCGGTTAAGACCAGATTCCGTTATGAGATGTTGGGCGAATTGTCTAAGAAAATTATGAACCTTGAGTACTCTTATCTGGAAGATCCCTATTATCTGGATCTTAAGGAAAGCGCGGTGTTTGCCATACATAATCAGGACAGTATTGCACAGCTGGTACAGGGAATATCGAATGTGATTACGCAGTTTGTGACCGTAGTAGGACTTTTCGCGATTGTGGCAACACTTGGCTGGGTATTAATTGCAGCGTTTGTAATATCCATTGGTTTGTCTTTAGTAGCTGTTATGCATATGATGAACTCTATTGTTGGGATACAGAAGATGATTATTCCAATTAATCGTAAGATGTTCTATTACCTTCAGCTTATGCAGGAGAAGCAATATCAGAAGGATGTTCGTCTGTATGATATGGCAGACATGATTGCGGATCGTTCGATTGCATTTACCTCACAATGTGCGGATGAGTTCGAAAAAACATTCAAAGCACAGGGAACTGGAAATGGAATGACTGACATTATGGCGTTAGCGTTATCTGCATTCTCGTACGCATGGGTAGGCATTCGTACTTTGACAACGAGATTTGGCCCTAAGATTAGTATTGGTTCGCTTACCATGTATGTTTCTTCTATTGTTAATCTAAGTGCGGCTGCTATGAGTCTTGGCGAGGCTGTTGTGATGACAATACAGTTTGCACAGTACCTAGAGCCATATTTGGAATTTATGGGAATTGAGGAAGAGACGAAGGAATCCGGAAAGGAACCATTCGTTGGTCCGATTGAAACCATTTCTTTTAAGAATGTAACATTTACCTATCCGAAGGCAGAGAAGGCAGTGCTAAAGAATCTTACCTTTGATATTCGCAGAGGAGAGAAGATTTCCATTGTTGGATTAAACGGAGCAGGAAAATCCACTCTCGTGAAGTTACTTTGCCGTATGTATAAGGTAGACAGCGGAGAAATCTTCGTTAATGGTAAGAACATATATGATTACGACTATAAATCATATATGCAGGAATTGTCAGCAGTATTTCAAGATTACAAATTGTTTGATTTCTCAATCGAAGAAAATGTATCCTGCCAAAGCGAGAACAGTAAAACCTCTGAGGTAGAAAGACTGATTGATGAGGTAGGTCTTCGTGATAAAATTGAGAATCTTCCAAAGGGTATCCAGAGTCAGTTTGGTAAGGAATATGATGAGGAAGGTGTCGAATTCTCAGGTGGTCAGGGACAGAAGGTTGCCATCGCGCGAGCGCTCTACAAGGAATCTTCCATGGTAATCCTGGATGAGCCAGCCAGCGCCTTAGATCCAATTGCGGAAGCGGAAATCTACGAGAAATTTAATCACCTTGTGGAAGATAAGACTGCAATTTATATTTCGCATAGAATGTCATCATCTATCTTCTGTGATAAAATTCTTATCATTGATGGAGGAACAGTATCCGATTACGATTCTCATGAGAATCTGATGAATAAAAAAGATAGCCTGTATTATAAGCTTTTCATGGCTCAGGCAGACAATTATGTATTAGAGTAAATCATGCGCTCACACGTTCTCGTGTGAGCGAATTTTTTAAACTTATAGAAAATTCTATAATTCCTATTGACATACTAGGTTTAGAGTGATAAAGTAACAACATCAACAAGACCTACTAGTATAGTATGAAATAAAAATTGTTGAAAAGAAGAAAGAGAGGACATCGTAATGGATATTGGGAAACTCCTATTGAAGGATAGAAAAAGAAGAATTATATTATAGAATAGAAAATGATAGAAAAGAAGTAGCAAGAAGCGTTACTAGAAAGAAGGATAATATGTCTAAGATTTATAAAGGAACCGTTGATTTGATTGGAAATACTCCATTAGTTGAGCTTACACATATCGAGGAGAAATATGGTTTAGAGGCAAGATTACTTGCAAAAGTTGAGTACTTTAATCCAGCAGGATCTGTAAAGGATCGTATCGCGAAAGAAATGATTGAGCAGGCAGAAGCAGACGGAAGATTAAAACCAGGATACACCATTATTGAGCCAACTTCAGGAAATACAGGAATTGGTCTTGCAGCAATTGCAGCAGCAAAGGGATATAAGGTTATCATTGTTTTACCAGAGACCATGAGTGTAGAAAGAAGAAACATTATCAAAGCATACGGCGCAGAAATCGTTCTCACAGATGGAACAAAGGGAATGAAAGGTGCAATCGCTAAGGCAGAAGAGCTTCATAAGGAGTTGCCGGAGAGCTTTATCCCAGAACAGTTTGAAAATCCAGCAAACCCAGCAACACATAGAAAAACAACTGGACCAGAAATCTGGAGAGATACCGATGGCGAAGTAGATGCATTTGTAGCTGGTGTAGGTACAGGCGGAACAATAACTGGTGTAGGTGAATACTTAAAAGAGCAGAATAAGGACATTCGAATCGTTGCAGTAGAGCCAGAGACTTCTCCAGTATTGTCAAAAGGCGAAGCAGGTCCACACAAAATTCAGGGTATTGGAGCCGGATTTGTTCCAAATACATTAAATACCGAGGTATATGATGAAATTATCCCAGTTGCAAATGAGGATGCATTTGCGCAGGGAAAAGAGCTTGCAAAGGAAGAGGGAATCTTAGTTGGAATCTCATCTGGTGCAGCACTTCATGCAGCAATTGAAGTTGCAAAACGTCCAGAATTTAAAGGAAAAACGGTGGTAGCTTTACTTCCAGATTCCGGAGATCGTTACTATTCTACCGACTTATTCAAGTTCTAATATGGGGTGAGTTCGTATCAGTAGAAGACGGATATAAGTAAAAAAGAAAACGGCTGTTGCATGGGTGGGCAACAGCCGTTTTTTATAGTGTGTAAAGTGTGCACTTAGGTTTGGTTGTGATTCATGTGCGACATATCGGCGAGCAACGGACCAAATAAACTATTTTGTGCGGCCATAAGACGCTCGGCAGCTTTGCGTTGTTTCTCGGCCTCCGCCTTTTCGACGAATTCGGGAGAGTTCATACGATTTCG
>JAZUHO010000082.1:0-5700 GCA_045641745.1 Agathobacter sp. | reverse complement strand
ATACTATGCTTTACATGATTGCAAATTATTCCCATTTCTATTAACATGAGCTTTCTAAAATCTACAGATAATATTTTTTATAGACATTACTATCTACTTTCATAAGTTTCTAACTGACCACTTAGCATTGTATAAAAACCAAACTCTTCATAAAAGGATTTCAGTTCTTCCTCAAATATTATTGATACCATATAAATATGTTTTTCTTTTATACATGCAATTATTTGATTCATCAATTCGGTTCCAATACCTTTTCCCTGATACTTTGGATGAACCATAAGATCCTGAATATAAGCATCTGTAACACCATTTGATATGCTATCAATATATCCAATGAGTTCATCTTCCTCGTAAGCAGCGATATGAATATAAGAGGTCATTAACGGATTTCGTAATTCATTTTCCATCCTATTCCAGCCTACAGCCTCGCGTAAGGAGACCATTTTTTCAGGTTTTACCTCTTCATTTATTCTGTATATCATTACAAATCTCCTGCACTATTTTTTCTTCTGATTTAGGCAAATTATAATTTTCCGCTAATTCAATACCACACTTTCTTTTCACCTGAGCAATATAGAGATTCGATACCTTCATCCCATCATTATGCTCAGCCACATACTTCTTAATCTCTTCATAAGTGGCCTTACTTTCAGCGCTAGTCAAATCCATCTCATCCATATCCAGCTTCACCCTCACATGATGTTTTGCCTCGCGAAGTTTGGACAAAAGACATACCGTCTCCACATGCCCCGTATGCCCAAATTGATCCACTGGCCGAACACGCTTCAAGTCATACCCGCCATCAATCAAAATCCGTAAATCACGTGCCAAGGTCGCAGAATCACAGCTTACATAAACCACACGGTCTGGCTGCATCTTAAGAATCGTATCAAGACAAACCTGATCACAGCCTTTGCGTGGCGGGTCTACAACAATTACCTCTGGATGCAGTCCCGCACCAGAACCTTTCTCGTAAAAGTCTGGAAGAACCTCCTCCGCTTTTCCCACATAAAACTCTGCATTGGTTATCTGATTAATTCTCGCATTGTTTTTTGCATCTGCAATTGCCTGCGGAACAATCTCAACCCCATACACCTGTTTTGCCCTCTGTGCCAGGAACAAAGAAATCGTTCCAATTCCACAATACAAATCCCAAACCGTCTCTTTCCCTGTCAAGCCTGCATAAGCAAGTGCAAGGCTATAGAGCTTCTCCGTCTGTACGGGATTCACCTGATAGAACGACTGTGGCGAAATCTGGTACGCAATTGCTGTATCCGTCAATGCGAATTCTTTGTTATCCTCTCTCAAGTGGATATAATCTGTAATATATGGTTGTCCCCATATACAATACGTCTCGTCACCAAGAATTACATTCGTATTCTTTGTATTTACATTAATAGAGATGGAAGTCATTCCCTCCATCTTACATAGTTTGTCCACCAAAACCTGTTGATTCGGCAGCTTTTTCCCATTGATAATCAAGCAAACCATAATCTCTTTTGTGGTAAATCCATATCGTACTAAGACATGACGCACCAATCCGGTCCCTGTGCTCTCATCATATGGTGCCACCTTGCATTCTCTCATGTAGGCCTTAACGGCTTCTAATATCGGCTGGTTTTCCTCCACACCAAGAAGACAGTCCTCCACAGGAATAATGCTATGCGTTCGAGACGCATAAAATCCCGCAATAATCTCGCCCTCCTTGTTGCATCCCACTGGGAATTGGGCTTTATTGCGATAACGATATGGGTGCTCCATGCCCACAACAGGCTCCATTACCTGATCTAATTCTTCTTTCGAAAAGGCGCCGATTCGCATTAAATTGTTGCGAACCTTTTCGCCCTTAAATTCCAACTGCTTTTCATAGGAAAGCGCCTGAATCTGGCATCCCCCGCACTTACGATGCAGGGAACACTTTGGCTCTACACGATAGGCAGAAGGCTTAACGATTTCTTCTACACGTGCATATCCATAGTTCTTCTTCAACTTCACTACACGCGCCTTAATTTCATCGCCAATAAGCGCATCTTTCACGAAGAAGGTCATTCCCTCATATTTTCCAATCCCTTCTCCATCAATCCCCATATCTGTAATTACCAAATCAAAAATATCATTTTTATTCATTCGTTTTCCTTAATTGCTTGTTCTTCTGAAATTACTCTCCATCAAACGGTTGTATCCCTGCCACTCCAAATTATTCTCTGGAACACCTGCAAGCATCTCTTTTACGGTTTCCATTTTTGCATCAATGTTATCTGCAAAAGAAAGGGCTACTGCCTCGATTAATGCAGGTTTCTTTGGTGAACCATACTCTAATTCCCCATGATGTGCAAGGATGCAGTGCTTTAATTCATTCGCCAACACTTTTGGGAATCCATCTATCTCGCGGATTGCAAGTCCAACCTGTTCTGCTCCAATCATAATATGGCCTAGAAGCTGCCCTGCATCCGTATAGTCATTCTCTGGAAATGTAGAAAGCTCTGAAAGCTTTCCTACATCGTGAAACATTGCTGCTGTAAGAAGTAAATCACGATTTAAAATTGGATATTGCTTCGCAAAATACTCACAGTTCTTTGTTACCGAAAGTGTATGTTCTAACAATCCACCCACGAATCCATGATGTACGGATTTCGCAGCAGAATGAAACTTAAATCTACGCTCAAATTCCGTATTGCCAAAGAACTTTCCTAAAAGCTTACTTAAATATGGATTCTGAATTGTCGCAATAATTCCCATAAGTTCATCGTACATATCATCAATATTCTTATCTGAAACAGGAAGATAATCCTTTGGATCATATTCTCCCTCTCCCACCTTGCGAGCTCGCGTAATAGACAACTGTAAATTTCCTTGAAAGCTTGATACATCCGCATTGATAAATACATAATCCATTGCATCAAATTCTTCTACGCCAGGGTCACTCAAATTCCAAATCTTTGCATCTATAGTTCCTGTTTTATCCTGCAAAATTACATTACCATAAGGCTTTCCAGCCTTTGTCAAAGCATTCTGCTTTGATTTCACAAGATAAACATCACTAATTCGTTCTCCCTCACGTAAGGTCTCAATATACTTCATAACTTAATATTACTTCACTTTCTAATTCTATTCTTTTAAATTTAGTTTTTATAAATTTTATTTATTGTAAATTTTATTCCAAAGCTACTGCTGGTTTCCCACCGTAACTTCACACACAATTTCATTATATGTATCACCCGTCGGTCTCTTGACTGTGACTTTTAGCTTTCGGCCTGGAGTGCTTGCAAATATAATATCACTATAATTATTCGCTGTATAAATGGTAGAATCGTCCACCTTCACAATGACATCTCCGCTCTGAAGACCTCCTGTCATTGCAGGGCTGTCCATATTAACCGCTTTGATAAATGCGCCCTTTGGCAAATCATATGCCTTAGAAATCTTGTCTGTAACGGTAGTAAGCATACATCCCGTATACGGAACCGTAGTTCCAGCAAGCATCTTATCGATTGCCACCTTAAGCTCTGCGGCATTGATAGCCACAATGGTATCTCTGCCATCAAAAACAGAAAGCTCTGATTTCATCAAACCAATCATTTCGCCCTTTGCATTAATCAGGATTCCTGATGCATTACCTGTGCATCTCATATCGGTTACAATCAGTCCATAATTCTTATCTGCCACAGAGTAACTATCATTTAAGCTAGAAACAGCGCCGGTTACTATGCTAAAGCTAGCTCCTAATGGATTTCCAATTGCAATTGCTGTCGTTCCAGAAGGAATGGAGGTTAACGTTGAGAACTTCGCCTCTGCCACTCTGTTTTTTGTCGTATTGTCTAAGGCTTCCTTCTCCACCGACAATAACGCCAAGCCCAAATTGGTATCGACACACTTCATGGAAGCCTTCACTGTTTGTCCACCCTCAAAGCCGATTGTAATCTTCTCTGGGTCCACAATCACATTACGCTCCACCAAAATAAGCAATTCGGAAGCCGTATCCGAAACAATCACACCGGCTCCAAGCTTTTCACTTTCATACAAATTATTGAACCAGTCAATGGTGTTCTCAACACTTTGTACCGCCACAATGGCGCGATTAGCTATCGCACCTATGGAATATAGCTGCGTCTGAATTCTTTGATAGTCCTCCATCGTAATTGGTTGTGGTACATAATTCACTGCTGGAGTCTCGGTCACCTCCGTAACCAATTCTGTCTGTGTATCTTCTCCTTCAGTCTGGATACCTTCGGTTGCTCTCGATGCAACCCATGCTTCTATTCTTGGCTCCACCAATGCAAAAACGACACCTGATATAAGTGCAAAAATAATTCCACACAGGGCACTCGTGCCGATTTTATACCACAAGCGTTTCCGATTTACTGGCTTGTCTTTAATTTTCTCTCGGATAAATTCATCCTTCGTATCCCTATTTTCACCCATAGGATAATTATATGCATAATTTCAAGTGCTTGCAACTACTAAATTCTTTGTAAAGTCTTGCAAATAAGCCTTTTTAAAAAGCACGCAATGGGCTATAATGTTGAAGTATTCTAGGGAAATGATCAGCAGAAGAATACGATAGGATTTACATTTTAATATCAAATATAAAGGATTTGTTATGAACGAGAAAGTATTAAAAACATTAGAATATTACAAAATATTGGACATGTTGGCCGAGTACACCTCATGTCCGGAAACCAAAGAGCGTATTCTCGCCCTACGTCCAATTACCGACGTTACTGAAATTGATGCGCTTCAGCTCACAACAAAACATGCACTGGATCGATTGTATAAGGCGACCTCGATTTCCTTTACAGGTCTCCACAATATTAACGCCTCCATGAAACGTCTTGAAATCGGTGGCTCACTCAATACCCATGAGCTTCTTCAGATTTCTTCCCTTCTAGAGGTGGCGCGTCGCGCAAAAGCCTATGGTCGCGATGCCCGTGACGAGGAAGTAATAGACTCCCTCACACCACTTTTTGAAAAAATCGAACCCCTTACTCCATTGCATGATGAAATTAAGCGATGCATTCTTGGTGAAGATGAGATTGCTGATGATGCAAGTCCTGCACTCTTTAAGCTTCGCAAATCTATGCGTGGCATGAATGACAAAATTCACGCACAGCTCACAAGCCTTATGAACAACTCCACCACACGCACTTACTTGCAGGATGCAGTTGTGACCATGCGTGACGGGCGTTATTGTCTTCCTATCAAGGCAGAGGCCAAAGCTCAGGTTCCTGGAATGGTGCACGATCAGTCTTCCACTGGATCTACGCTTTTTATCGAGCCAATGGCAGTTGTTAATCTGAACAATGAGCTCCGTGAACTCCAGTTAAAAGAACAGGGAGAGATTCACCAGATTTTGGTTGCACTTAGTGAACAAGTTGCAGGATACATCGAACCACTTACAGAAGATTATGTCGTTCTTGAGGAATTGGACTTCATCTTTGCGAAGGCCAAATTCGCTAAGGACTATAACGGAATTGCCCCTATTTTCAACGAAGAGGGACGCATTTATATTCGAAAAGGACGCCATCCTCTCCTAGATGCAAAGAAGGTGGTTCCTATCGATGTACGCCTCGGCGAAGGCTACAAACAGCTGATTGTCACAGGTCCAAACACAGGTGGTAAGACCGTCTCCCTCAAAACCGTTGGTTTGCTTACGCTTATGGGACAGTCAGGACTTCCAATCCCTGCTGGTGATCGGTCTGA
>JAZUHO010000081.1:0-20285 GCA_045641745.1 Agathobacter sp. | reverse complement strand
TCCAGAATGCTCGGTATCAATCAGCAAAACCTTTTGCGGTTCATTCGTCAAAGAGTCGAATAAATTATCCACTACTTTATATGACATATTGGTACGTTCCATATAGTAGTCTAACTCCTCTGTATGCTTTAACGAAATAATGTCTGTCTCGTTATAGGTTTGAATGTGAATCCCTGCCTCCTGCGCATTCTGAAACAACTTTTCAACCAAGTGATATGGCAAAGATTGTTTTGCAAGTACACGATCCGAAGCAATATCATAAATCACACTTCCATTAAAACATACCATGTAGCAGCCTGGACTTGTCAAACATAACTCTCTTGCCACAATTCTTCCACTTGCCACTGGTCGGCCTGTACATATTACAAAATAATGTCCCTGCTTTAACATCTCCTGTATCGCTTCACGATTTGCTTCAGAAATTGTTTTATCATCACTTAAAAGTGTCCCGTCCAAATCCGAAAAAAGAATCTTACTCATTGTTTGCCCTCCAAAATTTCTGTCATATTCCTATTTTACGTTACACCCTTAACTTCTCCAATTATACTCATCCATTCCCTTTTCTTATTGTTCCATAGACTCTGCCGGCACAAAATGCCTCTCCCTTGGCAGCTGTTTGGTCACTGGAACCATTTTCTTGGCTTCCTCGCAAAATTGTTTCTGTGAATTCACCAAATTCTTCCCACGTTTATCAATTTTGATATATTCCCCCTCTAATGTCAAGACATGTGCTTTCACATTATCTTGAAGTTCAACTTGCAAAATGTGGAGTGCCTTCTCCTTTATGCTATCCTCCAAAACAGGGAAAATAATTTCAACACGGCGATCCAAATTACGTGGCATCCAATCTGCACTTCCCATATATATTTCAGTATCTCCCCCGTTATGAAAATAGAAAATGCGACTATGCTCTAAGAAGTTTCCTACAATGGATCTAACTGTAATATTTTCGCTTACCCCTGGTATTCCAACCTTCAGGCAGCAAATACCTCGGATAATTAAATCAATCTTTACGCCTTTGCTGGAGGCTTCATATAAGCTTGCAATAATTTCCTGGTCACATAAGGAATTCATCTTCGCAATAATATGTGCTTCCTCACCTGCTTCCGCATGCTTTATTTCGCGCTTAATTAATTTCAAGAATTTTGTTCGTAACCAATAAGGTGCCAAAATTAGTTCATTCCAGGAAAGTGGCTCAGAGTATCCAGACAGCATGTTAAACACTGCAGTAGCATCCTCACCAATCGATTCTTTACAGGTAAACACACCACAGTCTGTGTACAATTTGGCTGTTGAATCGTTGTAATTACCTGTGCCTAAATGCACATATCTGCGAATACCGTCTTCTTCTCTTCTCACAACTAATGCAATTTTGCTGTGTGTTTTAAGTCCAACTAATCCATAGATTACATGACAACCTGCCTGCTCTAGCTTCTTTGCCCATACAATATTATGTTCCTCATCAAATCTTGCTTTAAGCTCCACCAAAACAGTTACTTGCTTTCCATTTTCTGCCGCATGCGCTAAAGAACTTATAATTGGCGAATTTCCACTTACACGATACAATGTTTGCTTTATTGCTAAAACATCTGGATCCGATGCAGCCTGTCGAATAAAATCTACCACCGGCTCAAAGGTTTGGTAAGGATGATGCATAAAGATATCCCCTTGCCGAATTCGGTCAAAAATATTGATTCCAGGCTCTATCTCTGGAACTCTCTGTGGCACATATGGCTTATAACGCAACTTATCATAGCCTTCGAGTCCATACATCTTCATCAAGAAAGTCAAATCAATTGGGCCAGATATCTTAAATATATCTTCATCTGCCACCTTCAATTCTTCCCGCAAAAAGGTTAGCAGTTTCTTATCAATGCCTTCCTCAACCTCAAGACGAATAACCTCTCCCCACTGACGCATTTTTAACTTATTCTGAATCTCCTTCAGCAAGTCAGATGCTTCCTCTTCATCAATCGTCAAATCAGCATTTCGCATAATACGGTACGGATATGCGCATACCACCTCATAATTTGAAAATAGCTTTTGAATATTTCTTTCAATAATTTGTTCTAACAGAATAAAGGTACGTTTTCCTTCTTCATTAGGAAGCTCCACATATCTTGGAAGTACTCCGGGAACCTGAACCGTCGCAAACATGGTTTCCACCTTATCCCCGTCCTTTTTGTTTTTGAGAACTTCTTGTTTTTCCCCTTTACGACTTTTCAGTAAAGCTGCAATATTTAACGTCTTATTTCGAATTAGTGGAAATGGACGAGAGGCGTCTACTGCCATAGGCGTTAAAACCGGATACACACAATCTCTAAAATATACATCCACAAATGCTTGCTGACTCTCTGTTAAAATCTCATGCTCATCTATAATATAGATTCCTTCCGCATTTAGCAGTGGCAGTAACGAACGATTGTAGGTCGAATATTGCAATTCTACCAGACGCTTTGTTTCCTGATTGATAGCATTCAATTGTTCCTTTGCGGTCATTCCAGCAATGTCCCTTTTCTTATAGCCAGCATGCACCATGTCCTTTAAGGATGCCACACGAACCATATAGAATTCATCTAAGTTTGAACTTGTGATGCTAATAAATTTCGCTCTTTCTAATACCGGAATCGATTTATCTCTTGCTTCATTTAATACACGTGCATCAAATTTAAGCCAACTCAATTCTCTATTTTCATAGTATTCCTGTCGATTAAAATCAGTCTTTTTTTCCATATTCCCTCCAAGTACAAGTGAAACCCATCTTATTCATTTGTCATTTTGCATCTCCCTCTAATGCCTGGACAAATTATCTTCTAAGCTCTTTTCTACGCGTAAACACGCTTTTCCTTTATTACAGGCTGTATTCCATATACGTTTTCAAAAAATACTGTTTTACTCTTAAACAACGCCTTTTCTAAGGCGATATCCTCAAAGGCTTCCACCGAAAAGATGAGCTCTTTTCCTTTTAGTTGAAGCTTTACGTTCTTAAATTTCTGTTTATGACTTTGATCCATTGCATTACTTACTCTAAGAATTGCCGCAAGCTTTGCAACTGTAAGATAACTCTTATGATCTAATTTCTCTGCCACATCTTCATATGTCGCAAGTGGAAGTGTATTATACAAAACCGTATGAGCAACAATTTCTCTTTCCAAATGACTAAGACCAATAATTTCCGATGACATAATAATTTGGTATGCACACTCTGGGCTATTTGCAAAGCTTACATATTTTCCACAATCATGTAGTATGGTCGCCACCTGAAGTAAAAGCCTTTCTCTTTTTCCCAATCCATGCACTTTCTTTAAGGTGTCAAAAATGTGCATCGAAAATTCAGTAAGAGCCTCAATGTGTGGCGAATAGCTCTTATAGTGCTCCGACAAATGCTTCGCTGCTGAAATCACATCATCCTCAAAATTGTGGGTTGCTTTCACCAATTGATGTTCATCTGCATAATCATACGCGATTCCGTCATTCATATTTAATCCAGGTGCCCACACCGTTTTGGAATCCATGCATTCCGCCAAGACTTTAAAAAGTAGAATGGAAGGAACAATCAACGGATCTTTGTCGTTGCTTAAGTTAAGCTCCGCAGATATCTCCTCCACAGATTTCTTAAGTAGCTTATTACTATATTTTAAAAACTTCTCGGTCAAAACTCCGTTTTGTTCCAAATGGTTCTTCTCTACCTTCTTCATCAAATCCAGGCAGTAATCGCCCATGAGGATAATATAGTCTACCCCTCTTTTTAAATAAAGCGCCTGCAAAGACTCTATTTTTTTTGTAATAAGCTCTTCCATCTGCGTCTCATACGATGCTAACGTGTTTCCTCTGTCAGCCAAAAGTTCTCGAATCTTTATGGTTCCCACCACAACATGCTGAGTCGTAATCAACTCGCCTTTTCGAAAAAGCGTAATTTGCAGTCCCGCACCACCAATATCTACCACTGCCGCAGACGATTGAATCATCTCTTCGAACTCTTCGCGCATCGCCACTGACTTATAGCTGATAAACCGGTGTTCTGAGTTGCTCAGCACCTGTACATGAATTCCCGTTCGAAGTGCAATCTGATCTACAATAAACAATTCGTTCTGTGCATCACGAATAGCTGCCGAAGCATAGGCTCTATAGGAAGTAACGCGATATGTCTTCATAATTCCCAAAAATTCATTTAATGTATCACATATTTCATCTAATAATTCATATCCAATACTTCCCTTTTTGTATGAATCTCTTCCAATTTCTATATGTGTACGCACATGGTCAATTTCTCGTATTCGCTTTTTCGCAGACAATTCAAATATTTTCATACTAACTTCATAGGATCCAATATAAATTGCTGCAAATGTTTCATATGTCATATGCTTACCTCATTATCTCTTTTAATAGTTTCCCAATATACGCAAACTCTTTGTTTCCTCTTTAAGTCCCGCAAGTGCATTAATGACAGAGGATTCCTCCAAAGTTCCTTCAAAATCAACAAAAAAACCATATTCCCAATTGCGCTCTTTTACAGGACGTGATTGAATCAGTGTCATATTTAAATTATTATAAATAAAATGCGAAAGCATGTGATACAGCGAGCCACTCTCATGTGGAACCTCAAAACATATGCTTACCTTTTGGGCATTATCTAGAAATTCTTTCTTTTTGCTTACAATAATAAATCGAGTAAAATTCTCCTTATTATCCTGAATCCCTTTTTCCAGCACCGACAGATTATATAAGCCTGCATTCACTTCACTTGCAATTGCGCCCTGCGTAGCATCCTGCTCCTGCGCTACTTTTTTTGCTGCAAATGCATTATTTTTCATAGAAACCTGCTCCCATCCATGTTCTCGAAGATATTCCTGCGTCTGCATCAATGACTGCGGGTGCGAATATACTTTTTTAATATGTTCGATGGAACTTCCTTTTACCCCAAGAAGGCAGTGACATATTGGTAATACCTGTTCTCCAACAATATAATGATTAAATTCCATCAATAGGTCATAGATTTCTGTTACGATTCCAGCTGTGGAATTCTCAATTGGTAATACTGCATAATCTGCTTCCTTCTGTTCAATTGCTTCCATTGCCTCTCGAAACGTATCAACATGGAAGCCCTCCACCTCTTTTCCAAAATACAACTGCATTGCCTGTTGGGAATATGCGCCTTCCGCTCCTTGATATACAATGCGCTTTCCCTCGAAATCATGCTTTGTTATCTTTTTAAAATCCAGCTCTTCTTTCTTTCCATTTTCTGTTAATAATTGATACTGTTTCTTCCGGCTCATCGCCATAATTTGCTCAAACAATTCCTTCACACCATGCCTCGTGAATTCTGTTGTTGCAAGCGATTGTATATATTCTAGCTTACTACTTTCCCGCTCTTTATCAAGTACCTTTTTACTATTTTTAATCTTAAATTTCGCAACTTCCTCTGCAAGGCGCATTCTTCGCTCGTATAGCTCTACAATTTCCTGATCAATCTCGTCAATTTCGCCTCTTAATTCCATTAGTTCCTTCATAATATAAAACTTATTTTTCCTCTTTCCTTTTTAATAATTCCTTATCCAAAATAATATTACAACGACTTTTGAATGGCAATACTTACCTTGCAAGAATCCCCAAAAAACTGTATAATTTTACCTATAAACTATAATAAATAAGGAGGATTTCCATGAAAAAATATCTCAAATTTATTATCCTCGGTCTTATCGTTATTTTGCTGATTGGATTTGGAGTATTTCGTTATTTTAAAAATAAAATTCCGCTAAATGATGGCTACGTGAACGGCAATTCTTCGGGCAATCTTTATAATGCAGGACTATTTTGTGAAAAGGATGGAGTTATTTATTTCGCGAACCCAAATGACGCCAACTCCCTCTATTCCAAAAACAAAGCAACCGGGAAAACCAAGCGTCTCTGCAACGATACCGTCATGTATATAAATGCGGATTCTCACTATGTATACTATATTCGAAACAATACCAAGATAAGTAATGGAACTTCCTTCTTTTCCTACAATAACAACAGCTTATGTCGTATTCCAAAGGATGGAGGAAATGTTGCAATCCTTGATGAAGCACCTTGCCTATATGCTTCTTTGTTAGGCAACTATCTCTATTATATGCACTACGACACAAAGGATGCCACCACACTCTATAAAGTAAAAATTGATGGAAGCGAGAAACCACAGCAGGTATTAGACCATTATGTATTTACCTGTTGTACCAATAACAAATTCTTTTACTATCATGGAACAGATATAAATGGCTGGGTTCATAAATTTGATACTTCCTCAGATAGTGACTCTGTGATTCTTGATACCAATACTTATAAACCAATTGTTGATGGTGACTGGGTTTACTACATTGATCCAGAGCGTAATAATGGATTATCACGTTCTTCTCTCACCACCAATGAAAAGCAATTACTTACCAATGATTCCGCAGATTGCTTTAATGTTACTGGCAATCAGATTTTTTATCATCGCTATGCACCTGAGGAAGGCGCGCTATGCGTTATTGATATCGACGGAAACAATTTTGCTGAAATTGCACCAGGCAATTTTGAAGCAATCAATACCACCGCTGCAAATCTTTACTTCAAACGTTATGGTACAAATGAGATTTTCGAGGCACCTCTTTCAGCCCCAACCTCATTCCATAGCTTTAATCCTGGAAAATAATTCTAGCAAATACGAGTAGTTAGTCTATAACAAAAAAGCCAGAGCACAGATGATGTCTGTGTTCTGGTTTTCTTTTACGCGAAATCAAACAAAGAAAGCTGATTGGATTCTGGAATATCTCCCAAAAGTCCAAGATCACCAAGTAATGCCACAATTGTTTTCGACACCTTGGTTCGATCTCTAAAATCATCTCTGGAAAGAAATGGTCCATCTTTTGCTGCTTCACAGATAGCAACTGCCGCATTATCTCCCAAACCATCGATTGAGTTCAATGCTGCCATCAGCTTTCCGTTAACAATTTGGAAACGATTCGGATGTACAGAAAAGATATCAATCGGTTCAAACTCAAATCCTCTTGCGTACATTTCCTGCACCAAACGCATATCCTTATAGGTATCCTGTTCCTTGTTCGTAAGCGTATCCATACGCTTCTCATAATCATGCATATAAGCTTCCAGTTTTTCTTTTCCCTGACACATCAGCTCATAGTTAAAGCCATTGGCACGAATTGAAAAATAAGCAGCATAATACGCAAGCGGATAAAACACCTTGCAATAAGCAATACGCCAAGCCATCATAACATAGGCTGCCGCATGCGCCTTCGGGAACATGTACTTAATTTTCTTACAAGACCAAATATACCAGTCAGGCACGCCATGCGCCACCATATCCTCTTCCCACTCCGGTTTTAAACCTTTTCCTTTTCGAACAGATTCCATGATCGTAAAGGACTCCTCACTATCCAGCCCCATTCCAATCAGATAAATCATAATATCATCTCGGGTACAAATTGCAGTGGAAATCGTTGCTTTTCCCTCTTCAATCAGTGTCTGCGCATTTCCCAACCATACATCCGTTCCATGTGACAATCCTGCAATTCGAATCAAATCAGAAAATTCCTTCGGTTGTGTATCGCGAAGCATGCCCATAGCAAAGTCCGTGCCAAACTCCGGAATTCCCAAAGCTCCCATCTCGGTTCCACCAATATCTTCTGGCGTAATTCCAAGCGCACTGGTATTTTGAAAAAGCGACATAACCGCCTTATCATCCAACGGGATTTGCGTCGGATCCACACCCGTCAAGTCCTGTAGCATACGAATCATGGTAGGATCGTCGTGTCCAAGAATATCAAGCTTTAAGAGGTTATGATCGATAGAATGATAATCAAAATGTGTAGTCGTAATATCTACAGTCATATCATTGGCCGGATGCTGAATCGGCGTAAAGGTATAAATCTGCTCTCCCATTGGAAGAACAACGATTCCTCCCGGATGCTGTCCTGTGGTTCTATGTACCCCTACACAGCCTAATACGATACGATCAATTTCACAGTTACGCTTATGAACACCACGCTCTTCATAATAGTTCTTTACATATCCAAACGCGGTCTTATCCGCCAACGTACCAATTGTTCCAGCCTTAAAGGTCTGTCCCTCTCCGAATATAACTTCCGTATACTTATGTGCCTTCGACTGATATTCTCCCGAGAAATTCAAGTCAATATCCGGCTCTTTGTTTCCCTTAAATCCTAAGAAGGTCTCAAACGGGATGTCAAATCCCTCTTTTTTCAGCGGCTTACCACATCTTGGACACACCGCATCCGGCATGTCACAGCCACTTCGTCCCGAGAACGATTTCACCAGTTCTGAGTCAAAATCGCTGTATTTGCAATACTCGCATAAATAATGCGCATGCAAGGGATTAACCTCCGTAACACCGGACATCGTTGCAACAAAGGAGCTTCCTACGGAGCCTCGTGAACCAACCAGATATCCATCTTCATTGGATTTCCACACCAGCTTCTGCGCGATAATATACATTACGGCATATCCATTGGAAATAATCGAATTCAACTCTCTTTCCAATCGTTCATATACGATTTTAGGAAGTTCTTCCCCATACATACGATGCGCTTTGGTGTAACAGATATCACGTAGCATCTGATCCGAATTTTCAATTACAGGAGGACACTTGTCTGGTCGAACCGGAGAAATTTTTTCGCACATATCCGCAATCTTATTTGGGTTCGTGATTACAATTTCTTCTGCCTTCGCACTTCCCAAATAATCAAACTCCTTTAGCATCTCCTCCGTAGTTCGTAGAAAAAGCGGAGCCTGATCATCCGCATCCTTAAAGCCTTTTCCAGCCATAATAATGCGTCGATATATCTCATCTTCCGGATCCAGGAAATGCACATCACAAGTTCCTACCACCAATTTATTAAACTCTTCTCCCAGCTTTACAATCTTTCGATTATAATTCTGCAAATCTTCTATGGTGTTTGCTGGAGAATCTTCATCTCGTAGCATGAACATGTTATTTCCCACTGGTTGAATTTCTAAATAGTCATAGAAATCTACAATTCTTGCAATCTCTTCATCTGGTCTTCCATTCACAATTGCACGGAACAATTCTCCTGCCTCACATGCCGAGCCCAGCAATAGTCCATCTCGATATTTCATAAATTCACTCTTCGGAATTCTCGGTCGACGATGATAATACTTAATGTGAGCTAAACTTGTAAGACGATACAAATTCGTTCTTCCCTGATCACAGGTAGCCAGAATAATTGCATGATATGTCGGTAGCTTCATGACATTATCTACTGAGGTTGCTCCCAATTCATTCACCTCATCTAAGGTATACACTCCTCTATCCTGTAGCATAGGGATAAATTTTTGGAATATAAGTGCTGTACATTCTGCGTCATCTACCGCACGATGATGGTGATCGAGAGAAACATTTACCGCCTTTGCAACTGTGTCTAGCTTGAAACGGTTTAACATTGGCAGAAGCACACGCGCAAGCGCAACAGTATCAATAATCGTCGGCTCACAAGGAATATTCATTCGCTTACAATTATTCTTAATAAAGCTCATATCAAAGTCTGCATTGTGTGCCACCATAATGCAGCCTTCACAAAATTCCATGAATTTTGGAAGAATTTCTTCTATTACCGGAGCATTCACCACCATATCATCTTTGATGGAGGTCAGTTGTTCAATCTTAAATGGTATTGGAACCTGTGGATTTACAAAAGTTGAGAATCTGTCTACAATTTTGCCTTCCACAATTTTAACAGCTCCAATTTCAATAATTTTATTAAATTCTGGTGAAAATCCTGTCGTCTCCAAATCAAAAACAACGTAGGATTCTTCTAAGCTCTGGTTTCTGCTGTCTGTTACGATTTCCTTCAAATCATCTACCAGATAAGCTTCCACTCCATAAATAACCTTGAAATCCGTGTCTTCATGTTCAATCGCATGATTCGCATCTGGAAAGGCTTGCAAATCCCCATGGTCCGTAATTGCTACCGCCTTATGTCCCCACTTCATTGCACGCTTCACAATGTCTTTGACATCACTAACACCATCCATATCACTCATCTTTGTGTGACAGTGTAGCTCTACACGTTTTTCCACAGCAGTGTCCATACGCGTCGTTGTAAAATCAGAAATCTTTTTTATTCCGACAATAGATCCGATGGTCAAATCGTTGTCAAATTTATCAATGGCAACCACACCCTTGATTTTAATAAAGTTACCCGGCTTTATTCCTTTCAAAAGATCTGGCAAATCCTCATTCTTCGAAAAAGCTTTTACCATCATAGTATCTGTAAAGTCTGTAACCGCAAACATACAAATCGTCTTTTCGTTTCGAATTTCGCGGGTTTCTAGCGTAAGTACTTTACCTCGAACAACGACTTCACCAATTGGACCATCAATTTTCTCAATATCCAACGGATCTTCCTCAAAGTCACGACCATATAGCACATCCGGATTGTCCGATTTCTTATAGCTATCCTTTTCAAATTTCTTACGAAATTCGCCTTTTTTCTCGAAGGAAGGTTTTGCCTTCGGAGCTTCCGCTTTCGCGGTTTTTTTCTCAGGTGCAGCTGCAACAGGCGTTGATTGTTCTTCTTTTGTAACCTTCTCCGTTGCCTCCGGAGAAGCTTGCTGTACCCCCTCTGCGGCTTGTTCCTCATTCACACCTATATTTGTCCTTGCAATAATCGTTTGTACTTGTAGACGAATTTGCTCTTCACTATTCTTGCGATATTTGCTCTCTTTCGGTTCTTTATAATCAACCGCAATTACCAAATCCATTCCACATCGTTCACAAAAAATCTTTTCAAGGAACTCCACAATTTCGTTTGTTCGTGTCTGTGCAATGATGGTGTTATCCAGGGTCAGCTGCATATGCTTCTCATCCTGAAACACCATATTTGCCGTTCGCAGAAGATTATACTCCAAAAGGCTATAATCCCCTAATTCATCTAAAATACTTTCTCGATACACATCCATAAGTGTTTCTGGAGTGTATTGGCTAGAAAGCTGATATTTTTGCATGATGTGAACTTCAACTGCCTGTTTTCCAAATATTTGTTTTTGAATTTCCTTTTCCAGCTTCACAATATTTTTATGAAATATTAGAGTTGTTCCATTTAAATAAATGCGAATCTTGTCTTTCTCATGATTCGCACTTATTCGCTCAACAGATGCCGCATCTAAAAGAGACCGCATCTGTTCATCTACCTGTAAAGTTGGAAAAGCTTCAAAAAAAGCTTTTGACATACTATTCTCCCCAGTGTTCTAATTCATAGCGAAGCTCATCCAAAAGCTTGTCCTCTGGCACTTTTTTGTACACTTCACCATGCTTGATAATCAATCCTTCACCAATTCCTCCAGCAACGCCGAGATCTGCTTCCTTTGCTTCTCCCGGTCCATTTACAACGCAGCCCATTACTGCAACTTTAATATCCAAAGGATATTCTTCTACCAGATTTTCTACCTGGTTTGCCAGCGAAATCAAATCGATTCTTGTTCTTCCACAAGTCGGACACGATACCACCTCGATTCCGCCTTTTCGAAGTCCCAAGGTACGAAGAATCAGCTTTGCTGACTTAATCTCTTCTATTGGATCCCCTGTCAAGGAAACACGAATGGTATCACCAATTCCTTGCCCTAATATCATTCCGAGTCCAACTGCTGATTTGATATTTCCTCGAAGTAAGGTTCCAGCCTCTGTAATGCCAACGTGTATCGGGTAGTTTGTTTTCTTCGAAATCAACTCGTGGGCAGCAACACACATCAATACATCTGAGCTCTTAATCGAAATAACAAGATTATCATATCCCATATCTTCAATGAGCTTCACCTTGTCCAAAGCGGATTCTACCAAGCCTTCCGCCGTAACACCACCGTACTTTGCCACAAGTTCCTTTTCCAACGAACCACTGTTTACGCCGACGCGAATAGGAATATTTCGTTCCTTTGCAACGTCTACAACCGCCTTCACTCTCTCAACGCTTCCAATATTTCCCGGGTTAATTCGAATCTTATCTGCGCCATTTTCCATTGCTGCAATTGCAAGTTTATAGTCAAAATGAATATCTGCCACCAATGGAATAGAAATTTGTTTTTTAATTTCCTTCAGCGCTTCCGCCGCTTCCATGGTTGGTACCGCACAACGAATAATCTCGCAGCCTGCCGCTGTAAGTGCCTTAATTTGCGCAACTGTAGCAGCAACATCCTCTGTTTTTGTATTCGTCATTGATTGAATCAAAATTGGATGATTTCCTCCAATCACACGATTTCCAATGGAAATCTCTTTTGTTTTCATTCTTTCCATACAAATCACCTCAATTAAAATAGCTTTCTTATGTCATTAAACATAACAAGTACCATAAGTCCCATCAACAAAACAATGCCAACAAAATGCACCATTCCCTCTTTGTCTGGATCCACTTTTTTTCTGCGAATGGCTTCGATAATTAAGAAAACAAGTCTTCCTCCATCAAGAGCTGGAAGTGGCAAAAGGTTCATAACTCCAAGGTTCGCAGATAAAAAGATACAAATATTTAACATATTGAGCATCGCATAATAGATACCGTCATTCGTAACAGAGGTTTCATACGTATCTCCAATGGTTTTTACAATTCCTACTGGTCCACTCAGTTCATTCGCAGACACGCGTCCTCGAATCAAAAGCTTTAAGCTATCGAATGTTGTCTGTATCCAATATCTTACTTCTGCCAATCCGTATCCCACGGTTGCTATTGCATTGGTTTTGGTTCTAGCTCCAGTTCCCATAAATCCATATAGATACCGACCAGATTCCTCGTCCAATTTCGGGGTTAATTGTGTTACGCTTTTCTTCCCATCACGCAGGTAAGTAACTGAAATTTCCTCCCCCGCATGAAACATAGAATACGAGCTAATCTCTCGGTAAAAAAAGATGCGCTTCCCATTAATGGCATAGATTTCATCCCCAGCTTGTATTCCTGCTTCCTGGGCTGCGTATCCATCTATTACATCGCTGATTTCCGGTTTATCAACGCCTGCACAAGCAATCACAATAACAGAGAAAATAAATGCCATAATAAAGTTAAAGAACGGTCCTGCAAACACAACGCTCATTCTTGCCCACACAGATTTATTGTTAAAGGCTCTTTCGTTGTTGCTACTCTCGTCTTCCCCTTCCATCATACAGGCTCCACCAAACGGCAAAAGTTTAATGGAATATTTGGTTTCTCCTTTTTGGATGCCCCAAATAGTTGGTCCTAACCCCAGACAGAATTCGTTTACCTGAATTCCATTTGCTTTTGCAAGCCAAAAGTGTCCCAATTCGTGAAACAATACGATAATGCTAAAAATTAAAATTGCGATAATGATATTCATCTCTACCACCTACTGTCTATAAATTCATATGTTTCTTTCTCTGCCTGTAATACTTCTTCAAGCGATGGATTTGTTTTATATGTACCTTGCTCCATCGAAGCCTGAATAATTTCCGGAATATCGAGATATGGAATCTTTCGATTTAGAAAAAGCGCCACTGCCTTTTCATTTGCTGCGTTATATCTGGTTGGAACGTTTCCGCCTTTTTTCATTGCCTCATATGCAAGCGCCAAACCTTTGAAGGTTTCCGTATCTGGTCGTTCAAAGGTCAAGGATGCCAGTTCGAACAAATCCAAGCGCTTTCCGCTTAAACTTCTACGCTCCGGATAATATAAGGCATATTGAATTGGCAAGCGCATGTCTGGCGTTCCCAATTGTGCAATTACTGCACCATCTTCATATTCTACCGCCGAATGAATCACACTCTGTGGATGCACCACTACCTGAATCTGTTCCAATTCCACACCAAATAACCATTTCGCTTCCATAACTTCCAACCCTTTATTTACTAAGGTTGAGGAATCTATGGTTATCTTTCTTCCCATTGCCCAATTCGGATGCTTCAAAGCATCCTCCACCTGAATATTTTCAAGTTCATTCCGCCTTTTCCCACGAAATGGTCCGCCAGATGCCGTTAGAAGAATTTTACGGATTGCATTGTGTTCTTCTCCCTGTAAGGATTGAAAAATCGCACTATGCTCACTGTCCACCGGTAAAATCTTTACCTTATGTTCTTTCGCTAAAGGCATAATCAAATGCCCCGCTGTCACCAGGGTTTCTTTATTGGCAAGTGCAATATCTTTCCCAGCCTCTATCGCAGCAATAGTTGGGCGAATTCCTAGCATTCCAACAATTGCTGTCACTAAAATTTCATAATCCGGGTAAGTTGCTATCTCTAATAGTCCATCCATCCCTGCCACAACCTTTACATTAAGATCCGCAACGCGAGCCCTCAAATCCTTTGCGTCCTCTTCCTTCCACACGCTAGCAATTCTTGGAGTAAACTCTCGAATTTGCTGCTCGATAAGTGCAATATTTCCGCCACATGCCAATGCAACAACTTCAATATCGCCCTGTTCTCTCACGACTTCTAGTGTCTGGGTTCCAATGGAACCAGTCGAACCTAATATCGCAATTTTCTTCATACTGCCTTCTTTCTGGTTGTATTTTATACAGCCCTTAGCACACCTCTTTATCGCATTATTTATTCTCCATTATAGCAAATAAAATGCCAAATAATAAATAATAGGTGCAGTGATAATCATACTGTCAAAGCGATCAAGAATTCCGCCATGACCTGGTATTAAATGTCCATAATCTTTGATGTCGTAATTTCTTTTTATTGCAGAAGCAGTTAAATCACCAATCATGGAAATGAATGCTGCAACAGCTGTTACCCCAGCAATAATGCCAATTTCTCTTGTTGAAACCTGCATCTGTCCACGAAAAATATTGCAATATAGAACTGCAAGCAGCGCTGCGCCAATAACACCTCCAAATGCACCTTCCACAGATTTCTTAGGACTAAGCTTAGGAGACATCTTATGCGTACCAATTGTTTTACTGCAAATCATTCCTACACAATATGCCATCGTATCGCAGCCCCATGAGCAAATAAATACAAGAAATGCCAAATATAAGCCATTCTCTAATAGGCGAATCTGATACACAAAAGATAGCATGACCGCCAAATAGAAAAATCCAAAAAATGTTCCCATAATTTGGTATGCTTCGTACTGTGGATAAGAAAATACATAAACAAACATCAGCACAATTAAAAAGCCAAGAATAAGCATCAATTGTTCTGGAATAAATGAAATTGCCAAATTCAAATAAAATAGGATAGCTGCAATATATCCCATAACTGCCATTAACGATTTCTCTACCTTCAGCACGCGATACAATTCAAACATTCCAATTAATGAGATCATTCCCGTCGAAACTAATAAAACGTTTGCGCCCATTACAATAAAGAAAATTGCAAGTGCAACCAAAACAATACCACTCAACAAACGTGTCTTAAACATAAAATATCCTCCGTTATTCTTCGGTTAATCCCCCAAAACGTCTATCCCTCTTATTATATGCCACGATAGCCTCCTCTAATTCCGCTTTATGGAAATCTGGCCATGGAACATCCGTAAAATAGAACTCACTATATGCCAACTGCCATAATAGGTAATTTGACAATCTCTGCTCTCCACTTGTTCGAATCAACAAATCTGGATCTGGTAACTCTCTCGTATCCAGGTAGCTAGCCACAAGCGCATCATCAATCTGCTCCTCCGATAGTTCGCCCTCTTTCACTTTTCCTGCAATCTTTCGCATTGCGCGAAGCATTTCATCACGGCTTCCATAATTAATTGCAATGGTTAGATTGAGCCCTGTATTTGCGCTCGAATGTTCTTCTAATTCTTTAATCTGCTTCTGAAAACGATCACTTAGACCGGTTTTGTCACCGATTACGCGAACTCGCATGTTATTCTTATCAGCAGTTCTATTGCAGTTTTTCAAATAACTCTCCAAAAGCTTCATCAAAGCATCTACCTCTGCTTTTGGTCTATTCCAATTTTCTGTAGAAAAAGCGTAAAGCGTAAGATATTTTACCCCAAGCTCATCTGCCGCCTGACATACAGTCTCCACATTTTTTGCTCCCATGGTATGTCCATAGTTTCTTGGCATCCCCTTGCTTTTCGCCCATCTTCCATTTCCATCTAATATAATCGCTACATGCTGTGGAATCTTCATTCTATCTCTCCTTTGGAAAACTGCGCCTCTAGGCGCACCTAAAAACGGGACACGCCACTGGCAATGTCCCGCTAATACTATACTGTAAGAATCTCTTTTGACTTTGCTTCAACTGCCTTGTCGATATCAGCAACGAACTTGTCTGTCATTTTCTGTACACTATCTTCAAGATCTTTGATCTCATCTTCTGAGATATCTTCTGCTTTTCCAAGCTTCTTTAAAGAATCAATTGCATCTCTACGGATATTGCGAATTGCAACCTTTGCATCTTCGCCTTTTTTCTTGATATCCTTTACGATTTCTTTACGTCTCTCCTCTGTAAGCTCAGGGAAGATAAGACGAATTACTTTTCCATCGTTTGTAGGATTAATTCCGAGGTCTGAACAAAGAATAGCTTTCTCGATTTCTTTTACCATGGATGGCTCCCATGGCTGAATCTGAATCATTCTTGGCTCTGGCACACTAACATTTGCCACCTGCTGGATACCACTTGGTGTTCCATAATAATCAACACGAAGCTTATCTAGTACATGAGGGTTTGCTCTACCAGCACGAATGCTTGCATATTCTTCCTCAAGGTTATTTAATGACTTTGTCATTTTCTCACTATATGTTACTAATCTCTCGTCCATACGAACCTCCTAATTATACAGTAACCTTGGTTCCTTTAAACGAACCGCTTACCGCATTTACAATACTATCCTTTTCATTCAGTCCAAATACAAACATTGGCATTTTATTTTCCATACACATAATTGATGCAGTCATATCTACCACTGCCAATTTTTGATCAATGACAGCTTGAATACTTACTTCATCATATTTCTTTGCATCTGGATTAATCTTTGGATCTGAATCGTAAACACCATCCACTGCTTTTGCTAAATAGATTCCTTCTGCCTCAATTTCAATTGCGCGAAGAACTGTCGCTGTGTCTGTTGAGAAATATGGATGCCCGATTCCACCTGCAAAGAAAACGACCATATTATGATCAAAGTATTTATTTGCACGATCCTTTGAAAAAAGTTTTGTCATAGAACCGCACTCAAATGGAGTTAACACTGCTGTTTTCATTCCAACAGAGCGGAAAATCTCAGATACATAGATACAATTCATTACGGTTGCAAGCATACCAATCTGATCTGCTTTCGTGCGATCAATTGTCTCGCTCGTACGTCCTCTCCAGAAGTTACCGCCACCGATTACAACACCGACCTGTATTCCCTGGTCTACAAGTGACTTAACCTGTTTTGCTACCTCTGTTACAGTTGGCTCATCAAATCCATGATGTTTTTCTCCAGCAAGGGCTTCCCCACTGAGTTTTAATAGAATACGTTTCATCTTCTATCAAATTCCTTTCTTATTTTGCAAATAAAGCCTGTACATCCACATCAGAGTAGCACTGTGAACAGAATCCTTCGATAACAGCACCATTGTTAATCTGTACAGAACGTGATTTAATGTTACCCATGATAACTGCTGATGTATCAACAACAACTGGACCCTGTACATCGATATCGCCCTTTACAGCACCCGCAATAACAGCAGATGTAGCTGTAATGTTTCCAATAATCACACTACCAGCTCCAACCTTTACAGTTCCGCCACTTACAACTTCTCCTTCGATTTTAGCAGCATCTGCAAAAAATTCACTTGCTTCGCTATTTCCATTAATCGTTCCTGTTACAACTAATTTTCCATAGCACGAAACATTACCATTAATCGTTCCTTCAATGTCTAAAGAACCATTTGAACTCATATCTCCAGTAAGAGTTGTTCCAGCTGTAATGACAGATGTTTCATCTGCGATTTCATGGTTCATATCATTTACTACTGGTGCTACAGGTGTCTCTGGTACTACTGGTGTTACTGGTGTCATTGTCTCGTTCATGTTTCTTTTCTCCTCTTTTACTGTAGGATTTGCTACAGTTTTGTTTCTTTCATTATTTACTCTTACAGGTTCTTCCTTTACCTGCTCTAATAAGCCATCTAGCTTAGATAATTCAGATTTAACATCTACATCTTCGCCTAATGTTCCCTGAACTACAGCCTCCTCTTTCACAACCTCTTCAACTTCTTCAGCACCAGGTGCTAATTCGTTAACTGCCTGTGAAATATCTTCCTTGAAATCTTTAAAGAATCCCATTTAACTTCCTCCATTTACTCAATACTCTCCACCTTCAAGTATTGTATTTTCTTTGTATTCTCATTTATTGGCAAAATTTCATCTCCATCAGCTTTTAGCTGATTGATTATTGTTTCTAATGCATCTACGGTTGTTCCCTTATCTTCACCATCATGAAGTAATACAACGGACGTCTTATACTGTTTCACTCCCGTAAGCACATTTGTCGATACATCTTCTACGGAATAATCACTAGCGGCATCTCCTGCAGACACATTCCAGTCAAAGTATGTAATGTCTCTTTCTTTTAAAATTTGTGCAAACTCTGCCATATTGACATTACTAAGCTTATTTCCACTTCCTCCTGGGAATCGATAATATACACTAGTTGTCCCTGTCATATCACGAATGTAATTTTGAATTCTTTCAAAATCCTTTGTAAATGCATCCGTGTCGGCATATATTTTACTATACACATTGGAAAAAGAGCGCATTCCCAACGTATGTCCGTCATCAACAATCCGTTTATAGATTTGTTTATTCTCTTCTGTTTCAGATCCAGTCACAAAGAAGGTTGCCTTAATCTGATGTGCTTTTAATACATCGAGAATACGAATTGTGTTATCGCTTGGAGAGCCATCAAAGGTAAGATAAACCTGATGGGCATCTCCAGGCCCAGCCATATTATCCGGAGTGTCAATTCCTGTAACAAGATTTGAAAACGCATCTTCTGTATTCAAATCTGAAGTCAAGTCCTCCGTTCTCACAACAGCTGATTGTTCTATGCTATCCTCAAGCTTTGATACACGCTTCTTAAGATCTACCACTTGAACAATAAGAACTATAATTGCAATAAAAGAAACCAACATCCATATTGCAATAGAGGAAACGATAATTCTTTTTAATCGATTCACTCGTTTTCTACGCTGTCGCTGCTGATTCAGGCTGTCTGAGTCATTTGTACTCATATTCTTACCCTCCAGCAAAAAAATGTCCTTTACTATTTTATCATATTTTCAATGGTTGTAAATAAAATCATCATTAAATTGTTCGTTCTTTTCCCCAAAAGAATAATGCAACAGTTCCTGGACCTGTATGACTTCCAATTGTGGTTCCAATATTAAAAAGTTCAACTGGACCATTCAAATTCGGGAAGTTCTCCTCCACCAACTCTGCGACAGCTTTTGCATCTTCCTCACACATAGAATGAGAAATGAAGCATTTTCCATCATAGCTTTCAGGATTATCTATATTCTCTTGCATTTTTTTAACAATTTCTTTGATTACTTTTTTCTTTCCGCGGATATTTGCACGAGGAATGAGTTTTCCCTCATTATTAATATTCAATAATGGGCAAACTCCTAGTATCCCGCCTATGGTTCCTGCTGTTTTAGAAACTCTTCCACCTTTAATGAAGAACGTCAAGTCTGTCGAAAAGAACCATGCATTCATTTTTCCTCTATTCTCTAGGCACCACTCCGCAAGCTCATCTACACCCATTCCAGCATCTCTTTTATCTGCCAAAGTATCCATAAATAAGCCAAAGCCTGAAGATGCAGTCAAAGAATCAATAATATAAATGGTTCGCTCTGGGTACTTTTCTTGTAACATACTCTGCGCAATCACCGCTGAGTTATAGGTTCCGGAAATTCCAGACGATAACGTCAAATGAATAATGTCCTTTCCCGCTTCTAAAAATGGCTCAAAAAACGCCACATACTCTTCTGCATTCACTTGTGAAGTTCTTGTCTCCGCTCCATCCACCATTGCCTGATAGAATTCCTCAATTGACATCGTTTTTCCCAAGTCATCCATGTATGGCTTGTCATTCATATAATAGTGAAAGCATACATATTCAATATTTCTCTTCTTAAAGTACTCCTCCGACAAATCTGCTGTTGAACAGCAACTAATTACATAATCTGCCATGTATTATTCCCATCCTTTCAACGGATAGTCTATACTATCCAGTCTCTTACTACTTTATTCCACTCGTTTTAATATACCATAGATATATACAATCATGCAAGTATATCCTCAACATCTAGTATTTTTCTAC
>JAZUHO010000080.1:0-6131 GCA_045641745.1 Agathobacter sp. | reverse complement strand
GGCTTTCTTGATTATAATCGCGCATTCCCTGCTCATAGTCGCGCATTCCCTGCTCACGATTGCGCATTCCTTGCTCGTAGTCGCGCATTCCCTGCTCATAGTCGCGCATTCCCTGCTCATAGTCACGAATTCCCTGCTCACGATCGCGCATTCCTTGCTCGTAATCGCGCATTCCCTGCTCACGATCGCGCATTCCTTGCTCGTAATCGCGCATTCCCTGCTCACGATCGCGCATTCCTTGCTCGTAGTCTTGCATTCCTTGGTTATAGTCGCGTACATCCTGCCGATTCTCGCCCATTCTCTGGTTATAGTCGCGTACCCCTTGCACATACTCACGCATTTCCTGCTCATACTCATGCTCGGGAGTTCTTCTAACCTCCTTACACGCATCACAATCCTCCTGCAAGAAATCGCTATGCATTCTTTGACATTCCGCTTGCTCCCTTTCGTCTCCTAACTTTCCACAAGGTTCTGCTACATCGAGCATTCCATCCACATAAGGGGTTTGACTTTGTTTCTTCAACGTGGATAAATCATCCTCTCTTCTCTCACAAATCTGAAGCCCTTGTCGACAAAATTCGCATCCCTTTGTTTCCTTCCATCGCGTCGCCAAAAATCCCTCTTCTCCAATTAGGATTCCAATTCCGATAATCTCGCCTGTAGCCAGATCAACCTCCATTCTTCTATCACTTTGTCGATTTGAAAAGGCGCCGCAGCCTTTATACAGCATGATTTCTCCACACTCAACCCCCATTAGTCCACGGTCTTCATACAAAAGATATATCTTGCCTTTTCCCTGCTCCATTGCCACATTTCGTAAATGAATTTCTACCTGATATTCATTATCTCGACGGTCAATTTTTGCAAAACCAACGTTTCTTCCCTTTTTTTCCCTCTGGTATTCATACATATAGCTGATGAATCGCTGCATATACTAGTAATTCCTAAAATCTTTTTTATTCATTCTATGATAACATTTGAAAAAAAATATCTTTCGTTTTAAAATAATTATCAGAAAGATTCCCAAATGTATTGTCCAGCTTCAGACAATACAACCAATTTCTATTTAGGAGGTTTTATTATGGCAAAATATGTATGTACTGTTTGTGGTTATGTAGCAGAAGGTGATACGGCTCCAGATTTCTGTCCAGTATGCAAAGCTCCTGCAGAAAAATTCAAAAAGCAAGAGGGCGAGATGGCATGGGCTGCAGAACATGTCGTTGGTGTAGCACAGGGAGTTCCTGAAGATATTATGGCTGACCTTCGTGCAAACTTTGAGGGCGAATGTACAGAAGTTGGAATGTACCTCGCTATGGCACGTGTTGCACATCGTGAAGGCTATCCTGAAATCGGGATGTACTATGAGAAGGCTGCTTTTGAAGAAGCTGAGCATGCCGCAAAATTTGCTGAACTTCTCGGAGAAGTGGTAACAGATTCTACAAAGAAAAATTTGCAGATGCGTGTTGATGCGGAAAACGGCGCAACTGCTGGTAAAACAGATCTCGCAAAGCGTGCAAAGGCATTAAATCTTGATGCAATTCATGACACTGTGCATGAAATGGCACGCGATGAGGCTAGGCATGGCAAAGCCTTTAAGGGGTTATTGGATAGATATTTCGGATAATATATTATATGGTTTGTCCATTTCTTTTTCCCATTTTGTACACATATGGTATACACTATTTTAAAAAGGGGGGGTAATTGCAGACCTTTTTGAATGTATAAAATGTACCTTGCACTGAATGCGTGCAATGTGGAGAAACTTTTTACTCAAATGAAGTTGCACTTCAATTAGAGAAATTAGTTAATATGGCTAAACAGCTTATGCAAGATATATCTGTTATTGACTACAACAAGGCTGCATAGTAACTTCACATTCAAGTTCATTTGAGGGCATATGCGTAATCTCTAAATGGATGTATTTAAAAGGGTTTTAAGAGAAATCTTAAAGCCTTTTTTGCATAAAAAAAAGACCCTCTCGGGTCATTTCGTCCTGTTTTGACTCATGCCGCGTAGCAAACATTTGCTACTGGCTTGTCATCAAAATCTCTGATTAGTATCTACCGCAAATGAAGTTAAAGAATGATACAGGTTTCTTTCCTTCTGCCTTTGTCTCTGCCACGTATCTCTCGTAGTATACCATTGCATCTCCGAATGCGCTCATTGATTCTGTGTACATAATTCATACCTCCTAATGCTTTCTTTTTACTCCGTCTCGAGAAGTTCTCTCCTCTTGACGATGCTACTATACCACCTCCATTAGAAGAAATCAACAATTTTGTATCATTGTTTTTATGAATTATTACCAAAACCGCATTCGTTCTTTCGTCGTTATGACGTAAATCACATGCCGTGCTCTCACCCATTCGTTTTTTTGACGCAACTCACCCTTCAAATAGTCCTATTTACCCATCACTTTTTATCCAAAACTACCATTTTATGGTCGTTTACACTTTCATTCTATACAAACTTTCTGTTTTTTATAGCTACCCATTTACTTTTTCTCATAATATGAATGCTCCTTTTCCAACTCCTTGTATAGCGCCTCTGCACTCCACACAATATTATGTGGTGTAAGGATTGCTTTAAGCGCAATTCCTTAATCTGCTGTTCTTTTTGCTTTTCTACGTGAAATAATAATATTTTTCCCATTTCCTTCTCCTCAAACTTTCTGCTTCTATTTTATCATAGGATTCTTCTGTGCGGCATTCAATCCTACGGAGTATTTCCAATTCATAGGAAAACAATTTCCTGTAAATTCAAAAACTGCGAAAGAGATTTCTCCTTCGCAGCTTCTTTGTCTGACCAATTTCAGCCATTTTCCTATGTTTTTTAACGTTTCTCACGTATTATCTTGTGCGCGCCCTACTAGGAAATTCAAAAAGGAAACTGGTCGTTTTCCTTCACTACGCATTTCCTTGGCATATTTCTTATACTGACTTACAGCTTCTCCATAGGAGTGTACTACTTGTTCTCTGTAGCCATTCTGTCTCCTACTCTTTTCTTGCATTCTACCACCTCTCTTGCGGTGGTTACTATACCATCTTTTTTAGTAATTTTCAATAATATCGCGTATACTTTTTTATGTATTTTTACCAATACAATTTTCTCCCTTAGATTTCTCATCCATTCAGACGCCTTTTTCCAATTTTCCTCTTCTGCTGCCTGCAAGTGTCCTTTTCGCACTGTTATTACTCTGCTCCGCCGATGCCTCTAAGATTCTGTTTGATTCAGAGCTCTCCAATACTCCGTTAGCAAACAGATATTATAAGAATTTGCAGATTTCAGAGCACGAAGGCATCCGCAATTTCAATGTATCGCGCTATTTAGCAAAGCAACGCTATTCCAAATATATTTCAAGTAGCAACAAGCATTAGTGCATCACAAAAGGGGCTGTAAAAACAGCCCCTTTCCATTTGCTTTCTCTATGATTTTATTTGTTTCCTTCCATATCCGCAAAGCTTAACGTTACCTTGAACAAATCACCATCTACATCGATGCGAAGCGTTCCCTCCATTAAGCCCATAAGGCTCTGCGCAATGTTGAGTCCTAGACCATGTCCCTCTGTATTTCTTGAACGGTCTCCTCGAACAAATCGCTCCATCAGCTCTTCACTGGAAATATTAAGCTGATAGTTTGAAATATTACGGAAGGTAATTCGTACTTCCCCTCCTTCTCTTGCAATCGTAACATATACACGTGTTCCTGCCTGCGAGTACTTGCATGCATTTCCCAGCAAATTATCGAATACACGCCATAGGTGGCGGCCATCTGCCATAATTCTTACAGGACCTTCACAGCTGGATACCACAAGTTCCAATTCCTTCGCTTCCAAGCGCTCCTTGAATTCTCCAACTACCTGTGTAAGCAAAACATTCGCATCGAACTCTTCTAACGTTACCGGCAGGTTTCCTGTGGATGCTTTAGATGCTTCAATCAAGTCCTCAATCAGCTTCTTTAATCGCGTAGACTGTCGATCCAGCACCTCCATGTACTCCTGTGCCTGTGGATTATTAATTTCTTCTTTCTTGAGTAAATCCACATAATTAATGATGGATGTTAACGGTGTCTTAATGTCATGGGATACATTGGTTATCAATTCCGTACGGAAGCGCTCACTTTTCATTTTCTCATCGACAGCAACGGAAATTCCCTCGCTTACATTGTTAAGATTATCCCCGTGCTTACGGAACTCCCAAAACATCTTGCTCGTATCAATTGGTGTACTATAATCACCACTGGCAATTCTTTTTCCTCCCTGTTTCAGGTTTTCCATCTGCATAGCAGCATAGAGTAAAACAGGAACTTCTATAACCTTATACAGGAGAAAAAGCGCCACTTCCCTTCCTTGGTTATATGTAGTGCTCACAATTACCATGAATTCTAAGAAGGATAAGCCTCCGAGAATCCACGCTACCTTCCAAAATACGCTTTTGTTCTCAGCAATGCTTTCCCGCAATACGCGGAATGGTTTCATCAGCACATTCCACAGCGTATACTGCATAAATTTCTTGGATTTAATTCTAGTTGCCGTACTCATACAGAATGCTGCAACAATAAGGGACCAGCTTACGGTAAGAAAGATTTCCAACAATACGAGGTAATCCAGGCTCATATTCCACTCTCCAAATTCCTCCAATAGTCCCGCACTACCAATTATCAATACGGTAACGAGTGCCCCAGTCTCCGCTACAATAAGTCCATACGGAATGCGATCAAAGCCTCGTAAATGTATCTCTTCATCCGTCACTCTTCTTCCAGATTGGCACAATACAAATATGATACCGGCTACCATAAGGATAAAAAGTAGGAAGCTCATACAAAGAATCGCATTTCGATGGCGAAATAAGTTGCTAATCCATTGATTGGCGTCGTACGAGACATCCTTTATGCCACACTTTAAGACCTGATTTGCTACCAAATTGTCCTTCCATTTAAAGTAGACAAGGTTCTGCTTGCTATGTATGTCCGTATTGGATGCTACTCTTAATGCATTGTCCTCAGCAACCGAATATGCTCCCTCATTTATTACAAATCTTCCCTCTCTTGCCATTACATCGACGATTTCTATTTGTACAGAATCGTTATATCCATCAATGGAAAGGAGATTACGCATACCTTCAAACAGTATCGCCACCTCTACCCCTTTTTCTTTGCAGGAAGAAAGATAACTTAATAAATCCAAAGAAGTTTCCACCGATTCATAGGACTCCTTACGCGAATCGTAATAATAGTGTACGATGCTAAGTTCTCTATCGTTCATTTCCCCATCGGAAGTTACCACATAGCTTTCTACGTCCTCCGCTTCTTCCTCCACTTGAATATCCGATGGCTGCTGATTCCATTGTATCAATTCATTTATATACTTTGAATCTCCCACGTACAGTGTAAATTCTTTCATCAGATACAGCTGATTGTCGCTCACCGCATAAAGCTTACCAGAGTGCTTATCTAAATAGTATTCATCGATATTCACGACATCATAATACTGGGTATAGCCCTCCCCAATATTCTTGCCAGGCATTATCAGCATGGCATACATATCTCCTACATGGTAGTGATATCTGTCCACACTGCTTCCATAAAAGATGTCATCCGGTTTCATGATGTCGATGTCCGCTGTCTTATATAAGGTGCGCTCCTCTAAAGATGCATTCGTCGTTTCATCTCCATCCATCACCAGATAATCAAAGTTTCCCCCTGATAACAGATCCCAATTAGCATTGCCATCTTCCGTATATTCTACGTTATCCAGCAAATAGGCACCATAATTTTCTAATATATTTCCTAGAAGAGCCTTCCGCGCCTCTGTTTCTGTTGTCTGGTCGGCATCACATGCAATAAATCCAATAGACATACCACCAGTAACCGCAAGCGCCATACCATTAAAAATGGTAAGTGCAATCGCAATTCCTTTGGCTATATTGGTTCGATTCCATTTTTTGGTCATTTTTAACCCTCCATTTTATAACCGCGTCCCCAGATTACCTTTAGATATCTAGGTTCAGCCGGATTATATTCGATTCTCTCTCGAAGATGACGGATGTGCACAGCAACGGTATTTTCGGTCCCATATGGATTATCATACCACACGCGCTCGTATATCTCATTTGGTGAGAAGACCTGGCCCG
>JAZUHO010000079.1:0-7572 GCA_045641745.1 Agathobacter sp. | reverse complement strand
AATGCCGGTATAAACATATCTAATGAAATTTGATTAGCACCATCAGAAAGTCCTTCAGCTCCAAATAAAGAAACAGCAAGCGCAGCAATTCCATAATCTGCAAATCTATCTGCTATTATTGTTCCCGATAATAAACTCTGTTCTCCACCCATTATTACTATTACACCGTACTTTGTGCTTTGTTCAGAGATTGAGAGATGTCCTACAAATCCATGTTGTGCCATATTAAAATTTTCATGTTGCATTTAATTAAACTCCTTACTTCATAAATTTCTTCCGTAAAATTCAAATTTGGGGCGTGCGGACAAAAAGTTGGACTGAATAACGTACGAAAGAAACTATGAGTTATTCAAAAGAACAGATTACCGCCGCTCTTTTATTGTTTGATAAGACTGGATCACCAGCCAAAGTTAAAGAGTTATTAGGTTATCCCTCTATAAGTATGCTCTACTTATGGAAAGAATGGTATCCAGATTTATACAAGGCAACCGTCATTCAAAAAGAAAGACCATACCGGAAGGTCTCTTTCTTTTTATTAACCAAAATATTCTTTGATTTTTTTAACATTTTCCTTTGTCCATTCTCCCTGTGCTACAACTTCTCCATTTTCAATAAAAATAAAGTAATTGCAACACGCTGCAACCAGCTCAGGATCATGTGTAATAACAAACTGTGTTTTTCCCATCTTTGAAAGACGTTTCAGGCTCTCCGCCACTTCACGCATATGCTTGTAATCAAGCCCACTGGTAGGTTCATCATATATTAATATCTCCTTATGGGATGCTACCGCTCCGGCAATTGCTACTCTTTGCCTTTGCCCACCCGAAAGAGACATCGGATGTGCCTCCTCAAACATATCAAGATTAAGAGCCTTCAATATTTCACGCGCTTTTTCTTTTTTGCTTTCTTCCTCTCCATATACACCAAGCGTCACATCATCAATTACACTTTCGGAAAACAGCTGATGATTCACATCCTGCATAACCATGTAACACAGCTCTCTTCGCTTCTTGTCATCAAACTGCTCCTGATGAATGCTTAAAATTCCTTTTGTTTTTTTCAGTAATCCACACAAACATTTGGCAAATGTCGATTTGCCCATTCCATTATTTCCCAAAACTGCAATCACAGCCTGCTCCGGAAGTTCCAAATGCTTTATATTCAAAATTTGCTGTCCCTTTATCTTATATATAAAATTATCTATTATGAGCTTTTCGCCCAAAGATATCATTCTGTTATCGGGCTCAAATTTCATTTCAGCACGAAGTCCCATTTTCTGCAAATCAGCAATCGATTTACCATAGAACTGATTAGCCGTCAAATCTTCCTTTATTTTTCCGTCATGAAAGTAAAGAACTCTGTCCACTACCCCTTCAAGCCATGTCAATCTATGCTCAGCAATCAAAATTGTTTTTCCCTTAGCTTTAAGCAATAACAATATCTCCCTTAATTCCTTTATTGTGGAAATATCAAGATTGGAGGTTGGTTCATCTAATACAAAAATCTCCGGATTTAGTGCACTTACAGAAGCACATGCCACCTTTTGCTTTTGCCCGCCTGAGATAGCAAAAAGACTTTTTCCAAGGATTTTCTCCATTTTATAAAGCAATGTAACCTCATCAAATCTACGCAGAATTTCCTCCCTGTTAATACCCAAGTTTTCACAAGCAAAAACAATTTCTGTATCAGTCAAAAGTGTATAAAACTGTGATTTCGGATTCTGAAATACCGAACCAACAAGCGGAGCGAGTTCATGCAACTCACATTCTGCTGCATCCAATCCGCATACACTCGTTTTACCGGATAACTCCCCTTCATAATATGTCGGTATGAGACCATTTACCAATCTGCCAAACGTAGTTTTTCCGCTACCGGACTCACCACACAAAAGCACCACTTGCCCCTTAAAAATCTCAACATTGATTTCTGATATTTTTCCGCCGTTCTTCGCATTTTCATATTTGAATGAAACATTATCCATTTTTATCATGTCTTGCACCACCTTTTACCATCCATATATATTACTAAGCACATAAATCGCTATGGTAGAAAGACAAAACGCGATTGCGACAATATCCTGCCAGTGAAATCCGATTGGACATATGTTTTCTCTTCTAACTGGAGCATCCAACCCCCTGGTCAATGCGGATGCCGATAATTCATTTCCAATGGATAATAGCTCCGTTAACAACGGCACCATCCTAAACTCAAGCATCTCTATGGGCTTTCTACACGAGCCGATTCCTCTCAGTCTCATAGCATCTCTAATTGCTGCATATTCTTCCGCAATGGTAGGAAAAAAACGAAACATTGAGGATATCGGAACTGTCACTTTTTTTGGTATATGTAACTTATCCATAGCTGCTATAAACTCACTCACCGAAGTTGTCATTATCATAAAACAAAACATCGACATACTTGGAAGTGCCTGCGTCGAGGTAACAATAACCCCCGTAAATAATGCATTTACAATCGGCGGAACATATGGTGCAATCCCCGAAATCAAAAGCGAAAATACATATAACCCAACATAATATGCCGCAATCAATGGTTTCTTCAAAACCAACATAAATATTAGCGGAACCACAGCAATACCGATTTTTACATACCGCATTATGCCCTCACCATTTCCTGCCAAGGTTAGAAATGAAACAGTAAGACACAAAAACATCTTGGTCCGTGGGTCCAAAAATAACTGTTTCATTGTCGGACGTGTTCTTTTTAATATGCTATCCATTAAACCAATCCACTTCTTTCAAAATGCTTCTTTAATACTTTTCTACCCAACACGCCTCCAAGTAAGCCACCAACAAAACCAGACAACAGGACTGCTGGTAAAACCCACCAGATTGAGAAATATCCAACTACTTCATTCAAATAGTCCTGCCCCATGGATGCCGCAGTCTGAGCTAAAAACTCTTCGCTTCCATACACCCAATAAATTACATTTCCATTTGCACCTACACAGGTAATTGCAAATGCAAGAATTGCCTTCCAGGAACTTTTATAGTTACTGCTCTTAATCATTAATTCTGCAATCAATGCACAAATGATTCCCAAACCCAAGGAATACACTCCCAATCCTAAAAAAATCATCAATATTCCATTGACCGTATATGTAATCAAAATCATTCCAAATTTCTTTATTTTTGCAAAATATAGCATCATGGGTATCCCCAGAATAATACTACTGAAAAAGGTCATGGTGAGAGAAATCATCGGAATCAGGCCAAGTATACAGCTTGTTAACACATAAATAACCAGGTATACCGCTGTAAATATCCCCACCATCATCAAATCCTTTCCTGTAAGTCTGTTTGTTTCGTTTTTCCTTTTCATTGTGATTTTTCCTCTCTTCCTCAATCTATGAATTTACCGTCCAATTAACACTCTCATTTTGTATTTCATATAATCGATGGTATAAACCACCCTCTCGCTCTAATTGTTCATGTGTTCCCTGTTCCACAAGCTTTCCTTCTTTCAAAACAACAATCTTGTCACAGTCAACTATGGAGCGAAGTTTATGAGCAATAATAAGAACCGTTTTATTCTGAATCAGTTTTCCGATTGCTTCCTGAATCTTGGTCTCATTCTCAGGGTCAATGGAGGCGGTACTCTCATCAAGAAGAATAATTGGTGCATCCTTCAGAAATGCCCTCGCAATAGAAAGTCTCTGTCTCTCACCGCCGGATAGGGTTTTTCCATTTTCACCAATCATCGTATCATATCCCTGCGGCAAACGTTCGATAAACTCATCACAGCGCGCCAGCTTCGCAGCTGCAATAATTTCCTCTCTTGTAGCATCCTCTTTCCCGATTTTAATATTGTTAAATATAGTGTCATTAAACAAAACTACATCTTGAAAAACAATCGAATAATTTTTTAATAAAGTTTCAGGTGCTATTTGCTTAATATCAATGCCCCCTACCTTAATCGTTCCTTCATCAACATCCCAGAATCTTGCTGCCAACTTACAAAGCGTGCTTTTTCCACAACCTGAAGGACCAACAAGCGCCGTTATCTCTCCTTGCTTCGCAGTAAAGGAGACATCTTTTATTACAGCTTCATCCTCATACCCAAATGTCACATGTTCAAAAGTCACATCGTATTGTTCCAAGGAAACCTCCTCATTTCCCTGCTGTTCCGGATAATCCAATACTGTTCTTATTCTGTCAACACTTACCAGGGAATGGATCAGTTCCCCAAGCATCTCGCATCCCTTTGTTATCGGTTCATATATTCTTACAGCAATATAAAGAAACATCAAGAATGTTACCACACTTATTTCTCCGGAAATAAGCATGGAGGAGCCGGCTATAATCACTATTCCAAGACCAATTCTCATAACATTGTATGAAATCGCTATCGTAAAACCGGAAATAAGCTCATACGCAATAAGCCCCGGCAAAACATTTTTAATCTTCTTTGCCAGATTGTTCTGGTACTTCTCAACCTTTTGAGCCGTTATAAGCACCTTTATATTCTCGAGATATTCCTGTAAACCATCACTGATATCAAGTTTTTTCTTCTTATTTTTCAGATTGGTTCCCTCTGATATTTTGCGGCAAAGCCCCATTACAATCACAACAACAGGTAGACATACCGCAAGACAAAGACTTAATTTCCAATTAAAGAATGCTAATGCCACAAGTGTAATTATCCCGGATAAAAATCCACTGATAAGTTCTGTTGCAACCGTTGCAATGGTATTCGCAGCAACCGTTACATCATCCATGATGATTGAAGTAAGGTCACTCAGATTGCGCTTACCGATATATGATAACGGAAGTTTACGAATCTTGTCTGCCAGCTCCATTCTAAGTCTCATATCTTCTTTTCCAGAAGAAAAATACTTTTTCCTATAAGTTCCACGATATGTGAGATAAATCAGTAAAAAGAATATAAATGCAATCGCAAGATACCCCCATAGCGGAAGTTTTTCAGTATTTCCACCAAAATAAATATCCAACATTTGCCCTGTCACTTCCGCAAGCAAAATTGCAGGGACAAGTGTTGCAATATTAAATATACTCATATAAATACTTGATTGAATCAAAGATTTATTCGCTTCTTTGCTAAGCATAAATACTTTATTAAACATTCTTCTCCCCTCCGATTTTCCATGAGATACTATTCTTGTACTCTTCATACATTCTGGAATACATCCCCTTCCTGTCAAGAAGCTGTTGATGTGTTCCTCTCTCTACAATTTTGCCTTTTTCAAATACACAAATCTGTTCAGCATGCACAATAGTAGAAAGTCGATGCGCAATCATCAATACAGTTCTTCCTTTTAAAAGCTCATCCAAAGCCTTCTGAATCAGATATTCATTCTCGGCATCAGCAAATGCCGTAGCTTCATCCAATAAAATAACCGGAGAATCTTTCAGAATGGCCCTTGCCAAAGCCAATCTCTGCATCTCACCACCCGACAGGTAAACACCGTCTGCACCGATTACTGTATCCACTCCTTTTGGCATTTTCTCTAAAATATCATCACATTGAGCAAGACTTAAAGCATGTAAAACCTCTTCCCTCGTAGCCTCCGGCTTATAAAACGCCACATTATCCAAAATAGACATCTTAAACATATTCGTATCTTGAAAAACAATGCTCACATTTTGCATCCATTCACTGTAATCCATATCCCGGATGTCCACTCCGCCAACTTTTACAGCTCCCTCATCTACATCCCAGAATCTGGCGATAAGATTCGCAACCGTACTTTTTCCACCACCAGACTCACCAACCAATGCAGTAATTTCCCCTTCCCTTATGGATATCGAGACATCATCCAAGGCTTTCTCTGCATCCTTGTCGTAGGCAAACGTTACATGTTCCAATTCAATATTAAAATTCTCTGGTTTCTTCGGATTCGCTGTATTTTCCAATGCCTTCTTTTCAAATATTCCATCTATTACATCCAGCGAAGTTGCCGAAATCATAATATTTGAAGAACTCTTCATAATCTTTGCCAAAATCGATACAATCAACGGTATCATCACCGCGAAAAAAACAAAGCTTAAAATCATTTTTTCCCGGTCTTTTGTAGCATTAAACAAAATAATTCCTGCTGGTATCAGAAAAAAGAAGATACTATTGATAATTGCATTATACGCACTATCTGTCTTTTCCATCGATAGTGCGTATTTAATGATATAATCGCTGTATTCCTTAACAGATTCCTTATATCTTTTAAATGATTTTGCTGTTTGGCCAAATACCTTTACAACAGAAATACCGCGAACATATTCTGTGGCTGCATTACTTATATCCTCTGCCGATTTTTGATATTGCTGCACAAAACCTTCGCTTTCGCCCTTCAGCATGGATGCCAGTATTGCAAAACCTATGAAAATAGGAATAAGACAGGTAAGCGATAATCTCCAGTCATACTGAAACATAAATGCCAGAAAAGCAATTGGCAAAACCGCCGCCTGAACACAATCCGGAATTTGGTGTGCTATTAACACCTCAAGATTGTCCGTATTTTTCTCAATAATTTTTCTCTGCTTTCCGCTTGGATTTGTAGAATGATATCCTAACGGCAGCATTCCGATATGTTTTATAAGCTCTATCCTTATCTTTCCAACAGTGCTATATGCCGTAATATGCGAAAACAACAACCCAAAACCATACATCCCAAATGCCGACGAAATCAGAAACACCGCTCTCCATCCCTGATTCGCAAGAATCTCCTTGTTCAAATCGGTATATACACCCTTGCAATTAATAATTTCTCTGGCAACATTATAAACACAGGTGAATGCCTTCAAATTGACCACCGCCGAAATCGCAGCGAAAACAATGGAAATAAGCATTGTTATTTTAAATACTCCCATGTAGCTAAACAGTCGGGCAAAGACACCTTTTTTCTTTTCCTTCATTCTCACATTCTCTCCTTTTCACGAAATAATCGCATACTTTTCCATTGGTTATTACAATATTTCAACATTATCTCGGCACTATCTTTGTGCACGAATTCTATTTCCACAATCCCTTTGCACTGCAAGATACATACAATATCCAGCAGTGTAAATAAAGGAAATCTCACATGATTATCAGTTAGTCATTGCTAACCATTAGTAGGTTAGTTTATTCTAACTATTTTGTCAATATTTATTTACAAAATAGTCTCTTAGCCTGCGGCTAAAGAGAAATCGAATACGCAAAAAACGGCGGAAGGTATACTGCATTAACCATCCGCCGTTTTCATATACTTCTACTCTGTTTTTACAAACATCAAATACACGATCCATATGATAAGCCCCGCTTCCGCCATAGCAAGTGCATAAATCTGCCAGAATTTCTTATCCTTCCAGCTTCCTGTAGCCCTTATAAAGGAGCCCTGCGAACACAGCACAGAGAACAGAACCCAAAAGCATCCAATAATCGCAGGACATCGAAGCCGGCTTCTGCCTATCCGGAAATTTTCCTTTCACAAGCACGGTCTGAAAATCTTTGCTGTACTTTGCAACAGCTTTTTCTATCTCCAGCATACTACCTCCCTATCTGCCACACTCCCTAATCATTCCATAGCTATATCTTGAATCCCCAAAATCTCTTCCGGTA
>JAZUHO010000078.1:0-15913 GCA_045641745.1 Agathobacter sp. | reverse complement strand
CTTAGCGTCCATTCCGCATGCGCCTGCGACGATAAGAATAGGTGCAATGTTTGCAACAAACATTGCCAAAATATGCTGTAACCCGAATGGAATAGCCTTCATTACCGGCACTTTTCCGTCTAAAGAATAAATATTGTCTACGGTTGCCTGTGTTGTATTATTGCTCACGGAATACTACCTCCCCTGTCTTTGCGTCCATACTTTCTATAATTGCAATTGATTCTAGCTGATAGCCTAGATTACGAATGGTGTCTCCACCAATCTGAAAGCCTTTTTCAATCGCGATTCCAATTCCCTCAACCGTGGCACCCGCCTGGTTAATAATGGAAATCATTCCCTGAAGGGCACAACCATTTGCAAGGAAGTCATCGATAATCAATACATGATCCTCTTCCGATAAAAACTTCTTTGAAACAATAACCTGATTGTTATTCTTATGTGTGAAAGAAACCACATCTGCCACATACATATCACCATCAATATTGATGCTCTTCGCCTTTTTCGCAAATACAACTGGAACATCGAAATATCTTGCAACGATACAAGCAATTCCAATTCCAGATGCCTCGATGGTTAGTATCTTATTAATTGTTTTTCCATCAAATCTTCGCTTAAATTCCTCACCGATTTGCTCAAATAATTGAATGTCCATTTGATGATTGAGAAAGCTGTCCACTTTTAGGACATTTCCTTCTTTTACAATACCATCTTTCAGAATTCTTTCCTCTAAAAAATTCATCTCTTCTTCCTTTTCCTTTCCATAAATCTAGAAAAATAATCTTGCTTCTGCTATTATAGTCCTTTCCTCAAATGCCTTACAATACCATCACTTATAGGACATTTTAATGAGATTAATAACTCAGGGTAAATAAAAATTTCCAGCTTTCCTGTTTTCTTATTAATAAGAATTTCACCTGCCCCAAGGATATGATAATCGGTAATATAGAAAAAGCGGACTTGCCACTTTGTTTGTAGCAAAATCCGCCTATCTGAACCATTGTTTTCTTGTTTTCTTATTTTTCTATCTTTCTATATATTTGCGACATTACAAGTCCCACTACGGAAAGCGTGATTGCAACAAAGTACGCTGGCAAATAAGATGCATACGCAAGATACAGTTTGCCGATAATCATTGGTGCAAAGAATCCAGAGATAGCAAACCCGATGAACATAATTCCATAGTTTACACTCGAATATTTAGCCCCGAAGCGCTCATTGGTAAATCCTGGATAAATTCCCATAAAGCCGCCAAAGCAGATTCCGATAATGCAGATTCCCATGACGAAAACCACGCCATTTCCTGTGCCTGCAAATACAAGAAGGAATAGACCAACTATCGAACAAAGCAATAATAAGGACAAGGTATTTATCTGACCAATTTTATCAGAAATCACGCCTCCTACAATTCTTCCTCCTGTGTTAAAAAGCGCCAATACAGATACAATCATTGCTGCACTCGACGCACGCATTCCAATCTGGTTCTGAGCGATTGGCGAAGTCTGCGAAATAATCATCATTCCCATAAACGCGCCACAGCACATCAAAACAATCATAACGTAGAAAGCAGGTGTTGTTATCATCTCTTTCCAGGTATAATCCTTTTTTTCTACCGTCTTCTCGTTCGCATTCGGAGCATCTTCATTTGCGCTATTTGTCAGCATCTCCTTCTTTTCTGTTGGTACATAGCCATCTGGTGTAAAATCATCCGGGCATGGAATCACAAAAAAAGATGCAATCGCTACAATCACAATAATTACGATACCAAGTATCTTAAATGCCATGGTTACGTCCATCTTTGCAATAATAGCGTTAGCGATAAGTGGAACAATGACAGAACTTAATCCATAGGATGCTGTCGTAAGTCCCCCCGCTAAGCCTCTTTTGTCTGGGAAAAATTTTACACAATTGCTTACCGTGCAACCATAGGTCATTCCCATGGCAAGACCGCAGCAAATGCCAAATCCAAGTATCAGCATTCCCACACTAGAGGCAAATCCTGATAGCACCATACCGATTCCAAACCATATTCCACCAATTAAGATTACTGTGCGTGGACCAACGGTACGAACCAGCTTCCCGCCACCAATCATGGTAATTGGGCCAACCATATTTGCAATTGAGAACACAATTGCGAGAGAACTTGCAGATATCGCCTTTTCTCCAGACAGGTTTTGCACCTGCGAAATGTGTGCTGCCATTGGTGAAGCAAAAACACTCCACGCATACAGCGCACCGATACATAAATTAATCAGACAGCTGGCAATTAAAACGAGCCATCTTCTCTTCGTAAGATTCATATGTTATTTCTTCCTCATCTTTCTCATAGCAAACCGATATAAAACAATCCGTTGCCAATCTCTTCTGTGCACATGCAACTCTTTCATCCGAGCATCGAATTCCATTTACAGCTTCACAATCTTGCTTGAATTCCACAGTTTTAGGATCCACTGCAAAGCCTTTTCCTAACCATTTCAAATAACTTTCCTTTAGCGTCCAATATTTGCAAAAGGTCTCATTTGCCGTTTGTTCTAAAGCTTCGCCTTTTTCCAAATCACATAGCTCCTGCTCAGTCAGTACCTTTTTTTTCATTGCGTTAGAAAAGGCGTTGCACCGCTCTACATCAACCCCAATCGGCTGACTTGACACTCCACACACAATCCAGCCATCGCAGTGGCTTATGTTGAACTGGATATTTGGATGAGCAGGCAAATATGGTTTTCCGCACCCATCCGTAGCAACTGCGTCCTCCATTCTCCCGTCTATCCAAATTCCATATTTGTCCTCTAGCACCTGCTTTAGCAGCGTCAGCCCAAGCCGATGTTCTGTTTGATACTTCTTTTCCTGCTCGCACAGTTCATAGTGCATATACGTAACAAAAATCATAGTTTCATATCTTCCTCTGATTCCACAATCAATCCCACTGGTTCTTCCTTATTGGAATACAAATAGAAATAACCAGTTCCATAAGGCGGTTTCGGGTACTGATATTGGTATCCTTTCCTCTGCGGGCTAGCTTCTAGGCAGGCAATCATTTCCTCAACCAGCGCCTTTTCATACACTTTTTCACTGTGTGAAGTTAAAAAATGTGTGAAATCTAATTCTTTCACTTTATAAAAGGTTTCCAGCTGTTGCCTTCTGCTCCCGTGATTCATAAAAAAAAGCGTAATTATCGGTGTTAATGCGTCCCCACTTAGTAAGTACTTCCATTCTCGGATATAGACGCCTACCGATCCGAGGCTATGCCCAGGCAAATGAATTATTTCGCAGGTGATGCCGCCTAAATCCACTTCCGTAAAATCTAGTTCCGCTATCTGCTTCCATTCATCCGCCCCAAAGGATGCTACGGCATCTTGCGCATCTGGGCACATCTGCATTATCCACTTATGTAGAATCTCTTCATTATAGGAATCCAAAATCACTCTGTCTTCTTTTGCAAGATACACCTTAGCAAACTGAATGCTTCCTCCAATGTGATCAAAGTGGCCGTGACTTGCAAGTACGGTCAGTGGCAGGTCTGTCACCTCGCGAACTGCTTGTTTCAAATTATCCACTCCACAGCATGTGTCGAACAGCAATGCGCCATTTTCTCCAATTACCAGGTTTGCATAACAATCGACACTATCACGAAAAATATATAACCAATCGGTTACTTTTCTTGTAATCATCATATTTTATTCACTCTATTTTCGAATTAGGCCAACAAGCTTTCTTTGAAATGCATCTACTCCAATGCCTACATAAACTACGCCTGCAATCATAGCGGCTCCAATTTGAAGCGGTAAGGTATGAAGCTCTGCTATCGTTAGCGGTCCCATAATCGTAAGTCCGATTGCCCATCCACATAACCAAGCAGGTGTAAAAATGAATTTTGCAAGATTCTCACCAATAAGAACTGCCAAACCACCTAATACAAATAGCGTTGCATAGAGTTCTACTTCTTGGTTGAACTGCAATTTTTCCATAATGAAGATTGCAAGAACTGCCCATATATCCCCTAGCAAAAATCCCACTGTGATTTTGAAGGCATCTACTACTTTATTTCCATTTGTCACATAAAGACCGGCGCAAATAAGAGCAACTGCTCCCGTTGTTATTCCCATATGTGGAGCCAGAACTGCCCAGATTGGTGGGAGTAGTGCAATACCGAATGCTAATGTCACAATGTTTATCTTCTTTTCGTTCATGTTACTGCTCCATTTCCTATTCTTCCCATGCAAACTTTGTCCAGCTTGGCTCACCCGTATACTGTTTTAGTTCTTCTTCACCTTCTAGCACACGAATTGCACCTGCGGCCATTGCTTCCATCTCAAACTCTCCCGGATATGCAGTAACTGGCGCAATAAATGAACACACATCTGTAATCTGTTGTACAAGATCTTTATCATGTACCATTCCGCCGCCTAACAGAATACCATCTACTTCACCGTGAAGAACCGCTGCCATAGCACCAATGCACTTTTCGATTTGATATATCATAGTGTTCCATACCATTTCTGCATATGCGTCGCCATTTGCTGCTCGATTGGTAAGCTCTATTGCATCGGAAATTCCTGTATGACTTACAAATCCACCTGATTTTGTAAGTAATCCTTTTACATCTGCTGGTCCGAAATTGTTTTTCTTCATATAATTTAATAAATCAGCTACGGAAATGCTTCCACATCTTGTTGGAGCCATAGGTCCTTCTCCGCCTACGATGTCAAATCCGTCTACCATCTTTCCTTTTCTGTGAGCAGATACGGAGATTCCCCCACCAATGTGGCACACAATATAGTTTGCCTCTTCGTATTTTTTATGAAGCACATTTTTGCTGTGTCGAATTGCAGTCTCCTTTAGGTTTAACGCGTGTAAATGGATCACACGATTTACCCCTTTGATTCCTGTCATTCTTGCAAGGTCCTGAAGTTCATCTACATCTGGCGGATTTACTACCATTGCCTTCGCATCATATTTGTTCGCAAATTCTGCCGCAAGCTGTGGACCTAATGCGGCTGGATGAATTACGCCATTTACCATTTTTTTTGCATGGTCAAGCATTAAATCTGTCACCTCATAGGTGCCTCCTTCCATTGCAAGAAGACCTCCACCACGGCCAACAAACACATCGACATCTTCTAATGAGACGTTGGCTTCCTCTAATAAAGAAAGAATCATATTTCTTCTATATGGAAGCTGATCTGAAATAGCGTCGTACTGCGCCAACTCCTTTGCATCGTGTGACACATTCTGTGTATACAAACATTTCTCACCTTCAAACAATGCTATTTTTGTAGAAGTTGAGCCTGGATTTATTGTCAAAACTTTATACTCTTTCATTTTTCACCTCAAATAGCATAAAATCCCCAATTTCTTGGGGATTTTCATGCTTTAACTTATTTTTCACCCGCTGCTCTTACTGCACTTATTACAATATTTCCCTTTAATTCAGAAACAGGTGCACTTCTTGAGCAATCACATACAACCTTGTTAAAGCCCTGAAGCATTGGGCCATATGCATCTGCATGTCCAAACTGTTGAATTAATTTAACCGCAACATTTCCCACATTCAAATCCGGCCAAATTACAACATTTGCCTTTCCAGCAACTGTGCTCTCTGTCTTAACCTTCTTCGCAGCAACTTCTGGAGAAATCGCAGCATCCAATTGGAATTCTCCATCGATGTTAAGATCCGGTCTTAACTCATTTGCAATTTTTACGGCCTGTACTACCTTGTCAATTAACTCGCCTTGTCCACTTCCCAGTGTTGAGTATGATACACAAGCACATCTTGGTTCCCAGTCTAATAAGGATTTCACTGTATCACATGCAGAAATAGCGATGCTTGCTAGCTGCTCTGCGGTTGGATTGGTACATACTGCACTATCACCAACTGCAAGAAGTGATCCCTCACTGCCTTCATATCCAGGAATATCACAAAGTCCAATACTTGAAATGGTGCTGATTCCTGGCTTCATACCGATAATCATCTGTCCTGCAAGCAATACATCTCCTGTTGTGTAATCAATACCTGCAAATGTAACATCTGCATCACCAACAGCCTGCATCACCATTGCATAATGTAATGCATCCTGCATACGACGATTCAACGCCTTTTCCTTCAATAATGTAGTTGGAAGTGCAACATATCTTTCAATTAATGAATTTCTATATGTTTCTTCCTGCATATCCACAATTTGAAAGATATCCTTTTCATATCCTCGCTCTGCGATTGCATTCTCAATTTCTGTTTTATCGCCAACAAGGATAGGGCAAATATAGCCCTCCTTGCCAGCTTCAAATGCAGCCTGCATCATTTTTTCATTCAATGCTTCTGGAAATACAACCTTCTGAGGATTCAATTTTGCTTTCTCGTAAATCTGATCTAATACGCTCACGATTACATCTCCTCTTCAATTAATGTAACCAAATCTCCAATTGTTGCACATGCACTTGCGTCTGCAAGCATAAGTGCTACGTCTAACTCGTTCTCAATTTCAGAAACTAATGCAACCATCTGAACCGATGCACCGCTTAAATCCTCTTTGAAGGATGTTGTCTCAGAAAGCTCGCTTACGTCTTTCTTATATGACATTGCAACCATCTCTAATACCTGTGTTAAAATTTCCTGTCTTTCCATTATTGTATCCTCCTATTTTGTGTACTCTTCATCTAAATCAAAAATAACTGTTTTGAATCCGCCTTCTCTTTGGAATATTGTTGCATGAATATTTAAAGGAAGTTTGGCACTTAACTCATCTCTATTCTTTTTGCTGATTCCGCGAACAACTGCATTTAATCTTGTTCCTTCCTCAAGCTCCACTTCTCCATATGCAAATTTCCCAAGGTTTTTATACTCTGGTTTTGATGATAATGCTGCTGGTAAAACGATGGAATGAAGTTTTGCCTTACCACTAATCTCATACCATTCTGTTTCGTAATTTCCGCACTCATTACATGCATAAACTGGAGGGAATTCAACATTTCCACACTCTGGGCACTTACGTCCAAGAATTTTTCCTTCCTCAAGCCCCAGATAGAATTTTTCCACTACTTTTTCTAATTTGATAGCCATGATTGTCTCCTCCTCTATTAATCCATTGTACGAACAATGATTGCAGCTACGTTCTGCGCTCCGCCGTAACCACGAAGCATTGTTGTCTTTGGAAGCTTCTTAACCTGGCGTTCGCCACATTCTCCCCACATCTGTTTGCAAGCCTCGTACATATCAGCAAGTCCAGAAGCTGCATGTGCATGTCCAAATGAGGTTCTTCCACCATTTGTATTGATTGGACGGTCTCCATCCCATGCAGTACGACCATCACAAATATATTTCCAGCCTTCTCCGTAAGGAAGGTATCCAGCAATCTCCGCTGATACAAGGTGTGAGGTAATAATGAAATCGTTTGCAAAGAATAAATCTAAGTCTTCTCCGGTCAAATTAGTTGCCTCATAAGCCTGACGAACTGCTTCCTCGGTTGCACGTACCTCGAAGTGAGGTGTTGTTGCCTCACAGGCAGCACTACCAATTGCAAGTACCTCAATTGGTTTGTGTTTTAAGTTTTTCGCAATTTCAGGAATCTTTTCTGTTGCACAAACAATTACAGCTGCCGCTCCATCACATTTCAACTCAAGACCACCCGCGCGAAGGAAATCTCCCATTTTTGGATTGTATGGAGAATTCATATACTCATCTAATGTCATTCCCTGCTGTTCTGCTAAGGTTTCATAGGTTGTTCTCTCAATTGCAAGTGGATTCAAAGATGCATTTTTTCTATTGTTAATGCACATATGATTTAATGTCTTATTCATGTCCTCAGATGAAATGCCGCGTGTGCGAACATACCATTCTGCAGCATCATCATAAATAAGCTCTTGTCCAGCCATCAAGCTTCTTGTGTAAGTACGATCATATAACCAAGATGTTGTTTTGAGGAATTTCTCCATTGTCATCTTGTCTCTCTTATATGGATGCTTTGGAGTTTCAATGTTGTCTGCTGGTGATGGTGTACTGTCGCCAAATTCTACTGCACCTGTTAATACACAATCATATTTTCCAGATGCAATCGCATTTACAGCCTGCTCAATTGCTAAATATCCAGTACAGCATGCTTCGGAATGGTGAATAGAGCCCTTTCCCTTCATACCAAACCAGTTTGCGATCTGAACATTTGGAGTTAAGTAATTCGATCCATTCAATGGGCTTGCGCATCCATGAAAATAGAAGTCGACATCTTTTGGGTTCACGCCAGCATCTTCCATTGCTTTTAACGCTGCATATCCAAATAATTCTCCCTCTGTTAATCCATTTGTTTCTTCCTTGTCAACGGTATACATAAAAGGCGTACATCCTACACCAATGATTGATACACTTCTCGCATATTTTCCTAATGTATTACTCATCTCACTCAACCTTTCTTATTATTTTTTACATGGAATCGGTTTCTTAGGGCAACGTGGCTTATCTGCTCCTGCCATTACAATCGCATCTTCGTCACATGCATCCATACATTTTCCACATAATGTACATTCATCTTCCTCAATTACATGAACAAATTTCTTCTTTCCAAGGATTGCATCGTCCTCGCACTCATCCATACAATCTCCGCAGCCAATACACTTATCTGCAAGGATATGGTATGTCATGAATTTCTTACATACCCCGGCTCTACATCCCTTCTTTGAAATATGCTCATCAAAGATATCTCCATATATACTTAGCGCTGCTGAAACAGCCTCCGCAATTTCTTCTCCCGCCTCGCACATAGACTGCGTCTTCATCAATTCACTCAGTTCTTCCATAAGTGCTTTGTCTGATGAACGCCCTTTCTTCTCTGTAATATCTTTTAAAATCATTTGAAGCTGTGTGATTCCTTCATATCCAAATACACACTTTCCGCAATCATTACATTTATGAGCAGCGACCTCATTATGAAGGACGTCCACAACGCACTGATTTTCGTTTAAATGATTTATTTTTTCAACGATAGTCATTTTGCATCCTCCTAATATTCATTCCACAATTTTGGTTGTGTTAATTCTAATCTGAGATCACACTGTAAGCATCTTCCTGCCTCGCATTTCGCCTGCTCACAAGTCAATGGTTTCTCAATTGCCTCAAAGCTGCCTACTCTTGTTTCTACGTCCACCATTTCAGGATTTACACGCTTAAGTCCAGCAAATCCCTCCACATGTCCGATATATGGATTCGGAGTTTCCTTCTCCACAAGAACTTCTTCAATGTTTCCATTTCCACCAAGATATTTGTCCATCTCTTGTGCAGCATCTCTTCCTCCAGCAATTGCCTCAATTACTGAGCGGGTTCCTGTTACTACGTCCCCTGCAGCAAATACACCTTCCATGCTGGTTGCAGACTGTTTTGTGTTAATGTATGGACCATGTGTAAGTTCCACTCCATACTCCTCTGTTCCAGCTGGTTTTTGTCCAACTGCAAAGATTACGTTATCCACTTCAACAATGTGTTTGGAACCTTCTTCCAATTCAATTACTGCCTTGCGGTTTTCATCGAAATAGAATTTGTTTACTTTCTGAAGCTCTACACCAGCTACCTTTTCTTCTCCCACAATGCGTAAGAATGAATGTGCAGAATGAAGTATTACGCCTTCCTCAGCTCCTTCTGCTATTTCTTCTGGTGAAGAGGTCATCTGCTGTTCATTTTCCAGGCAAGCAATGTGTACTTCCTTAGCACCCTGACGAATTGCAGTTCTCGCACAGTCATATGCTACATTTCCACCACCGAGTACCATTACCTTCTCTCCAAGCGGTAATGGGTTTGCACTTCTTGCTGCTTTTAAGAAATCTGCGTTCACATATACTCCCGGCAGGCTATTTCCATCGATTGGAAGTTTTGTTCCCTGATGGGTACCAATAGAAACTAATACCGCATCAAAACCTTTATTTTTCAACTCCTCTGGAGTAGTATTTTCAACGTTTGTTTGAAGCTCAATTCCTACCTCAAGAACATTGGCAATCTCACGATCTAAAAGCTCATCTGGAAGTCTATATGCTGGAATTCCATATCTGCACTGTCCACCAGCTTTCTCATTCTTCTCATATACCGTTACAGCATGCCCTTTCTTTGCGAGATAGTAAGCTGCCGTTAATCCTGCTGGACCGGCACCGATAATTGCTACCTTCTTTCCAGTAGATGCTTCTTTTACTATTTTTTCCTTCCATGCGCCACTGTCTTCTGTTGCAGCTGCACGCTTTAATTTACAAATTGAAATTGGTTCACCAAGTTCCCCTCTCTTACAGTTGCTTTCACACTTGTGTGTACAAACAGCTCCTAAAATTTCTGGGAAAGGAACCTTCTCTCGAATAACAGCCGTGGCTTTATCGAAATCGCCCTCTTTGATATAGCGAATATATCTTGGAATGTCCACATGTGCAGGACATGTACTTCTACATGGGACAATATTCTCTGCATAAGAGCGTTCTGGTTTCATGATCTTAACCGCATCCATAATCGATCCGGTTGGACATACCTCTATACAAGCTCCGCAGAAACGGCATCCTGCTTCTTCTAATGTTTTTCCTTCTGGAATTCCTGCTCGAATACCGCTTTTTGTCTTTACATAGTCGAGAACCTTAACACCTCTCAAATCCTGACATGCGCGAATACAACGACCACAGCGTACGCAACGAGTAAAGAGATGTGAAATCAATGGGTTACTATCATCATTTGCAACACTTCTTGATTTCTTTCTCCAACGCTCTGCACTTACTCCCATGTACTGGTACATAGACTGTAATTCACATTTACCAAACTTTGGACAACCTGTACAATCAGCAGGATGTGTCGCAAGTATTAACTCCATTGCAGATTTACGAACCTTTTCTGCCTTTGGTCCATTCACTGTAATATTCATTCCTTCTTCAACTTTAGTCATGCAAGACGGTACAGCGCCCTCTACTCCGTCGATTTCGACGGAGCAGAGACGGCAACCGCCTTTTGCTTCCAAATCAGGATGACTACAAAGATGGGGAATATATACGCCTGCAGCAAGAGCCGCGTCTAAAATAGAACTTCCTTCTCTTGCTTCAATTTTTTTTCCATCAATTGTAATATTCATCTATAAAGCTCCTTTAACGAATATGTATTAAAATTCAAATTCATCCAATTCAGCAGCCGCATTCTCACCTGCAATTCGACCACTGTTGAGACAAAATCCCATTGTATTTCCTGAAAGAATAAATGGATAGCTGTCTCCAAAAATGTTACATGCATCGGTTCCTGCGCAGTAAAGACCAGGAATTACCTTTGCATCCTCTGTAAGTACCTGTGTTTTATGGTTGATTTTTACTCCACCTAACGAACCATAAGCACCTACATTCTCACGGCAGCAATAGAAAGGATCTTTTTTAAGTGGCTGCATATATACTCTATCCTTTTCAAAGATTTCATCATATCCAGCTTCACACATCTCGTTGTACTCTTCTACCTGCTGAAGGAGTCCTTCTACATCAATACCAGCCTTTTCTGCCAATTCTTCGATGGTATCTGCCTGTGCGATTGGTTCGTATCCAGCTTCAAGATCTCTCTCCCACTGCTCATCAAAATGGTCAAATAAATCATGTGGGTGAACATGAGAAACGATGTCTGGACCTTTCTTTTTGTATTTCTTCAACATTTTGCTATCAAAGATGGCATATGCAACTTTTCCAGGCTGTGCTGCAATCGCATTTCCAGTAAATGTTGTATTTGCAATCTGGTCTTCTGGCATGAATCTCTGTCCATTTCTGTTTACCCAAAGACATGGCTGTCTGAAGGCTCCATCCAAAATGAAGTGGTTCATGTTATCTGGAAGCTGATACATAAGCTCCATAATACATGGCTCTTTTCCTGCTCCTGCTTCCCATGCCATCTTGATTCCTTCACCTTTCATTCCTGGAATTGCAAAGTTGTAAATGGTCTTTCCGTATTCAAACTCTGTTTCTTCGCTAATCATCTGTGGGTTGTCGCCGAAACCACCGGTACAGATAATTACTGATTTTGCTCTTGCTTCGATTTCCTCACCATCTTTGTTGACTGCAATTACACCAACTGCAGCGCCATTTTCCATGATGATTTTCTTAACTGGAGTCTCGAACTGGAAATCAACTCCCAATTCTTTTGCTCTTTCTGTCATTTTCTTTGTCATCGCGGTTGCACAACGAGGACCTGGTGCTCCACCACCCTCTGGTTTTACAACATGCCATGTAAATTCACCATCTGAATATGCGCGTGTAGCTTCTGGAGCACTAAATGCTCTCTGTACGCCAAGGAATTCCACTCCCATGTCCATAAGCCAGTCAATGGTATCTCCAGATTTGAAATAATAATCTCTAACCAATCTTGCATCTACACGGTAGTGTGTGAAATACATATGTTTACGAAATGCTTCGCCCGGAGTAAGTGAAATCATATGATCTTTCTGAATGCGAGATCCAACACCAAGTGGTCCCATACCCATATTTGCTGCTCCACCGGTGGTGGTTGATTTCTCAAAGGTAATAACATTTGCGCCATTTTCTGCCGCAGCAATACTTGCTGCAAGTCCAGAAAGCCCCGCAGCTACCACGATTACATCTGTTTGTAACTGTTTCATAATTTTCCTCCAAAATTATTATGCGCAGATCTTTTCTGCAATTTTTTCTGATGGACGATTCCATAAGAAAGATACAACATAACCTACAAGATAAATTGGAACAAAGGTTGTTGCCATTCCGATAAAGAATGCAATCACAGGTGCTCCATTTAAAATTACTACGTTAAAAAATGTGAGTATTATACAGTTAATTACAACGTAAACAAGATTTACAATCACATTGATGCAAAGACCAAATGGAAGTGAATCTGGTTTTGCCTTACAGACCGTTGCAAATCCGATTCCCCATCTAACTGCTGGAATGAACATTCCAATAAGGAATGAAATCACATAAGCAATTCCAAAATTAATAAAGAATAACTGTGGAATTACTGTATGAATTGCAAGCAACTGCGCTGTAAGTGAAATTGCTGCCGCAACAGGTATATTCATAATTAATGTATTAGCTGCACGATATTTTAAACTCTTCTCCATAAAATCCTCCCATATTTGAAATGCTAGATTCCCTTAAATGTTTTTTCTTTATATCTTGTTATTTTTTTGCCGACAATTTCTCTGTTTTCTGGATTCATAAAGAAACCACCTTGTGTGTGAGCAATCTCTTCAAGATGTCTTGCACGTCCCTCAACAGTTGTACGGTCCTTTAATAAACCATCCTTCTGAATCACAAATTTCCATTTTCCATCTTCTGTTTTCTCAAGATTTCCACCTGCTCCACAAACCTGGCACTCGATTGGGTAATGAAGTCCATCCCACTGTGGCTCACCTAAAACAAGTGCATTGGAATGACAGTTTGGACACCATCCCATATCCTCTTCTCCAAGCCATTTGCGCTCTGCTACTGGAGTCTTGATTGCTTCCATGATGTTCTCTCCTAGCTTATGCGCTCTGGCAATAAGATCATCATTTAATAAACACTGTGCTGGTCCTGGAACCTGTGTAGCAAGAAGCATATCTACAACTTTCATATCCGTTGTAAACATGGTTGCCTGTAAACCTTCCAATGCCATTGACTGCCATGCTCTAGTAGAACCACCTACAGAAATTAATCCGGCAACACGATCCTTATGTTCAATTGCACCAATTGTTTCAAGGAACGCGGTCTCATAGCTCAAACTTCTCTGTGCGAAAGTTAAATAATTTGCAGATGGCATTAAGTCATATGTCGGAACCGAATAAATTACTGCATCCTGACTTAAAAGAACGTCCATAATTTTCTTTTTGTCATCCTTCTGATCCAATACGCATCCAACATTTTTTCCCTGAGACATACCAATAGTACAAGAGGTACATCCTGTACAATCTAAGATATTGTAATCTCTCAAGTTAATCATAGTTACCTCTGCGCCAGCCTCTTCGCATGCAATCAATGCTTCCTTAAGAAGAATTTCACTGTTGCTGTCTTTGCGTCCAGCCGCAACACCCATTACTTTAAAACTCATATTTTTCTCCTTTTCCTTTTTGTTTGTTAAAAATATAACTCTCTCTGGAAATAGATTCATCCAATAGCAGGTGAAAAAAAGCCGCAATAAAGCCTATCTTTTCCGACGTTTGTCTGATACAATCATTTGTGGTATAAAAAGGAGATTTATTATGACTTATTTAGCTAGAATCGTTCATGATTTGGAAACGCGTTTCCAAATAGAAATACACGGAGATTACTCCTCCAAAGAAATAATTAAAAGCATACGTTTTGTAGATAAAAATGATATTAATATATCTTATCTAACCCCTAACATTCTTTATCTTGCCAATTACGAAGGTCTTCAAACGCATGCACTATATGGGAATATCCTTTTTGTAGGCTGCAAAGACCAAGCTCCAAAGCAGGAATCCCTCTATATAGCTGAAGAATTAGACTTGTACGACGTATATAACGCCATTTCTGAGTGTCTGCTTGCTTCACAGCAGGTTCAAACACATAAGGATAATTTATTTCAAATTCTATTCAGTGGAAAAGGTCTAGAAACTTTACTTCAAAGCGCATATAAAATTATTAACAATCCGATTGTTGTATGTGATAGCAGTTACTCCGTTCTTGCTTCCTATCCTCCCGTTTCCGATGAACGCAATTTTGAGTTTAAGAACAGTCGCCTTACTTTAAGTCCTGCGAAGGCCAGTAACATGAGCGAAAACAATATAACAGACTATATTTACCATTCTGTTTATCCATTTGTCGCACAGATTGAGGATTACCCTTTTAGCTGGATCTTTGAAAGTATTCGCATTAGTCGTGCTGTGGTTGGATATATTTGCATCCGTTGTACAGAAAGGGAGTTGGACGAAGATGACCTTGAACTTGTCCATGCCCTCACGCAAATGATTTCTATTCAGTTGCAAAAAGGATCGGATTATATGAATCCACATGGTGCAAAGTACGATATCTTTTTTAAAGAATTGTTCTTACGCCATTACGATGATAATGAAGCAGTTGGCAAACACTTGTTATTCCTTGGCTTAAAACCGAAGACCTATTTTTATATTGTGGCCTGTAGCTTTTTGGATCCATCCTACAAGCTCCTTTCTACCCATTACTACTGTCAGCAATTATCGTCCATCCTAAGTGATAGTGTAACGGGTGTATATGGAACACATTTTGTAACATTAATTACAACATCCAAAGCGGATTATTTTGATGATTCTACCCTCAATCGATTCACTACCTTTTTAAATATGAATCATATGGTAGCCACCACAAGTTATATCTATGAGAACCTATTGGACAGTGTATTTTATTTTGAGCAATGTACCAGCCAACTGGCTCATCAACTTGTCACATATCATGAAAGTCCGCTTGCTTATTACAAAGACCATTACGTAAAACATTTAATTGAGCTTTCTACGCATCCTGAGAATATAGTTGCCTCGGTTCATCCATCTATCAAATTTATGTTGGAATATGATACACAGAATCATACGGACTACTTCAGCACTTTGGAAACCTATTTTAATGAGAATCGAAGTGCACCAGCCACCGCAAAGGCGTTGTTTATTCACAAATCCACTTTGTTTTACCGCTTTAATAAAATGACTTCGCTATTTCAAATTGATTTTGATGACAAGGATTCCCTTTTCGCTTATGAATATTCCATTAAAGTTCTTCGCATTCTTGGATTTGCGTAAGACTTTCAAATTTTTTCAAAAAAAGAAGCGATTCCAAATCTATAAGTTTTTGGAATCGCTTCTCTTTTTTATTTCATATACACCTTTTCTCGCTTCTTTTTCTCTATCTTATCTTCATACATCTTTTCATCTGCAATTTTAAATATTTCTTCATACGACATTCCCGAACCAGCTTCATGTATCGAGACACCTCTTGCCATCTGAAA
>JAZUHO010000077.1:0-17907 GCA_045641745.1 Agathobacter sp. | reverse complement strand
TACTTATTGGACCAACTTCATGAAGTCAGGAAATCCAAATGAACCAGAAGCATTAGGAACCAAGTGGGAGCCTTGTACAACACAAGCTCCAAACGTAAAAACGTTTGATATCTAAGAAAACAATGCAGAATTAGACCATTTAACCCCAAAAAGTAAAGTTGCGATAATAGGCAGAAGTTAAGCCCATGAATATTCATAAATGATATGTACCCCTTTCTCTGGGAGACCAGAAAAAGGAGACATATCACAAATGTAAATATTCATGGGCTTTCATGTTTTAAGTGTTTGCTATTATGAGTTTTTCTTAAAACCAGCACGTTTACGAAGTGTTGGATCTAAGATGCGTTTACGGATACGAAGGCTTGTTGGTGTAACCTCAAGAAGCTCATCCGTATCGATGAAATCTAATGCCTGCTCAAGACTTAGAACACGTGGTGGAACAAGTGTTAATGCTTCGTCTGCGGAAGAAGAACGTGTATTGGTTAAGTGTTTTTTCTTACATACGTTAAGCTCGATATCTTCGGCTTTCGCACACTGTCCAATAACCATTCCTGAGTAAACCTTCTCACCTGGTCCGATGAATAAGGTTCCACGATCCTGTGCAGAGAACAATCCGTAAGTAACAGACTCTCCAGACTCGAAAGCGATAAGAGAACCAGTCTGACGGTAAGCGATATCTCCACGGTAAGCATCATAGCCATCGAAGATGGTATTGATGATACCATTACCCTTGGTGTCGGTCATGAATTCTCCACGGTAACCAATTAATCCACGAGATGGGATTCTGAACTCAAGACGAGTATAGCCGCCAGAAATAGAACCCATATTGCGAAGCTCACCTTTTCTTTGCTGTAATTTCGAGATAACAGCACCAGTGAAATCATCAGGAACATCTACATAGGCAATCTCCATTGGCTCAAGCTTTTTGCCATTCTCATCATACTCGTAGATAACCTCTGCTTTACTTACAGCGAACTCAAATCCTTCACGACGCATGTTCTCTACTAATACGGATAAGTGAAGCTCACCACGTCCAGAAACCTTAAGAGAATCTGGTGAATCGGTATCTTCCACACGGAGAGATACGTCGGTGTTCAACTCTTTCATAAGACGCTCACGAATGTGGCGACTTGTTACATACTTTCCTTCGGTTCCAGCAAGTGGACTATCATTAACGATAAAGTTCATAGAAATTGTTGGCTCAGAAATCTTCTGGAAAGGAATTGCTTCTGGAGCATCGGTAGAACAGATGGTGTCTCCGATGTGAATGTCCGAAATACCAGAGATTGCAACGATCGAACCAATACCTGCTTCTGTAACATCAACCTTGTTAAGACCATCGTACTCGAACAATTTGCTGATACGAACCTTCTGAAGCTTATCAGGATCGTGGTGGTTTACTACGACTGCATCCTGATTTACCTTTAAACTACCATTGTCAATTTTTCCAATTCCGATACGACCAACATATTCGTTGTAGTCGATGGTAGAGATGAGTACCTGAGTTGGTGCCTCTGGATCTCCTTCTGGAGCTGGAATATAGTTAATGATGGTCTCGAAGAGAGGAATCATATCTTTTCTCTCATCCTCAAGATCTAACATTGCATAACCGTCTCTTGCAGATGCAAATACAAATGGGCAATCTAACTGCTCATCAGATGCATCAAGATCCATGAAGAGCTCTAATACTTCGTCAATTACTTCATTTGGTCTTGCTTCTGGACGGTCAATTTTATTTACACATACGATAACAGGAAGATTAAGCGCAAGTGCCTTCATAAGAACGAATTTGGTCTGTGGCATAGCACCCTCGAAGGCGTCTACAACAAGAACAACACCGTTTACCATTTTAAGAACACGCTCTACCTCGCCACCGAAATCGGCATGACCAGGAGTGTCAATGATGTTGATTTTAACGTCTTTATACTGAACAGCAGTGTTTTTTGAAAGGATGGTAATTCCACGTTCACGCTCAATATCATTGGAGTCCATGACACGTTCTTGAACTTCCTGATTTGCACGGAATACACCAGATTGCTTTAATAATTCATCTACCAATGTAGTTTTACCATGATCAACATGGGCGATGATAGCTATATTACGAATATCTTCTCTTTTCTGCTTCATAAAAATTACCTTCTTCTTATTATATGCTTCATTTTTTCCAACCTTGATATTTTAACATATAGAGCCTATTCTGCAAGACTTTTTGCCTATTTCGTGTAATTGCATAGTTTTCTTTGAGATTTCTCGACAACATTTGATAACAAGTACTAACAAAACAATGGTAAAAACATAGACGAATCCACAAAAGGAAGGGAGAAAATTCATGGGAGATAAAATCTATGAGAACAACCAGGTGACAATTACGGGGGAAATCGTAAGCGACTTTACATTCAGTCATGAAGTATATGGAGAGGGCTTTTACATGGTAGACGTATCGGTTAATCGTCTATCGAATTTTAGTGATATTATTCCTGTAATGGTGTCAGAAAGATTAGTCGATGTGAGTCAGAGCTGTGAAGGAGAATTCGTGTACATAGCAGGACAGTTTCGCTCGTTCAATCGACATGAGGAGCATAAGAATCGATTGGTGTTATCGGTTTTTGCCAGAGAGATTCAGTTTCTAGAAGAACTGGACAATGAATGTAGCAATCAGATATTTTTGGATGGCTTTATTTGTAAGGATACCGTTTATCGAAAGACACCACTAGGACGAGAGATTGCAGATTTATTAATTGCCGTCAATCGTTCTTATGGAAAAAGCGATTATATTCCATGCATATGCTGGGGACGAAATGCAAGATTTGCTGCAAGCTTTGAGGTGGGAAGCCACGTGCAAATATGGGGAAGAATTCAAAGCCGTGAATATGTCAAAAAGATAACGGAGACACAAACCGAACGCCGCATTGCGTACGAGGTATCGGTAAGTAAGATTGATTTTCTAGAGGTGGAGTAATTATTTTATAGGAATCATATTATAGCATTTGTAGTAATGATTTTATAATAATCATTTTATAGTGTGCTTTGCAGTAATGATTATATAGTTTTATAGCAATCATTTATAGCAATCATTTCATAGTATAGCAATCATTTCATAGTAATCATTGACAACGTATATTGGCAGTGCTATGATAGACGTCAAGTAAATAAAAGATAGAGGTCGCGCGAGTCATAAGTAACCAGATGGATGTAGCAGGTACAAAAGAAACTGGTGGAAGGGATGAGCGCCGAAGAGTGTATTTCCTGTAAGGTACATTTCTGGGCATGCAATGAATAGTTGTATGACTGTCACTAGGAATAGTGGGGAGCTATCGCGGTGTGAATATGATTTTATGTACCCGGTTCCTTGCGAACCGGGTTTTTTCTAGATATACGGTGAGACGAGAAAGAGATACATAAGATAGGTTTGTAACCCAAAGATAGGAAAGAACGAAACTTTTAAGCGGAATAAGAGGAGAGATAAGATGGCTATTTTTAAAGGCGCAGGTGTGGCAATTGTAACACCAATGTTAGAAAATGAAGAAGTAAACTACGAGAAACTGGAAGAGATGATTAATTGGCAGATTGCGCAGGGAACGGATGCGATTGTTATTGCAGGAACCACGGGAGAGAGTTCTACGCTTACCATGGACGAGCATGAGCATGTCATTCGAGCTGCAGTTGAATTTACCAAGAATCGTGTCCCTGTTATTGCGGGAACGGGATCGAACTGCACACGCACCGCCATTCAGCTTTCACAGGAAGCAGAGGTGGATGGAGTAGATGGACTTCTCATTGTAACGCCATATTATAACAAGGCAACACAGGAAGGCTTAATCAAGCATTACACAAGCATTGCAGAGAATACTAAGCTTCCAATTATTCTATATAACGTTCCAGGAAGAACGGGATGTAATCTTATGCCAGAAACAGTTGCAACCCTTGTAAAAAACAACGATAATATTGTAGGACTAAAGGAAGCAACCGGTAATATGGCACAAGCGTCTAAGACCATGTACTTATGCGATGGCAAATTGGATTTATATTCTGGAGAGGATGGATTGGTACTTCCACTTCTTGCCATCGGTGGAATTGGAGTAATTTCTGTATGGAGTAATATTGCGCCGGCAAATGTGCATCATATGTGTGAGAGCTTCTTTCAAGGTGATATTGAGACAGCAAGAAGACTACAGGCAGAAGCACTTCCACTTGTAGATGCCTTATTCTCAGAGGTAAATCCTATCCCAGTAAAGAAGGCATTAAATTTAATGGGCAAAGGCGTAGGACCACTTCGCGCGCCATTATGTGAAATGAGTGCAGATAATGCCGCTAAGCTTGCAAATGTAATGAAAGCATACGGAGTATTATAAGAGAGGAACCAACAACAAATGACAAGAGCAATTATGAACGGATGCAACGGAAAAATGGGACAGAACATTACAGCAATCTGTAAACAGGATCCAGACATTGAAATTGTTGCAGGAATTGATTTATATGACGGAATCAAGAACGAGTACCCAGTATTTCCATCTTTAAAGGAATGCGATGTGGAAGCAGATGTCATCATCGATTTTTCCACCGCAAAAGCAGTAGACGAGTTACTGGATTATGCAGTAGAAAAAAAGATACCAGTCGTGCTTTGTACCACAGGATTAAGCGAGGAGCAGCTTGCACATGTGAATGCTAGTTATGACAAAGTGGCAATTTTAAAATCAGCCAATATGTCACTTGGTGTAAACACATTGATTGACTTATTAAAGAAAGCAACACAGGTATTTGCACCAGCTGGATACGATATGGAAATCGTAGAGAAGCACCACAATCAGAAGATTGATGCACCAAGTGGTACCGCACTTGCACTTGCAGATTCCATGAATGAGGCGATGGACAACCAGTATCATTACGTGTTTGATCGTAGTCAGGTAAGAGAGAAGAGAGACGCAAAGGAAATCGGCATTTCCGCAGTAAGAGGAGGTAACATCGTGGGAGAACACGAAGTATTCTTCTGTGGACTTGATGAAGTGATTGAATTTAAACATACCGCATATTCCAAGGCAGTATTTGCCAAGGGGGCAGTGGAAGCCGCCAAATTCTTAGTAGGAAAGCCTGCTGGACATTATGAGATGGCTGATGTAATCGCTGCAAAATAAATATATGAGCATATCACGAGGAAGCATTACAAACGACAAAAGCTTCCACGAGATATGCTTTTTCTATGTCGTGCATCGGATGTGAGAAAAAGCGAGTGAGAAATGAAGAGTAGGAAATAATGAGTGAAAAACGAAAAGATTGATTAGGAACACTTATCATTCAACAAGGAAATAAAAGACCAACTTATAAAAACGATAATGAAACATAATAAGCCAAGAATGGGATTACGGTTGCCCAAGGTATTTTTCTATGCTATCATTAGCTTAGTTTATTGTGTCCAATTATGCCTATGTGGATGACACTTGAAGCGAATACTATTGTATTTCAGAAAGAGGTTTGATATGACAATCTTAATTAAAGGTGGACGGGTAATTAACCCGGCAACACAGATGGATGAAGTAGCGGATGTTCTTGTTGAGGACGACAAGGTCGTTAAGATAGAGAAAGGAATTAAGGTTAAAGCAGACAAGGTAATTACAGCAAAAGGAAAGTATGTAATGCCTGGATTCATTGACCTTCACGTACATTTACGTGATCCTGGACAGACACAGAAAGAGGATGTGATTACGGGAATGCAGGCAGGAGCACATGGTGGGTACACGACCATTCTTGCTATGCCAAATACAAAACCAGTAGTTGATAATCCAGACGTGGTAAATTATGTGCATAACAAGGCAAAGGGAAATCCTTGCATCAATGTATTACAAATCGGAGCCGTTACCAAAGGACAGCTTGGACAGGAATTAGCGGATATTGAGGGAATGGTGAAGGCTGGAATTCCAGCAATCAGTGAGGATGGCAAATCCGTAATGAATACGGCGCTTTATTCCGATGCAATGGAAGTGGCTGCAAAGCTTGATATCCCGGTATTTGCGCATTGTGAGGATATTAATCTTGTAAAAGGCGGAGTTATGAATCTCGATGACAAAGCCAAGGAATTAGAGCTTCCTGGAATTAGCAATTCCGTAGAAGACATTATCATCGCACGTGACATTATGCTTGCGCATGACACGGGGGTGGCACTGCATCTGTGTCACTGTTCGACCAGAGAATCGGTTCATATGGTGCAGCATGCAAAAATGGGAAAAATACGTGTGACAGCGGAAGTGTGTCCACATCATTTCACACTAACATCAGAGGATATTAAGGAGTACCATGCAATTCCAGAGGCAGGAATAATGATTCCACAGGATGCGGATGCAGACACCAACTATAAGATGAATCCGCCACTCCGCAAGAGAGAGGATGTGGAGGCATTAAAAGAAGGCTTGAAGGCAGATATTATGGATGTTATTTCTACTGACCATGCACCACATACCTTTGAGGAGAAGAATACTTCTATGAAGAAGGCTCCATTTGGAATTGTGGGACTTGAGACGGCGGCTTGTCTTACGCACAACGAGCTGGTATTAGCAGGATACCTGACACCAATGCAGATGGCTGAAAAGATGAGCTATAACCCGGCAAAGATTATCAAATTAGACCGTGGTGATATTCAGCCAGGAAAGATTGCAGATATTGTTGTATTTGATCCAAACTGTACGTATCGGATTGACAAGAACAAATTTGCATCGAAGGGTAGAAATACACCATTTGATGGAAAAGAAGTAACCGGAAAGGTGGTTGCAACTATTTGCTCTGGAAATGTTGTGTATGAGGCAGAATAGTAGGTAATAAGTTAGAAACGGTTCCTTGGGAATCGATGTAATAAAGAGAGGTAAATCATGATTAATAAACTTGTAGACAAAATCAAAGTTACAAATGCACCTATCGTTGTAGGATTAGATCCTATGCTTTCTTATGTGCCAGAGTTCATCCAGAAGAAAGCCTTCGAGGAATTTGGAGAGACTCCAAAGGGTGCAGCCGAGGCAATTTGGCAGTACAACAAAGCTATTGTGGATGCAACCTATGATTTGATTCCAGCTGTAAAGCCTCAGATTGCGATGTATGAGCAGTTTGGAGTAGAAGGTATGATTGCTTTCCAGAAAACGGTGGAGTACTGTCACGAAAAGAATCTTGTGGTAATCGGCGATGTAAAACGTGGCGATATTGGTTCTACAAGTGCAGCATATGCAACAGGTCATCTTGGAAAGGTGCAGATTGGCTCTAAGTCTTATGCTACCTTTAATGAAGATTTTGCAACAGTAAACCCTTATCTTGGAAGTGATGGAATTAATCCTTTCCTTGATGTATGTAAGGAAGAAAAGAAAGGTATCTTTGTTCTTGTTAAGACATCGAATCCTTCTTCTGGAGAATTCCAGGATCGTCTTGTGGATGGAAGACCTCTCTATGAAATCGTAGGTGAGAAGGTCGCTGAGTGGGGCGCAAGCTGCATGGGCGATTCCTACAGCTATGTAGGTGCCGTGGTAGGCGCAACCTATCCAGAGATGGGAAAAGTACTTCGTAAGGTTATGCCTAAGAGCTTCATCTTGGTGCCAGGTTATGGTGCACAGGGTGGAAAAGGCGCAGATTTGGTTCACTTCTTCAATGAGGACGGCTTGGGCGCTATCGTAAACTCTTCTCGTGGAATCATTGCAGCATATAAGCAGGACAAGTACAAAGAGATGGGAATTACAGAAGTAAACTTTGCAGATGCATCTAGACTTGCCGTACAGGATATGATTGCAGATATTGCAGGGGCATTGAATCAAAAGTAATAGAGGTGGCAGCATGGCTGAAAAGTTTGAAGAAATCGTACAGGTTGTAAGTCAGGAGATGATAGCTCCTGGTATCTATAATATGGTTTTGCAGACAGAAGAAATTGCAAAACATGCGAAGGCAGGACAGTTCGTATCGGTATATTGCAATGATAAGACGAAGCTTTTACCAAGACCAATTTCCCTTTGTGGAATCGACCGTGAAGCGAAAACCATTCGTTTGGTATATCGTGTCACAGGTGAGCACACAGGAACGGAAGAATTCTCACAATTCAAACAGGGAGATTCGGTAAAGATATTAGGACCATTGGGAAATGGATTTACCATAGTTCCAGGAAAGAAAGCCTTCTTAATCGGAGGAGGAATCGGTGTTCCACCAATGCTTCAGCTGGCAAAGGATATCCATGCAGGTGTAGCAATGGGCTTAGAAGGAGCTGAGAAGCCAGAAATCCAAATCGTAATGGGTTATCGTGACAGCAATACGTTCTTGCTGGAAGAATTCAAGGAGCAGGGCGCTTGCTTTGTGGCAACAGAAGATGGCAGCGTAGGAAGCAAGGGAAATGTCATGAATACCATTGCTGAGAATGCATTAGAGGCAGAGGTTATCTATGCATGTGGACCAACTCCGATGCTTCGCGCACTGAAGGCATATGCCAAGGAGCATGATATGGAATGCTTCATTTCTATGGAAGAGCGCATGGCATGTGGAATTGGTGCCTGCTTAGCCTGTGTATGCAAATCCAAAGAGAAGGATCATCATACCAATGTCAACAACAAACGAATTTGTAAAGAGGGACCTGTTTTTAATGCGAAGGAGGTAGAACTGTAATGAATACAAGTGTAAACCTGTGTGGAGTAACATTAAAAAACCCGGTAATGACTGCTTCTGGAACCTTTGGCTCCGGAGCTGAGTTCAGCGAATTTGTGGATTTGAACCGTTTGGGAGCAGTCGTGACAAAAGGCGTTGCAAGCGAACCATGGCCAGGAAATCCAACACCACGTGTTGCAGAAGTGTATGGTGGTATGTTGAATGCAGTTGGACTACAGAATCCAGGAATTGATTTGTTCTGTAAACGTGACATTCCATTTTTACAGAAATACGATACCAAGATTATTGTGAATGTATGTGGACATTCCACGGAAGAATATGTAGCGGTTGTGGAGCGTTTGGCAGAGGAGCCAGTGGATATGTTGGAAATCAACATTTCCTGCCCTAACGTAAAGGAAGGTGGCATTGCATTCGGACAAGATCCAAAGGCAGTGGAGGCCATTACACGTGAGATGAAAAAAGTAGCAAAGCAGCCAGTGATTATGAAGCTTTCCCCAAATGTAACAGATATTACCGAGATGGCGAAAGCCGCAGAGGCTGGAGGAGCCGACGCTCTTTCTATGATTAATACCATTACGGGAATGAAAATCGATATTCATAAGAAAGCCTTTGTTTTAGCAAACAAAACAGGTGGTATGAGTGGTCCTGCCATTCATCCAGTTGCTGTTCGTATGGTATATCAATGTGCGAAAGCAGTAAATATTCCAATTATTGGAATGGGCGGAATTATGTCAGCAGAGGATGCGATTGAGATGATTCTTGCAGGAGCAACTGCTGTGTCGGTGGGAACTGCTAATTTTACGGATCCAGCGATTACAGGAAAGATTGTAACAGGTATTGAAGAGTACATGCGAAAATACCAAGTACAGGATATTAAAGATTTAGTGGGTGCAGTAAACGAATAGTATGCACTCTGAGGGGATACACATAGGAAAAGGGATGGAGGAATGTATCATGTCAGTCAAAGAAATGTTTTCACAAATTGGGGACTATGAGGAAGCGATGTCACGTCTTATGAATGATGATATCTTAAAGAGATTTGTGGTTAAATTTTTGGCAGATCAAAGCTATGGTGGATTTAAGGAAGCTTTGGCAGAAGAGAACTATCCGGTTGCCTTTCGACAGATTCATACGTTAAAAGGCGTAGCGGCAAATTTGGGACTCACGAAGCTTATGGAGCAGGCATCTGTTATTACAGAGCTTCTAAGAGATCAGAATCCACATGATGTTACGAAAGAAGTAGAGCTTCTTGATCAGGTATATGCGGACACATGTAAGGTTATCCGCGAAATATTGGCCATGTAATCTTTTTTGAGAAAACATGGGAATTCGGGACCGGAAAAAGGTAGAAATACTTGTCGGATTCGAAAACATATGGTATGATGGTGCCAATTTGACATAGGAAGTAATTGGTGCCTTATACTAGAACAGGATAGTGCTAGTCGATAAGGGTAAAAGGGAAACAGGTGGAAGTCCTGTACGATCTCGTCACTGTAAGCAGGGAGTGTTCTTCTATTTGCATATGCACCCACTGACATTTGTTGGGAAGGGAAGAAGAATATGAGGATCTGTAAGTCAGGAAACCTGCCAGTTATAATGGTACAGAAGCTTCGGGCTTCAAACCACGAGTAATTGGTTGTACTTTATCGGAAATGCATACGATATGTATGGATTGCACGATATAGACCTTTTACTCCGTTTGTTGTAATTTGACAAACGGAGTTTTTGATGTGTAAAGTAACGACTATTTTCTATGACAGATATCTCACGAGAGAAAATAGGAGGTTAACATGAAAAAGAAATTATTAGTATCCGTACTTGCAATGGCAATGGGCATGAGCCTACTTGTTGGTTGTGGAGATAGCAAAAAACCTGTAGATACACAGGCTGCTGCTAGCACACAGACAGAGGAAGAGGATGAGGAAAACTACAATACAGGAGATGCTAGCTTAGACAAGGTTCGCAACGAGGATGAAATCGGAGAGAACGAACTTCTTGTAGTAAGCTTTGGTACAAGCTTTAATGATAGCAGACGTCTTACCATCGGTGCAATCGAGCAGAAATTGGATGACGCTTATGGAAAAGAGTTCTCAGTACGTAGAGGATTCACAAGCCAGATTATTATCGATCACGTAAAGAAGAGAGATAAGGTAGCTATCGACAATGTAACAGAAGCATTGGCTCGTGCGCAGAAAAACGGAGTAAAAAAATTAGTTGTTCAGCCAACGCATCTTATGGATGGTTTAGAGTATAACGATTTGGTAGAAGAACTTGGAAAGAATGCAGATGCATTTGAGAAGGTTACAGTTGGTAAACCACTTCTTACTTCGGATGAGGATTACCAGAGAGTAATTGCAGCAATCACAGAGGATACAAAGAAATACGATGATGGTCAGACTGCTATTATCTTTATGGGACATGGAACAGAAGCTGCATCCAACAAAATCTATGCTACTATGCAGACAAAGCTTACAGACGCAGGCTACAAGAACTACTATGTAGGTACGGTAGAGGCAACTCCATCCTTAGATGATGTCGTTAAAGCTGCCAAAGATGGTGGATACAAAAAAGTAGTATTACAGCCATTAATGATTGTAGCTGGAGACCATGCAAACAATGATATGGCAGGCGATGATGAGGATTCTTGGAAATCTACTTTTGAGAAGGCAGGCTTTGACGTTACCTGTGTGGTAAAGGGACTTGGTGAGCTTCCAGCAATTCAGGACATTTTCGCAGACCATGCAAAGGCAGCCATCGAAGAGGCAAATAAATAGAAATAAGGCAAATTAGATAGGAAATAAGAAATGCAGAACAAGTTAAAAAAGGTAACACTTACAGGAATTCTTGCTATGACACTTGTAGTGTCAGTTGCTGGATGTGGCGGTAAAAATAAGAATACAGAAAGCACACAGGCAAGCGAGGCTGTTTCAACAGAACATGCACAGGTAGCGGATAAAAGTGAAATGTCTACGGTAAATGAGGTAGTCAAGGAAGGAATGACACCAATCACCGCAGAGGCCATTAACGACGGTACTTATGAGATTAAGGTTGAGAGTAGTTCTTCCATGTTTAAGATTACGCAGTGTCAGCTTACGGTTTCAAACGGAAAGATGACAGCAACCATGACTATGGGTGGTAAAGGCTACCGTTACCTCTTTATGGGAACTGGGGAGCAGGCAGTGAATGCAGCAGAAGAGCAGTTTATTCCATACGTAGAGGATGCGACAGGTGCACACACCTTTACCGTTCCAGTAGAAGCCTTGGATAGCGGAATTGCATGTACCGCATTCTCGGATAAAAAAGAGAAATGGTATGATAGAACCTTATGCTTTTTGGCAGATTCTCTTCCAGAGGGAGCTCTTAAGGCCGTTGCTGCAGGTAAAAGCGTTTCTGAACTCAATTTGAAGGACGGAAGCTATAGCATTACAGCTACCTTAGAGGGCGGTTCCGGAAAAGCAAAAATTGAAGCAGCATCTGTGAAGATTGCAGAGGGAAAAGCAATTGCAACTATCACCTGGAGCAGTAAAAACTACGATTATATGATTGTGGATGGTGCCAAGTATGAGAACATCAATACAGAAGGAAATTCTGTATTTGAGATTCCTGTGCTGGGATTTGATTACAAAATGCCTGTGAAGGCAGACACAACAGCAATGGGAACTCCACATGAGATCGAGTATACCATTACCTTTGATTCTGCAAGCATGCAGTAGAGCGCAAAGAGCGCAAAGAACTCTTGATTCTAAAATGTGTGAGGAAAGTATATTGAGAAAAGGATTCAGATACGCAAGGAAAGCGTTTACGGATACAATAACTTCAGAGCACAAAAGACCAAAGCCCCATGGCGTAAGCCTGGGGCTTGGACTGCTTATAGCCCTAGTTATGGTAACGACGGTTTCCTGTGGAATAACAAGAAAAGGCGACGATACAAGCCAGACAAAAAAGGAAAGTATAAGCTGGAAGGACTGTAGCAAAACCGGGGAAATTCCGCTTACTTATGCCAATCAATTTCAGATTGAAAAGTATGGAGAGTACCGGTTACTCACCATAGCGGAAACAAACAAGCGATTTCTTGTAGTTCCAGAGGGAAGCGAGGTGCCAACCGAACTGGAAACGGATATGGTGGCGATAAAGCAGCCAGTTGAGAATGTATATCTCGTATCGAGTGCGGCAATGGATGGCATCTGTGCCCTGGATGCATTATCCTCCATTGGGCTATCGGGAACGAAACAAGAGGACTGGTATCTCGAGAAACCGAGGGAAGCCATGGAAAAAGGACAGCTTTCGTATGCCGGCAAATACAATGCACCGGATTACGAGAGAATTCTAAGCAGTGGATGTACCCTTGCAATTGAAAATACCATGCTGTTACACAATCCAGAGGTAGAGGAAAAGCTGGAGTCCATGGGAATTTCCGTGTTGATAGAGCGTTCCAGCTACGAGACAGATCCTTTGGGAAGAGTAGAATGGATGAAGCTGTATGGAAGTTTGTTTGGGAAAGAGGATGTGGCGAGCCAGCTCTTTGATGAGCAGGTTGCGACGGTAGAAAAAGTGAAAAACATGTCCCCTACCGGGCAGAAGGTTGCCTATTTCTATGTGACCTCCAATGGTGCAATCAATGTGCGAAAGCCCAATGATTATATCGCAAAGCTGATCGGCTATGCGGGAGGTGAGTACGTCATCCACGACTTGCCCGAGGAGGAGAAGAACGCCCTTTCCACCATGAATATGCAGGTGGAAGAATTTTATCGAAGCGCCGTAGACGCAGATGTGATAATCTATAGTAGTACAATAGATGGAGAAATGTATACCATAGATGAACTTTTAAAGAAGAATCCGCTTTTTGCCGATTTTAAGGCGGTAAAGAATCAGCAGGTCTATTGCAGTGGAAAGAACTTCTTTCAAGAGACAACAGCCACAGCAACCTTTGTACAGGAGTTGCGTGAGGTGTTGGAACAGAAAACAGATAAGGAATGGAAATTTTTCCGTAAGCTAGATTAATTAGGATACAACAAGGAGGTGGTGATACCGTGAAGCGATATGGAATATGCTTTGCAGGATTTATCGTAATATTGGCAGGTCTTATTGCATGGAATATGAATACCGGAAGTGTATCACTTACCTTTGCCCAGGTGTGGGAGATTATTAGTGGCCATGGAGACGATGCGGTGAGTGCACGTATCATTTTAGACATTCGTCTTCCAAGAATTCTTGCAGCAGTACTTCTTGGAGGAGCCCTATCGGTTTCCGGTTTTCTATTACAAACCTTCTTTCGAAATCCCATCGCAGGTCCTTATATTTTAGGTATCTCATCGGGAGCGAAATTAACGGTAGCCCTAGCTATGATTTGCTTATTAAATCAGGGAATGGTATTGAATTCCTGGGGAATGATTTTCGCAGCTTTTGTAGGCTCCATGCTTACCATGGCCTTTGTACTTTTGCTATCAAAAAAGGTGCACAAGATGTCCATTCTCATTATTTGTGGTGTTATGATTGGCTATATTTGTTCGGCAATTACAGACTTTGTGGTAACCTTTGCCAACGATTCGAATATTGTAAATCTACATAACTGGTCGCAGGGGAGCTTCTCGGGCACAACCTGGGAGAATGTATCGGTGATGGCGGTACTGGTGCTAGTGACCATTGTGGTTGTATTTTGCTTTTCAAAACCAATTGGAGCCTTCCAATTGGGCGAAAATTATGCGCGAAATATGGGCGTATCGATTGCTACCATGAAGGTCTTTTTGATTCTTTCATCTAGCATTTTGTCCGCCTGTGTGACTGCCTTTGCAGGGCCAATTTCCTTTGTGGGAATTGCGGTACCACACTTGGTAAAGAGTGCGACAAAGACGGCGCGTCCCTTGGTGCTGATTCCAGGCTGCTTTCTAGGAGGCGCCTGTGTAACCTTATTCTGTGATGGAATCGCGCGAAGTGTGTTTGCACCAACGGAGCTAAGCATTAGTTCGGTAACGGCAATTCTTTTGGTTCCTGTTGTAATCTACATGATGGTAACCAGGCAAAAAGGCGTAGAGAGAGGATAGGTGCAGGATGCAAGAGGATGCTAAGAAGAAATTGACACTTACGGATGTATCTGTTGGGTATGGGAAAAAAATTGTGATACATAATGTCGCTTTTTCTATCGCACCAGGCGAGATTGTTACGCTTGTGGGACCCAATGGAGCCGGAAAATCTACCGTATTGAAAACCATTGTGGGACAGCTGGAATCCATGGGGGGAACGATAACGCTAATGGGAGAGCGCCTTTCTAACTTAAAGGAGAAAGAAATTGCAAAGTCTATGGCAATGGTAATGACCGAACGATTGAAAACAGAGCTTATGTCTTGCCGCGAGGTGGTGGAATCTGGACGCTATCCCTATACAGGAACCTTTGGCATCCTATCGAAGGAGGATGCGCGATTGGTGGATGAGGCAATGGAGATGGTGCATGCGACGGAGCTTCAGAACATGGATTTCATGCAGCTTAGCGACGGGCAGAGACAGCGCGTTATGCTGGCGAGAGCCATTGCCCAGCAGCCGGAGGTTCTTGTGTTGGACGAGCCAACCTCTTTTTTGGATATGAAATATAAGATGGAAATTCTTACCATTATCGAACGCTTGGCGAAGGAGAAGCATATGGCAGTTCTGCTTTCGTTACATGAACTGGAATTTGCGAAGGCGATTTCCGATAAGGTTGCATGTATTAAGGGAGCGGAGATTGCTTGTATCGGAACCCCGCATGAGGTACTGACGCCAGCGTATTTGCGAACTCTTTTTGATATGGAAATGGATAAATATGATGAACGATTCCAAGCAATCTTTGAGCGGATGTTTTGGGAATAGAGGTTAGGATATGGCAAAAGTAATTATGGTGCAGGGCACGATGTCGGGTGCGGGAAAAAGCTTGCTTGTGGCAGGCTTGTGTCGCGTTTTCAAACAGGACGGCTATCGGGTGGCCCCCTTTAAATCGCAAAATATGGCATTGAATTCCTATATCACCAGTGAAGGCTTAGAAATGGGAAGAGCGCAGGTGATGCAGGCGGAGGCAGCGGGAATCGAGCCATCGGTTCTTATGAATCCCATTCTCTTGAAACCAACCAGCAATGTGGGCTCACAGGTAATTGTAAATGGAGAGGTGCTGGGAAACATGAAAGCAAAGGAATACTTTGCTTTCAAGAAGCAGCTGATACCAGAAATCCGAAAAGCCTATGATATGCTGGCGCAAAAGGTGGATATCATTGTAATTGAAGGCGCAGGAAGTCCGGCAGAAATTAACCTCAGAGAGAACGATATCGTGAACATGGGGATGGCAGAGCTTGTGGATGCTCCGGTGATTCTTGTGGGAGACATTGATCGTGGCGGGGTATTTGCCCAGCTACTCGGAACCCTAATGTTATTACAACCAGAGGAACAGGACCGTGTGAAAGGTCTTGTCATAAACAAATTCCGAGGGGATAAAAGTATTCTAGATCCAGGCATTGACATGCTCGAAGCGCGGGCAGAAAAACCAGTGATTGGGACCATTCCGTATACGCTGGTGGATATCGAGGATGAGGATAGCCTGACGAGTCGCTTCGAACAAAAGGGGGAAGGCCTCATTCAAATGGGCGTAATCCGCTATCCAAGGATATCGAATTTTACAGATTTTGCAGTGTTAGAACAAATGGAGGGGGTAGGCGTACGCTATATCACAAAACCAAAGGAAATCGAAGGCTGTGATATGCTATGGCTTCCAGGAAGCAAGAACACCATGGGAGATTTGCTGTGGATGCGAAGCTCTGGAATTGAAGCAGCAGTGAAGAAATTTGCAGAGACAAAGCTTGTATTTGGAATTTGCGGAGGCTATCAGATGCTAGGAAGAAGCATCTCGGATCCAGATTGTGTGGAAGAGGGCGGAACCCTACAGGGAATGGGAATTCTCCCAGTAGATACCGTACTTTGTAAAGAGAAGACAAGAACCCAGTGCAAGGGCACATTTGAAGCGGTGCCGGGCCGATTGCATAAGCTCAGCGGAATGCCAATCGCAGGCTATGAGATTCATATGGGAAAGACAGCCTGCGAGAAAGAGACAGCACTTGTCACCATAGACCAAAAGCCCGATGGTTGCGTGGAGGGCAATGTGTATGGCACCTATGTGCATGGAATTTTGGATGAAGGCACAATTGCAGAGACTATAGTGGAAACCCTAGCAGAGGAAAAGGGGGTAACGCTTACGTTGTCCCACGAGAATTATGCAAGCTACAAGGAGAAGCAATTCGATTTATTGGCAGATATGATTCGTGAAAATATGGACATGGATGCCATCTATGGAATGCTTTCCGAAAGCAGATAAAAGATAAGAGGAACTAGGATGCAGCAGATATTAGATTGGGAAGTTCCGTGCATAGATCATGCAATGGAAGAAAAGATACAAAGAAACTGGGATCAGATTGCAAAGCCATTGGATTCCATGGGCGTTTTTGAACCGATGTGGAATCGAATCGGTGCTATCCTGCACAGTGAAACCTTCGATTTACAAAAGAGAGCGCTCATTATTATGATGGGAGACAATGGAATTGTAGAAGAAGGAATCAGTCAGTCCGGCCAGGAGGTTACAGCTGCAGTAGCGGTTGGAATGGGAAAGGATGAGACTTCTGTGGGTAAAATCTGTGAGCTGACACATACCACCACCATTCCCATCGATATCGGAATCAATGGAGATGCAAGCTTTGCAGGTGTAAGAAATTGCAAGGTTCGTAAAGGAACCAGAAATTTTAGTAAGGAACCAGCCATGATGCGTGAGGAGGCTTTACAAGCAATCGCCGTAGGCATGGATGTGGTAAGAGAGTGCAAGGAAGCTGGGTATCAGATACTGGGAACCGGTGAGATGGGAATCGGAAATACCACTACAAGCAGTGCCTGCACTGCCGCACTTCTTCAGGTAGAAGCGGAAAGGGTAACGGGAAAAGGCGCCGGACTTAGTACGGAAGGACTTTCTCACAAAATTGAAGTGATACAACAGGCAATTGCTAAGTATCAGCTGTATGAAGCAGACGCACTCACCATCTTGGAAACGGTGGGTGGACTTGATATTGCAGGCTTGGTGGGAATATTCCTAGGAGGCGCACGCTATGAGATTCCTATTGTCGCAGATGGCTTGATTAGTTTGACAGCGGCACTTCTTGCAGAGCGCATCAAACCAGGAGCGAAGGAATATGTCATTGCTTCCCATGGAAGTCGAGAACCAGCGACCGCACTTTTGGTAGAAGCGCTCGGGGTACGACCAGTCATAGATGCCTCTATGGCATTGGG
>JAZUHO010000076.1:0-69932 GCA_045641745.1 Agathobacter sp. | reverse complement strand
TCTAAGTTCATCGGCCAACAGCGTAATCTGTGGTACATCCAAACGATGCGCCTTAAGTTCTTCCACACGCGAAAATATTTCACGCGGAGTTCCTTGCATTACCACATTTCCCTTATCCATCACATATACATAATCTGCATCTACAACTTCTTCCATGTAGTGAGTAATTAATAGGATGGTTACGCCTTTTTCTTTGTTCAGCTTATGCGCCGCACGAAGTACTTCCTGTCTTCCATTTGGGTCCAACATTGCCGTCGGCTCATCAAAAATAATGCACTTTGGCTCCATCGCCATCACTCCTGCAATGGCAACTCGCTGCTTCTGACCACCAGACAGTTTGTTTGGCGAATGCGTACGGTACTTGGTCATGCCCACCGATTCCAATGAGCTGTTTACCCGTGCAATAATCTCGTCCGTTGGCACACCGATATTTTCTGGTCCAAATCCAACGTCCTCTTCCACAACACTGGCAATAATCTGGTTATCCGGATTCTGAAATACCATTCCCGCAGTCTGGCGAACTGCAAGCACGTTTCCTTCCTCAGTCACATCCATTCCGTCCACCCAGAGCTCTCCCTCCGATGGGCAGAGCAATGCATTGATATGCTTTGCCAATGTGGATTTTCCCGAACCGTTATGTCCAAGTACTGCAATAAATTGTCCTGGCTGAACATCAAGATCCACATGATCTAACGCAGTCGTAATAGATTCTACATTGCCTTCTTCGTCTCTTCTTATATATTCATGAACTAATTTCTTTGCACGAATGATTCCCATTTAGTCCTCCCAGCTCAATCGGTGAAGCTGGCCCTCCAATTTCATATGGTCAAAATTATTCTGTCTCAATGCTTCATATAATACAACAGCTACAGAATTGGACAAGTTAAGCGAGCGAATTTCATCCAACATTGGAATGCGCACGCAAGTGTCTGGATTCTCCTTTAAGATTTCCTCTGGAATTCCAGCACTTTCCTTACCAAACATAATATAGCAGTCTGGCTCATATGTAACATCGGAATACACATGTTTCCCCTTTGTTGTCGCAAAATATATCTTCGCATTTGGATTCTTTTCACAGAAGTCTTCCCAGTTTACGTAAGTACGTACGTCAAGGTCCTTCCAATAATCCATGCCAGCTCTCTTTAACGCTTTTTCTGAAAGCGAGAATCCCAGTGGCTCAATCAAATGGAGTACTGTTCCTGTTGCAACACAAGTTCTACCAATATTACCAGTGTTTGCTGGTATTTCAGGCTCGTGTAATACGATGTTAAGCTTTGCCATATTTCTTACCTATCCTACTATAAAAACTAATTTATGTATTTTTTAAGCATACGATACACACTTGCCACCCGGCTTCGTGTTTCCTTGCTTATTTCGTTTCTTGTTTCTCTTTTTGTTTATCTCTTTTATTGCTTATTACGAATCTCTGTAATGAATTCTTCAATTCTTCCTAATGCAATTTTCAAGTTTTCCAAAGAATATGCATAGGAAATACGAATAAATCCTTCTCCGCAATCTCCAAATGCAGTTCCCGGAACAACTGCAACCTTCTTTGCTTTCAACAATTCTGTTGCAAACTCTTCCGATGTCATTCCAAATTCCTTAATGCATGGAAATACGTAAAAAGCGCCAAATGGCTCAAAACATTCCAGCCCCATCTCTTTGAAACGGTGCATCAGATAACGTCTTCTTCCATTGTATTCCTCGCGCATGCTTGCCACGTCCTCATCTCCATTGCGAAGGGCTTCAACTGCCGCATACTGGCTAGTGGTTGGCGCACACATAATTGCAAATTGATGGATTTTAAGCATTTGCTTTAAAATCACCTCTGGTGCACATGCGTATCCAAGTCTCCAACCTGTCATAGCATAGGATTTTGAAAAACCATTGATTACTACCGTTCTTTCCTTCATTCCTGGAAGGGAAGCAATCGAAATGTGATTATCTGTATACGTCAACTCTGAATAAATCTCGTCGCTCAGCACAAACAAATCATGTTTTAATACAACCTCTGCAATGGCTTCCAAATCCGCCTTTTCCATAATTGCTCCCGTTGGGTTGTTTGGAAATGGCATCACCAAAAGCTTTGTTTTTGGTGTAATGGCAGCCTCTAATTCCTCTGCTGTAAGGCGGAATTCATTCTCTGCCTTAAGCTCAATGGTAACAGGTGTACCATTAGCAAGGATACAGCATGGAACATAACTTACATAACTAGGCTCTGGAATTAACACCTCATCGCCTGGATCTAGCATTGCACGCATCGCAATATCAATCGCTTCCGAACCACCTACGGTTACCATAATCTCGTTGTTATAGTCATAGGATAATCCGTAGCGACGTGTCAAATAATTATTTATCTCAATTTTTAGTTCCTTCAAACCAGCATTACTGGTATAAAAGGTACGACCTTTTTCCAAAGAATAGATACCCTCATCTCGAATGTGCCAAGGGGTATCAAAATCAGGCTCGCCTACTCCCAAGGAAATAGCGTCCTTCATCTCGCTAACAATATCAAAGAATTTACGGATTCCTGATGGTTGAATGGTTTGAATTGTTTTTGATAATGGGTCTCTCATTAGAACATCATAATCCTTTCATCTTTTTTCTGCTCGGTCATTACAGTTCCATGGTCTTTATACTTTTTAAGAATAAAGTTTGTCTTTGTGCTAAGTACGCTCTCAAGTGGAGAAAGCTTGTCAGAAACAAACTGTGACACCTCGCGAAGTGTCTTTCCCTCGATTGTTACCATGAAATCAAAGCCACCAGAAATCAGATATACAGAATTCACCTCTGGATAGTTGTAGATTCTCTCTGCAACATTATCAAATCCCATTCCTCTCTGTGGTGTAACACGTACCTCAATAAGAGCTGTCACCTTATCAACGCCAGCCTTATCCCAATCAATCAAGGTATGATAACCACAAATCACACGCTCCTGCTCCATTGCTTCCAACTCATTCATAACAGAAGCTTCATCTACGCCAAGCATAATTGCAAGGTCTTTTATATCAATACGACTGTTTTTTTCAATAAATGTTAATATTTTCTCTCTCATAATAATTATCCTATTCCTTTCTGGTCTTTCCAACTTATTCTACGCTATACCATTCGTCGCTTTGTGGAGTTTCCAGAAACCGTCTCTCATCTTCATTCATTAAGATTCGGTCATTTTTATCGGTAGCTTTACCGATAATGGTAGCGGGAATTCCCGCCTTCTCAAGCTCATGAACCAATCCATTGCCATCCTCTGTTGCCATAAGCAGACTTCCACCAGAGAGCAATTTATATGGATTCACACCAAAGAATTCACAGATTTCAACGGTTTCCTGACGAATGGGAATCTTTTTCAAATCGATTTCCAGTCCGACGCCAGAGCCTTCTGCCATCTCCCAAAGAGCAGCAAATATACCGCCCTCCGAAGCATCATGCATTGCACTCACGCCAGACGATATGGCGACTGCAGCCTCCGATTCCACCGTTAGGAATCCCTCTTGTGCCTTCGCCTTGTCAATAAATGGCTGGCTGTATCGTGTACGCAAACGCTCCTCAAACTGATTTGCCAAATATACCGTACCCTCTAGGCCTACCCATTTGCTGACAACAATGTCCATTCCAGGTCGAACTGCCTGGGTGGAACATATCCCGTCTTTATTTGCCGCACCAACTGCTGTCACAACAACAACTGGAGCGTTCACCGCTCGTGCTACCTCTGTATGTCCGCCGAGAATCTGCATCTCATACTTTTCACATGTTTTCTGTATCGCTTCCATCAATTTACGAAGCTGTGGTTCATTCGCTGCAGTTGGCAATAATACTGCCAACATGAGTCCCACTGGTTTTGCACCAGATGCAGATAAATTATTTACGCCTTTTCGAACTGCTCGTTTCGCAAGCAATTCTAAATCCTCTAAGGTTCCTATTACAGGGTCACAAGTAAGCGTAACCAATTCTTCTGTTTGCATGCGAAGAGCTGCACAGTCTTCTCCAATTGCAGAAGACAGTACAGCACTGTTTGCGTTCGTATTCCGTTTATTTCCTGTTTGAATTGGTTTCAGAACCGATCTCTTTAAGACCGATTCTGCAATCTTACCTGCTTTCATTCTACTCTCCTATTGTGCCGCTGGTGGTGTCACCGGTGGTGCAGCTTGTGGCTCTGTTGGCGCTGCATCAGCTGGTGCACTCGTAGCCATTGCGGCAGCGGCAGCCTGCACCTGAGCCACATCCTTTGTAGCAATCGCTGCATTTAACGCTGCGATTTGCTCAGGTGTTGCTCCATTCGTTCCAACCGTTACCACGATAGCAGATGGTTTGTAAGTGCTTCGATTGAAGATTTTGCGGCTTGCTTCTGCGCCGTTTTCATATACAATCTTCCAAAGTCTTGCCACATATCCCACATGCTCTGTGGTATCAACATTATAGTATCCTGCTGGCTGTTCTCCAGACACTTTAATCACGGGATCTGCATGCTGTTCTTCCAACACCTCATGCTCAAAAGTAACTTTATGAGACGCTGCTCTTGTTTCTTTTCCGTATATATTAAAAGTAATATTTCCATTTGCACAATAACCTTCAATATAAATTGGAGTGTTTGTATTGTTTTTAAAACGGAAATCCTTGTAATCACCTGCAATCGCTGCATCCTCAGAAGGTTTTACATATCCGACAATCATGGAATGTGGAGCTCTTTGTGTTACTTCCAATTCTGCACGAATTACCGCGTTATAAAGAGTCGTACTTACCTGACAGATTCCTCCACCAATCGAGCTTACCACTCTACCATTTTCGTAAGCACCACCTTCTCGATATCCGTTCTCTACTGTGTATGGCTCCATTGCCGCATTTGCTGAGAATTCTTCCCCTGGGTACACCGTGTGTCCGTTAATCTGCTTGCATCCGTTGGTAACATTAGCGAAACGTCCACCTGTTCCTGTTCCAAAATAAGTACTGAAGGTTCCTAATACATCCTGCACATCCGCAAGCTGCTCTGCAGACCCCTTTGGTGCAACCGCATTAGATACCAGCTTAATCTCATTGGATTCGCCATCCCAGTTCTCTAAAAAGGAATTGATTGCGTACACGGACTGTACATAGTCAACCTCATTTCCTTCCTCACCTGGCACGACAGTAAATTTGCCACCTTCACGTTTCAATCCAACGTTAACAGCTTTTTTATTAATTTTACTTCCCTTGTCATACAAATACTTTGCTGCAGTCTGTTTCTCTGCTTGCAGTCCAAGGTTAATGACAAGCTTCTCTTTTGCTATATCCGTAGTATCCTTATATCTGCGAATCAAGCTACCAGATTTGCCAACTGCCACAGCTTGCTCTACTGCAAGCTCTGGTTCCGCTGTAATTCCCAAATCACTCGCTTTCGCTTTCACCGCTCCCACTTCACTAACCAGTTGAAATTCTGTCTCATTTGCCTTAGCGATATAGTCATTAACTGCCTGTGTCGCTTCCTCTTTTGTCATTCCGCTCACATCCACTGTCGCAATACTTACCCCCGGAATGATGGTCGCATCTTTACTGGTTGCAGCCGAAGCATGCTCCACTTCACAACCAAGAACTATTGACAATACTACTGCTCCTAAGAAAGGAACTAGTCTACTTAATTTATTCATAAATACCTCTACTATGCCTTTTTAAACACTTTATCTGATATTTTATCACACTATATCTACATTTCAAGAATGAATATCCACAGAAAAAGGCGACTTGTCGCACTCTTTTTGGGAATATTCACAGAAGAAGCGATTGGTCTACATCATCATAGCGGAAAGAATTGTGGTCAAAACCATGGCAGCAATCACAACCAATACGATAACCGCAATCATACGCTTTTTCTTCTTAGAGCTATTAAAATTATACATAATTCTTCACCTCATATTTAAAATACGTTATACTATAGGAATAGAAAACATACGAAAGGAACAAGCCATATGCTTCCTATTTTTGGTTTAACAATTATTCTCTTTTCTATTATTGGATATTACCGACGCAAAGCAACCCGTATCCAGGAGGATGCAAACGAGGCCTTCTGGAAACGCGAAGTGGAAGCCAATTCCACACGCCGACAGGATATCAGCAATCTCCCCTATATTAGCATACCTGTGGAGAATTTTCCACTTGATCTCGGTACGGAGAGCGAAGAGACCATTAAGCGTCTTGCAGGTCAGCGTGTCATCAACCTTACGCCTTACACCAATACCGATTTAAAACTGCAATATGGAGTTGCAAATCTTGAGGATTTATCTCTTTATGAATCCAACTACGTAGAGCTTGAAAAGGCGCTGTCCACCTATGCCGATGAACTTCTTGAAGCCCAGCGAAAGCCTGAGGCTATACAAGTTCTGGAGTTTGCCGTGGATTGTTCTTGCGATCTCAGTCATATTTATTTAACACTTGCAAACCTCTATCAGGAAGGTGCAAACACCGATGGAATACAAACTCTCATTGCCAAGGCCAACTCTTTGGAGACCTTGTCCCGAGAACCGCTTGTTCAAAAGCTGCAAGCCTATCTTCCATAAGTTGCATAATAATGATCCATAATCCGGGAGACCTGACTTCTTGTCAGTGTCTCCCAATTTATTTCCTCTGTCAGTCCGTGAGCCAAACGATATTCCTTTAAGCGCTCAATCTGATGCTTTGTCGCTGGCGTCTGTCTTTTTATCTTTATCAACATCTGTTGCGGTTTTGGCAACTCTTTTCCACTTTCCGCAAGTGCAGTTATCAACTTTTCAAATATTATCTGTGTCTCTTTCGCATCATCCAAAGCCCGATGAGCATTCCTTCGTTCAATTCCATAATATTCGCATAGTGCCTCTAGCTTTTTGGATTGTGCCCCCGGAAGAATTTGTCTAGCAAGCTTAAGCGTGTCATATGACAAAAGCTCTAATGGTCGTTTCTTATTGGTCGCCCATTGCTTTAAAAAGCTGTAATCAAAGGAAATGTTGTGTCCCACAATGGGATCCTCTCCAATAAATTCCAATAATCCTTCCACGGCCTCATCCATGTCCATCCCCTCTGCCACCATCTCATTGGTGATTCCCGTAAGTTCTTGCACATGCGGAAGAATCGGTTGTTTGGGATCAATCAATGTTGCGTAAGTATCTACCACGTTTCCATCTCGTACCTTAACCGCACCAATCTCTATAATTTTGTCTTCCTTAACGGCAAGCCCAGTCATTTCCAGGTCAATTACCGTATAGTTCTCAATTTGCTTCATTCTTCCTTCCATTTCACTCGCACATTCATTATATTTCACTGCGATTTCACTTATTCCACGTCCTTCTCATTGACGGATACATATTCCACACGCGCTTGATGATCCAACGGGTCTCTGTCATCGTAATGAAAAAGCGCCCATACCGGTTCTTCCTGATATGCTGGCAAGACCTTAAGCGTCTTCACTTGCTTATCTGGGAACACATAGTGGAAAGGTTCTATGTGCGATAGCTTTCCGTTTGCACAAAATCTTCTGGTTTGTTCCTTCCATAAGGACTGATCCATCGCCCATGTCGGTCTACTCTTACAGTTCTCTCGATAGTATAAGTCAAACGTCAACGCTTCGCGAAGCATCATCATCGTATTTGCCTTTTCATACGTTTTCCCTAATTGATCCTGCTTTCCCCACTCATAGGAATCTTCCATGTAGGAAAGAATAATCTCTGCTCGCTTGTTGCGGGAGTGACTCATTCCAAAATATCCTCTTTCCTCATAGAATGCCCCCAAGCTTTGGAACATCAAAAAAGCGCTATCGAATAGTGGTTCTAACACTTTCATTGTAATCTCAAACTGCCCACTATTGTAATACACCTCCAGCATCTCCTCCACCTGCTTAATGCGAAGCACATCTTCATAAGAAAGCCAGTTGGTCTTAAGCACCTCATAGGGCGGATTGGTGTGATATACAATACCATACTCCTCTCGATGCTCATACATATATGAGCCCTTAAGCACCTTCAAAAATCCAAGCTGAAGCTGATTTGGTTTCAACTCGTAAATATCATCAAAGGACTTCTGAAAACGCTGATAATCTTCATAGGGAAGTCCCGCAATCAAGTCCAAATGTTCGTGAATATTTCCGCCTTTTTGAATGGCACGAACGGTCTCCTTCAATCGCTCTAGCTTCATCGTGCGGTGAATTTCCTGAATCGTCACTTCGTTGGTGGACTGCACACCTATTTCTAACTGAATCAATCCTGGTCGCATATCCGATATCAGTGCTAGTTCTTCCTCATTAAGGAGGTCTGCAGATATCTCAAAGTGGAAATTGGTAACTCCATTGTCATGTGCCTTCACAAATCGCCAAATCTCCATTGCATGCTCGTGATTGCAGTTAAATGTTCGATCTACAAATTTAATCTGTGGCACCTTCTGATCAATAAAGAATTGTAGCTCTTCTTTTACCAGACGCAGGTCGCGAAAACGCAGCTTCTTGTCGATGGATGACAAGCAATAGCTACAAGAAAATGGACAACCACGACTACTTTCGTAGTAAATGATTCGATTGGAGAAATCCTCCATCCGATTGTAGCAAAATGGTATTTGGCTTAAGTCCATGATGTCTCTTTCTTGCGTCATGCATACCCCTTCGGTTCCGCGAAATGCCAAGCCATCAATCTGTTTTAATGCCACTTCCAATTCCTTGGAAAAGGCGACGTTGCCCGCCTTTTCCCCCTGTTTTGCATAGGCATCCAACAATTCATAAAATGTAATCTCGCCCTCCGCTATCATTGCACCGGTTATGGCAGAATTCTTCTCAAGGAATGCTGCTACTTCATAGCTTACCTCTGGCCCTCCTACCCAAATCGGCGTATCTGGGCAAATCTTATGGTATTCCGATGCAATCTCTTCTACATAGTCGATATTCCAGATATAGCAGGAAAAGAAAAGGACATCCGGTTTCTTCTTATAAATTTGTTCCAATATGTAATCTTTTTGATTATTAATGGTAAACTCTCCAATTTCTACCGCATCCTTATATTCTTTGGCGCAAGCCTTCAAACTATAAACTGCTAAATTGGAATGTATATATTTTGCATTGATTGCTGTTAATAGAAATTTCATGTATTCTCCTTTGCAAAGAAACTCATTATATGCTAAATTATAGGTATCAAACACGAGGTATAACGTATGAAACCACAAGAATTTGACGAGTTAGCACAATTATTTAAAATATTCGGAACCCCTACTCGTCTGCAGATTATGTATTGTCTGATAGACGGGGAGAAATGTGTTGCCGATATATCAACCGAACTGAATATGACGCAGAGTGCGATTTCTCATCAGCTCAGTATCTTGAAAGAAAATCGTCTCATTAAGAATCGTCGCGAAGGAAAAGCCATTTACTATTCCTTATTAGACTCTCATGTCATGACCATTATTGAACAAGGTCTCGATCATATTCACGAATAGATAGTTACTATTTCACAATTATAGTATGTTTTGTCAAGAAAATAAAGGGAGCTGTCGCACTTCCGTTCGAAAGTGCTTCAGCTCCCTTTTTCATTCCTTTTTATAAGCTAGATAATATTAAGTGCAACACGAATTATAATATCAATTCCAGCAATCCATAACAGGGCTGCTCCCATAATATAGAATCTGGTTTTTAACTGGAATCCGAAATGATATCCCGTATACATTCCTGCCACCACAAAAACGACACTTAGGATTACAATCAATGCAATCAGCATAAGAAAATTGGTTCCCAAAAATCCAAATGCAACACCTGCCAATATTGTATATATGCTTGTTAGAGCAACCATTTTCACAAATCTCTTTAATCCAAGATTCAGTTCCAAATGCTCGTCCACATGTTCATTTCTAATAGCCTTAACGATTAATCGAATGCCGAGACAAAAGAAAATCACAATGGAAATCACATGTCCCACCAGCATCTCATCTGCAGTGTCTGTCTGTTTGTATAGTAAACCGCTAAGGAAATGACCTACGAACAATGCGATCAGTTGCCACAAGGTAACCACTACGCATACAATTGATAGCTGTTTTTTATCTACTTTACGAACAAGAGAACCTTGGCACTCCATTGCTGCAAATAGATCTAGCGATATTCCTGCTATAATCAGTAGATTTTCTATCCAGGTCATAGTTTCCTCCTCTGTCTTTTTAATCTGTTACATTATACATTCTATTTCTATTTTTTTCTACCCATTTCAGGTAAGGAATCATATACATTTTTTATGTTTTGTCATTCCACTTTCAATTTTTCAAAAAAACAACCAGCGCTTGTTTGCGCTGGTTGTCTACACTTCTATTTCTCAGCCACTTTAACTGCGCCTAATTTGTAAATGAATTTTACTTTTCCGTTTACACCATCTGCAATATCGGTATAGGTCTGATAATCAGCACCTGCATCGATGACTCCCTGAAGCTTATTGCTGAATGGTTTTAATTCGCCAGTATATGCGTTCACAAGCTTTTCAATTCCCTCATCATTAAATTTCACCATTCCATCTGCTAAAGTAACAGAACCATCACTGAGCTGATTTACACCATCTACAATCTTTCCCGTTCCATCAGAAAGTGTAGCCGCTCCGTCATTTAATGTCTGGTTATTCTTAATTAATTCTTGCGATCCGTCAAAGAGAAGGTTGATTCCTGTTGTGAGCTGTGGAAGCTTAGCCTGAAGTGTCTTCGTTCCTTCTGCTAACGCCTGTGCACCAGTAACAAGGCTATACTGCTGTCCTGCTGGTGGAGTTTCGATTCCATCTGCAATTTTCTGCTTGGTCATCTTGATTGCAGAAATGGTTGCTTCCTGTGCGCCTGTTGTTGCTGCAAGCTTTGTCGCAGCTAAAATCTGTCTTGCATTCGCATCGACTTTAGTTGCTACAACCGTACCTTCTAATGTTGCATAGCTTGGAATTGCAACTGGAAGACCTAACGCCGTCTTCACCCCTTCCTGAATTGCCTGTGCCGGTACTCCAGTAAGTCCATTCTCATAAATATATGCTAACGCATCATGTCTTGATTTTCCTGTTGTAGCTTCAACTTGGGCCATCACAGCATCCATCTTATTTCTAGTTGCAGGTTCAATTGAAGTTGCTAGGCTTGCAATAATCTGCTCCTGAAGGCTTGTTTTAATTGCTGTTACAAGTTCTGAATCTGTCAAATCACCATGTGCAGCATCTTTGTACTGAAGCATTGCTTTAATCGTAGTTAGCTGCTCATTTACAAATTCGTCATTTGCATATTTTCCATCCACTGCTGCTGCAGCTGCCTGGTGGTAAGCAGCGATTTCTTCGTCTGTCAGTTCTGCATTTAGCATTCCATCTAACTGTAAAATTCCCTTTGTAATGGTTTCAATACTGCTTCCCAATACTGTTACACCCTCAACAAGTGCTGGCGAACCTTCCTGAACCTTAGCTACCCCGTCTGCAATCTTTGTTGCGCCATCGGTATAAGCTTTAATTCCGTCTTTTAACTTGTTAACGCCTGTTGAGAATTCTCCCATGCTGTCCTTTAAGGTTCCAAGACCTTCTGATAATTGTTTGGAACCATCCTCCAACTGTTTGCTTGCGTCAGATAACTCATTTACCATTTTATCCACATCTGTAAGGTCTCCGCCTTTTACAGATGCGAAATCTCCAGCATTCTCCACAATTGTCAATGCATTATCCATTTCAAAATTCTCAACATCAGCTGAGAACTCGAAGTATTCTGGAAGCTCGATATCTTTCAAATCCTTTGCTTCTACCTTTAAGCTTTCTTTTAGGCCTGGAAGTGCATATCCAAGAATCATGTCACCAGTTCCGTTGGATTCTAATTTTCCATTTGTCACTTCCACATTAGAGAAACGCTCATTGAGCATGATTGCTGTAATTGCAGCAAATGGAACCTTTACTGTCACCTTCTCACCATTTACAGTCTCTGTGAAGGAAGTATTATTTTTGTAATCGAAACGAACCGTTACACGACCGCTTTTTCCTGCTAACTCCTCTGGAGTGATTGTATTTCCATCTAATTTATAGCTTACGGACTGAGTAATTGGTGCTTCTTTCGAAGAGGTTCCCTGATAGAAAATGTCTTTTCCATTCGCGTTCCAGGTAATTTCATCCCCATTCTGTGTAAAAGTCTCATCGCCTTTTACATTAGTAATATCTGAAAGATTGGATTTATCTTTAATCGTATCCTTACCTTCTGCGTTAACAAGGTGGTCAGAAACGATTGTCTGTGTTACCTTTCCAGTTGCGTCAGAAATAAGATATACTGTCTCTGATTTTCCAATTTCTTTTTCGGATACGGTAATGGTTTTTTCCTCAGTCTCTGACGCAGTTGCTACTGTCTTTGCCTCATTTGCGCCATCTTTATCGGCATAGGCTGTGTAAGCAGATGCTCCTGTTCCAATCATGGCAATGGTAAGGACGCCTGCCACAACACGTACCACATATTTATTATTTAATTTCTTTTTTAACTCTGTTAATTTCATGTGTAATCTCCTTTCTGAAATCCTACTTCTGTTTAAATCCTGCACTCGTTGCTCTAATTGGGCGATCAAAGATCATGAACATTGATGGCAGAACAAATATTACAACGAACATACTTATGATTGCTCCTCTTGCCATTAGGTTACAAAGTGAGCTAATCATATCAATATTGGAATAGAGTCCAACTCCAAAGGTTGCAGCAAAGAAACTCAATGCACTTACCAAAACGGATTGGATGGAATTCTGAAGTGCATTGGTAATTGCTTCCTTCTTTTCCATTCCCTTAAATCGGTTTTTCTTGTATTTGTTTGTCATAAGAATTGCATAGTCAACAGTAGCTCCCAGCTGAATGGTTCCAATTACAATCGATGCAATAAATGGAAGAACTGTATGTGTATAACATGGAAGACCCATGTTAATAAAGATTGCAAATTCGATTACGGCAACCAAGATGATTGGAAGCGAAATGGATTTAAATACCAATGCAATGATAATGAAAATCGCACCAATTGAGATTGCAGATACTCTCGCAAAGTCCTCGTTTGTTATCTCAATCAAGTCCTTGGTACATGGTGCTTCACCGATTAGCATTGCTGTCTCATCATATTTTTTCACGATGTCATTAATCTCTGCACACTGCTCATTTACTTCGTCGGAAGCCGTCATATACTCGGAAGAAATCATCATCATCTGATAATCTCCACTTTTGAGAACCTTCTTCACGTTTTCTGGAATCATCTCTTCTGGAATGGTTCCACCTGTTACAGAATCCATTGCTACAGCAAGCTTGACGCCATCTACAGCTTTGATTTCATCAATCATCTTATTTACCGTTTTTGAATCGAGCTTACTATCTGCAATTACCATATGGGTAGCACCCATAGCATACTCTTCTTCCATTTTGTCATTTGCAATAATACTTCCTAACGTCTTTGGAAGTGAACCAGCTAAGTCATAGTATACATCCGTGTGTGTATAACCATAGATTGCAGGTCCAAGGATTACCAAGAAGAGAGCTATAAAGATTTTGTAATGTGATGTAATCCAATTTGCGATTCGTCCCAAATCTGGAATAATTACCTTGTGTTTGGTCTTTTCAATTGGTTTATCAAACACAAGAATGAGGGATGGTAAAATGGTTACACAACCAATTACACCAAATACAACACCCTTTGCCATAACCACACCAAGGTCAAGTCCAAGTGTAAAGCTCATGAAACATAAAGCAATAAATCCAGCTACGGTTGTAATGGAACTTCCCACTACAGAAGTAATTGTATTTGAAATAGCGTGTGCCATTGCACGCTTTTTGTCCCCCGAATATCTTTCCTGCTGCTCCTGATAGCTATGCCATAAGAAAATGGAGTAGTCCATGGTAACACCAAGCTGAAGAACCGCTGCCAACGCCTGTGTTACGTATGAAATTTCTCCTTTAAACACATTGGTTCCCAAGTTGTAAATAATTGCCATACCAATACTTAATAGGAATAGCAATGGTACTAATGCAGAATCCATTGTCAAGGATAATACGATGAGCGATAAGATTACTGCGATAACTACATAGATTGGTGTTTCCTTCAATGACAGCTTACGAATGTCGTTAATAACAGAAGCCATTCCACTTACATAGCACTGATTGGAAACCATGTCTCCGATTTCATCCAATGCCTGCATCGTCTCATCTGCAGCCATACCATTTTCAAATAACACAACCATCAGTGTCGAATTGGCATCTTTATTATTAAAGAAGTTATATACGTCGTCCGGAAGAATTTCTTTCGGAATGCTAATGTCTAATACAGAACCATACCAGAGAACGTCTTTGACTGAGTCGACCTTGCCAACCTTATCAACCATCTTTTGTATGTCCTTATCCTCCATTCCTTCGATGACCACGAAGGAGAAGGCTCCAGTTCCAAATTCATCCAGTAATATATCTTGCCCCTTCATGGTTTCAATCTCGCTCGGCAGGTAGGACAGGATATCATAATTTACTCTCGTTTTTAGATATCCAATACCAGCAGGTATCAGCAAGATGAATGCAAGAATCAGAATTGGAATACGGAATTTTACTACACCCTTTCCAAAATGTATCATAGTTTTCACCTTCACTTTCTTACTTAATTTCAAATTGAGTATAAAAAAAAGAGCCGAATATCGAAATATTCAAACTCTTTTCTGTGTTTCTCTTTTTAGACATTTTCTTGGATTTGTATATCTTCAAATACAATTCCCTGGTATTGTATGCCCATACCAAAGACCAAAATCAAGTCTCTATAGTTCCTTTATCATGTCGTCCATGGAATGCGTAATCAGATATGTATATGCCTCTGCCATCTCACGAGGAGGAATTGTCATACCCGCTTTCACCCATTCGCTCATGGTAAAGCACATAGACTGCGCATAATACGAAACGATGATTTCCGGTGTAAACCATGATCTGCGATGTTCACGCCCTTCCACCTTTTCTAAAATAATTGCAAGCAAAGTTTCTTTCAAACATTTCTGCGCCACATCGGTAAAGGTAATCACCCCATCCATACGAACTGCCCGGTTATAAAAGGCTTTGTCCTTTTCCACGTTCGAAAACAGCAAAACCATTGCCTCTGTAATCATTCCATTTTGTAAAAGCGGATACACCGGATCAAGTAGGTCTTGTTTTATAATCCACTCGAGTAGCTCATACTTGTCTTGGAAATGATTATAGAATGTAGGGCGAATAACACCAGCTCTATCTGTAATTTCTTTAATTGTAATTTTTTCAATCGGCTGCTTTGTAGCAAGCTCCTTTAATGCTTCTGCTAACAAAGTATCGATTGCATTTCTTCCTTGACCTGTCATATATTTCCTAGCCTAACTCATACTACTAATATGCAATATTCTTTTGCATATTCTCTTCTTTACCTATTTACACAATCAACTCCACAATGGTAAGGTTTCTTACATTTTTATCATCCTTTAAATCGATTGTTTTCGCTGTCTCAAGAAGCTTAAGTCTTGGTCTTAACACAAATCCGTTATAGTTTCTCATAACGATTGCATGCTCCCCATTTGATAATACCACTTCGCATCCAATCGGGTATACAGCAATACATCCCAAGAAAACATTAACCAATTTAAGTTCAAATTCCACTCCAGCCATCGCCATAATATATTCTATGGCATCTGCCGGCTGCATAGACTTCCGATACGGCGTCTTAGACGTCATTGCATCATATGCATCCGCTATCTTGATAATTTTTCCATATAAACTGATTTCCTCAGCGGATTTACGCAGAGGATATCCCTCACCATTAATCCATTCATGATGCTCCAAAACTCCGCGCAGAATCTCTTCTTTGAAATAAAAGTTCTTCTTCAAATATTCATATCCCAACTTTGGATGTTGCACCATTTCAGGAATCTCTTCCTCCGTTAATGCACGTGGCGCCTTTAAAATTTCTGAATCTATAAATTTCTTTCCGATATCATGCAAAAGTGCTGCTGCTGTCAGGTCCTTAATATCTTCCTTCGACAAACCAAGCTTACATCCCATCATCGCTGAAATCAATGCGACATTCACAGAATGATAATAGATATAATCATCATAGGATTTAATATCTACCATGTTGCACATTACATCACCGTTTGTCAGTAAGTCTTCTACCACATCTTCGATACTCTGATGGAAATGGCGTTCCTCCTCACTACCTATCGCAGCGTCTGTAAGATAAATATTATGAACTGCCCGAAGTGTCTCCCTCCGAATCTCTGGACTAATAACCTGCTGAATCTCCATTCCATGCGTAAATTCATCGTCAATATAGACCCCAGCATATCCCAGCTCTTTTAATGTACTAATTGTGTCTTTTGTCAGCAAACTATGGATTGCGAATAAAATTTCGCCCCGTCCACTAAAAATCTCCTGTCCTATTGCCATGCCCGGCATCAGCTTACTAACCGGAATATATCTCATATTGTAACCCCTTTTTCATTGCATTATAGCATCTTTAAATTAACTAAATCCCCTTTTATGTATTACCACATTTTATGCTTATTCGTCAAATTCCATCGTAACGAAAAACCCCTTTTCCGTCTCCTGGACGTCAACAACTACCCCTTCTCTAGATTTTAATCGTTGACTCACTTCATAGTTTCCGGACATTGCAATTGCATGCTCAATCGTGTAGTAATACGAAGTTGGCAATTTGCTTTCCGTAACCTTCAAATGTTCCCCTATCTTTGTCAGTCCTGGGCGCTCCATTTTAAATTCCATCTGTCGCATAAACTACTTCCTCGCTCTTAATCCTTAAATTCCACATCAATCGGGTCTGATGTGCTTCGATATCGATTTTCATTCTTTGTTCCGACAATGCTTAACCATATATTAGTGATGCCGTTAAATACCAACGCTGCACCCACTAAAAACATAACGCCTTTTACAATATTAAATGCCTGAAGAATGCAAAATATTGCAAACGCAATGCTAATCATTGCTAACACAATTCCAATTCCCCAATTGCTTGCGCCATATCGTTTATTCTTAATGGCAATCTCTAGATCTCGAATTCCGTGTGTCAGTAGTACAATGCCAATAATAATAGGAATTAATGTATATAGCACATCTGGCGAAAGAAGAATCCAGACTCCCATTAACGCAATCACGATACCTACTGCAGATGCCCATCCATTTGAGATTGCATTCATAAAGTAGCTCAAGGCAAATCCCGCACCAATCAGTATCATAATAACTCCAATTGCGGAACAAAAGACACTTAATGCTTCAATTGGTCGAAGCATTAAAATCACTCCAAATATCACACATAAAACCGACGAAAATAGAAAATCTGCTCTAACCGATTTGAGTTTCTCTTTCATTAAGCAATCCCTTCTTCCCTATATAAACGAATAATTTCCTGAAGTTCCGCACCTTCCACTGGTGCTGTACCATGCTCGTAGCGTTTCAAATCGGCTCCCATTTCTGCCAGAAGTCTCTCTTCTGCATTTGGTGTCATTTCGATGGTAAAGTATCTTCCTTTTTTCTCAGCTTTATTCCACGCAAGGTACACACGGAAGCATGCTGGAATTGACATATACTGTGTTGGCATATCAACTCGAACCACTAAAAGTTCCTCGTCAATATCCATTACCATAACAGAAAAATCCTCTTCTACAAATGGATATAAACGCTTCTCTTGATAAGAATCCTCATATAATTCATCCAAATAGGTCTCTTTTCGCTGGCAAAGCTCATCGATAAGCTCTTGACCTTGCTCTGCTAGTTTCTTAGGCAGGTAATTAAATTCAAAGAATTTTCTTGCTATCACCATATATTGTTCTGGTGTCACCTGACGCATTCTTGTTTCTGGCGCTTTTCTTCTCTGCTCATCAATTTTTGCAACCTTATTTACCAATTCACGGAAAAACAAAAGATTATGTGTAAACGGATTAATAACGATTCCCTTTACGCTCTCATCCGAACCGGCTGCAATTGCATTAATTGCTTCAAACGGAAGTGTCATAATTCCTGCTGCCTCAGGGGCATCTTTCATTTGCTCCATGGATGTATATACAGGAAAATACTTATCCCCTTCTGCATTTCCTAGTACACATGGAAATGGTTTCTGATTCTCGTCCATATTTGCTGGAATAATTAGTGCACCTTTATGTATCTCTGTCAAAAGTTCATTTAATTTCTCAGTTGTTTTCAGTTCGGAATACTCCTCAACAAGCTTCTCAACTTCCGGATTCTGAATTTTATCAAAGGCTTCCCTTGCCTCTTTTCCACTTAATTTCTGCATATTACTACTCTATCCTTTCCCCATGCGAATGCTCGCATACACCTTATTTTATCACAAAAAAGGAAAAAAGCCACTATGCAATGTGGCTTAGTTCTTTGCTAATTTCTTTCCTGGTTTTGCTGATATATCCGAACAAACTCTGTATCTCGGAATATCCATGGTTCCTTTTTTAGAAAAGGCGTATTTGCACGAATAATCTCCTCTGGGGTCGCCCATGCAAGCTTATATCCCTTTGCAATCTCACTTTCCGTAAGCTGCGGCTCCACCCTTCGGTCTTCTATCTCTACATAGTAAAAATATGTATGACAATGATATATGCTCTCTTTTCCGTACAAATCTTTGTGAAGCTCTTCAATTTCCCCCGCTTCTTGGATAGAATCTTCAATCATGATAAGTCCCGCTTCTTCTCGTATTTCCCTTGCCAACGCGATTGCATGCTTCTCTCCTGGTTCAATTCCTCCCCCTAGTATTTTGTAATCCCCACGCTTCCCCTTCTGCGTAGCAATTTTTCCATCTTTTTCGATAATGCCTCGCACGCAAAAGCGTTCCTCCTTAGGGAGAGATTCTTCATAGTCCTTCAAATCAATTGTTTTCAAAAGCTTCATTCTTCCCCCTCCTTCAGAACCTTGGTTAACTCCTTCAGTAGTAAACGATATCTCGCTAGTACTTCTTTATGGTGTGCTTTTACATACTCGAAATCCTGCGCCTTAATTGCTTGTTCAAGCTTTTTTGCCATCTCCGACAAATTTTTTTCCCCAATATTCAATGATGTACTTTTTAACGCATGAACAGCAATTTGATAATTCTCCCACAACTCATTCGAAAACATTTCCTCAATCTCTGCACTATTTTCCTCGTTTAAATAGGTTCTTAATACTTCGACATAGAATTCTTCATCCCCTAAGCAATAATCAATTCCCATCTCTGTATCTAAAAATGTAATTGCGGAAATAACGTCCTCCTTATTCTCTGTCACATTCCTTTCATCCATCATGCTTACATCCACGTCCATGGGCATAATCTTTTCTTCTGGCGCATAGTGCATGATCATCTTCTCTAAGGATTGGCTTTGAATTGGCTTAGAAAGATAATCTGCAAATCCGTAGCTACGATATTGGCCTTCCACACCAACAACCGCATTGGCTGTAAGAGCAATAACGGGAACATTTTGACATTTATGCGTTTTATCACGTCTAATTTCTTGCAAGGCCTCTATTCCATCCATTTCCGGCATCATGTGATCCATGAATATAATGTCATATGACTTGTCATGTATCATTTTGAGTGCTTGTCTTGCACTCACTGCCGTGTCTACCTTCACACGCGTTTGTTTGAGCAAGCCTTTAAGCACCACCAGATTAATATCTACATCATCCACGGCTAGGATATTCAAATCCGGGGCTCTAAACAATTCTTTATATTGATATTCCTCCACACTCGACTTCACATAGAGTTCATAGATATTTCCAATTGGTGCCATATCTACGATTACTTGTGGAATTTGTATTGTAAACGTGGAGCCCTTCCGATATTCGCTCTCAACGATAATGCTTCCCTCCATTCGTTCTACAATCTCTTTCGTAATTGCAAGTCCCAATCCCGTTCCTTCAATGTAACGATTTTTTCTTACATCCATTCGTTCAAAAGAGTCAAACAAGCGTGGTATATTTTCTTTTTTAATTCCACCTCCAGTGTCCTTTACAGAAAAGATAAGATTAATTCTGTTTTCCTGCAGCTTTTCATAAGAAATAGCAATTGTTATGGAGCCCTCTTGCGTATATTTCACCGCATTTGTCAAAATATTCGTATATACTTGTCGTATCCGCACCTCATCTCCATATAATCTGGAAGGAAGTGTATCATCATTTTCTACAATTAGTGTAAGACCCTTATCCTTTGCACGCATTTGTATCATGTTATAACAGTCATTGATAACCGATGCCAGTTGATAATTTTGTGGTAAGATGTCCATTTTTCCTGACTCAATTTTTGAGAAATCTAAGATATCATTAATGAGAGACAGCAAGGTTTTTCCAGAGCTTTGTATGTTTCTTGCATACCGAAGTATGTCTTTCTCCTTACATTCGCGCAATATCATCTCATCCATTCCCAGCACTGCATTAATTGGCGTTCGAATTTCATGTGACATGTTCGCAAGAAAATTACTTTTTGCTTCACTGGCAAGTGCCAACTCTTCCATGATACTTTCTTCTTTTGTCATATCGTATAATGCCATAATATAACAATATATCTCTCCATAATCATCTCGTGCCACTGTGGTTTTGGCGGAACAAATATGCTTCCCAGACTGTGTCCATGCGCGAAACTCACTTTCGCCTTTTGTTACAAGTTCTTCAAAGTGCGCGTCCGCCTTCTCCTTAGATATCTTTAAAAGATTTTCTAATAAATGTCCTTTTTCTCCGCGTAAATCTAATAATTTTCTAGCTTGTCCATTTGCTAAGACAGATTTTTTCTCTGGATCAAATACAAGAATTCCAACATTAACTGTGTCATAAATATGCTTAATTGTATTGCTAATACTTATTTCAAAAGCATTCATACGTTCCGATCCAAACCATAGCACTAGGGTACAGCAGGTTGCTCCAAGTCCGGACATCGGTATCACCTTTTGATTCATCATCGTTAAAAAAGTGTCTGGTATCATACAAAACACGAGTGTAAAATTGGCGCAAAATATGTATTTTACAAATTGCATCTCGCGCTTCGATTTCACACGAGTTCCCCAAAGAACCCCATTTGCAATCATTAGCAACGTAATTCCCAGCACATATATGGTATGATAACTTCTGCCGATGCAAGCCACAGGCCATAGCACCGTCATTCCATTTTCAACGATTACCAAATCTGTCTCTGGCGCAGTAAATATCCCCACATCAATAATTGCAAAAAATCCAACAAACGCACGCAATATCCACTTTGCCCTCTTTGTAATTCCACTGAAATTGGTCGCCAAAAAGAACTCTGCAAGAGCAAATATATTAACTCCAATAATTCCAATCGCACGTAGCACCAAAACGGTTTGCACATCCGTGCACAAGCCAATTACTCCATAGTTGAACGTCCATAAAAAGGATGCTATCCCCATCCATAGCAAATAATATCTAACCTGTCCCGCATCCTTACGATTCACAAAAAAGTAGCCCGTTAGCTGTAGCGAAACAATCGACGCAATAATGAGTACGATACATAGCACAAATCTCATTCGTCTCGCCCCTTCCTAACGTTTTCTAGCACTTCCATAAAGCATTGCCTATTCATTGGTTTTGAGATAACGCCCTTAACACCAAGCGCTTCGCCTTTTTTCATAACCACTTCGACCTCGTCTGCCGTCAGGAAATACACGGGTGCTTCAATCGCCAACGCATTCATTTGTTCCATGGTTTCAAAGCCATCCATCTCTGGCATCATTACATCCAAAAGGATTAGATCAACAGAATAGTTCTTCAAATAGGCAATCGCCTTCTCTCCAGAATTCACAAGAACAGGAGTCCCCACTTCCTGAACCATTCGTTCTGCCACCTTTAAATTGATTAAATTATCGTCAATTACCAATACCTTCATCTTTTGTCTTTGTATACTTGCCATGCTTATTCCGTCAAAGTATGTTCCCTTCACATATTAAACTCCTATAAAAAAATTTTGCCATATTACGCACCAATTGTCTATACAACTAATTCACCAATCTGCTTTTTTTGTACAATTTGTCACATGCATTCCCTCCTGCATACAAAGGGCTAAGTTTGACGGTGCACCGGATAAAGAGTATCATATCCTCATGGTTTAAAATTGTTTATATAAAAGGGGGAAAACATGGATTTTTTAAAATTCGCAGGAAAAATTGCAGGGGCAACACTTGCTGGCGTGGCAGAAGCCGATGCTAAAAGAGCAGCAAAAAACCTTATCAACAACACAATTGATCGAGTCAATGATGAATGCGGCACTGACTTCGAGCATATCCGCACCTCCAGTGGCAATGCATCTTATGAAGCGCAAAAACGCCGAGAAGAGGACTATGCTCGAAGATCTGGTAAGGCTTTGAGAGATGGACATACCGTGAATAGCCACTGTTACGTTCCACATTTTGTACAACTTCCACTGGTAACAAGGAAAAGCTCTCACACCTATTTTTGTGAAAATCCGTCCACGCACAAAGATTGCGAAGTAGAAGCGACCTATGATTTAGGGGTTCACTTTGCCCGTTGTAACACCGGTGCAGGTGAATACGATGTAACTTACATCTTCACATATGATGTAGTGCATGACGATATCGAGCTTGACTATACGGAAAATTTGCCTACTCTTGGCATCATTTGCCGTGATGATTGCAATGCGGTAGCGGCACGCTACCATAATACGGGAGAGAACTGGCAAAGTTATCACAATCACTCATACTGCATAGGCCAAGCATCTGACGGAAGCCTTCGTATTGTAACAGAAAATGCGAATAAAACTTATGTGTTCTACCAAATTAAAAGAGAATATGCTAGCCAAGGCTATTGGGTAGAGTTATCTTATCCAAATGCATTCCGCGATGATGTCGCAGAAGAAAGCAAGTTACTTGAGGCCGCACGTAAGCTCGTGTTTAGTTACAGCGAAATAATACGAGAAATATAATACATATTTATTAAAAAGGGGTGAAGTATAAATTACACTTTGTAAAATACTGGCCTCCGTTGCTATTCGACTTGCGCAAGCGGTACACGGACAGGGGTATGGTGCAGAATCCCTTCAGGCCATGACCGATTTCTGTTTCAAGCACACAGAGCTTAAGCGACTGTGGGCGGAAGTTGATGCTCGAAATATTCCATCGCAGAGAATACTTGAAAAATGTGGTTATACAAGAGAGGGATTTATCCGCCAAGGCAAAATGGTAAATACCTGGTGTGACTATTACATCTACGCATTCTTGCTTCGGATGTTCTGTAAGAAATAATTAAAAAACTGCTAACATTGGTTTTTCCAATGCCCGCAGTTTTTCTATCATACATATCTTATTTCTACTTAATAGCTATATAAACATCCATGCTCTCACCATCTGTCTCAAAACATGGGATCACACCATAACTCCTGACCTTCTGGTTTTCATTTAATTTGGCGAATGCCTGTAAAGCCCGCAAATACACTATTTCTTTGATAAAAGGCAGACCGTTTCGCAATGTGTCATAACTTTACCTAATACTAACATTCGCGCACCAGAAGTTATTTTCTCAATTTACCCCCGGCGCGCGAACTGATTTTTATACTCTCCGCATTACCATCAATAGCGGTACTCCAAGAACAATACCAACTACAAATGAAATACCATGCGTTACCACGCAAGATACATCAAATATCTTTAAATCTCCATTTATAATATTCCCCAAAATCACATACCCAAGCATCCAGTTGCCATACCATGTTCCCAATCTAAATGGCTCAATTCCTTGATTCCAAAATTGCATTACCAAAATCAAACCAATAATGGCAAATATACAAACAGAACCACCAAATATGCATTCCGCGTCCTTATAAATGAATGAAATGATAAAATTAGTTATCATTCCGCATAAAACACTAAAAAACAACAAAATTGCCCCCTTAATTTTACGTTCTAGATATATCGTAATAAAATATATTGCAAGGCAATTTGCAAGTAAGTGAACTATGTTTGTGTGCAAAAAAGACGCCGTAAAATAACGATATACTTCTCCCCCCTCCACACTAATTCCCTTAGCATATAGCAATTGACCAACCTTTAAAAATTTATCAAAAAAATATACTGCTATCCAAATTCCAATAATAACATAAATTGATATAATATTATTTTTCATACTATCACCATTACTTATCTTATCCTAGACCTACCTCTATGATAGTAAGTACCCTTTCCCCAGTACTGCCCTTCTTTTATATTATATTGTTCCATCTCTTCTTCGCAAGCAATATTATTTATAATCTCTTATCACTATAACAAGCCAGCTAAGTCCAATTTCCTTTGGTTGCTGTCAATAATTCTATTTTGGGAGATATTTTATGAGTGCTCATTTAATACCTGAAAGATTAAAAATTGCAAGAGAAAATATAGGAATCACCATGGCTGAAGCTTCAAGAAGACTAAATCTATCTAAGATTGGATACTGTAGATATGAATATGGAGAGCGAGTTCCATCTCCTCAGACAGTTGAGATAATGGCTCAGTGCTTTCACGCCTCCGTCGATTATCTAGTTGGACTTTCGGATGATCCTAAGCCAACACAGACTGTAGTTGATAAGAATAAAAATCCAGAATTATTTGCAGTTATTGAGTTATGCAAAAACTGCGACACAGCACAACTCAATAGATTATTAGCATATTGTCAAAAGTTAAATAATATTGATTAAAATAATAGGGGTGACAACTATTCGCGCACAGCACCAATCTGCACGAAAAATTGTCACCCTACTGGATATTCTTAAATATTTACATTTTATCAAATTATTAACACAGGTCTATAACGCCATAACACCCCTACGAACCCGCATAAAATCAAGGTTTTTTTGATAAAAGGCAGACCGTTTCGCAATGCTTGGTATATGGGAACAAATCAAATCCCGTACAGCTTTGCATACGATACCCTTTTCTTGTCAAATACTTCAGGTCACGCGCCAAGGTTTCCGGATTGCAAGACACATATACCACTTTGTCTGGTGATAATTTAATCACAGACGCTAAGAACGCCTCATCGCTTCCACTTCTCGGCGGATCCATGATAACCACGTCCGCTTTCTCGTTCTTTTCTGCCATTCTAACCATGAATTCACCGGCATCTCCCTGGAAAAAGCGAATATTCTTTGCTACATTTCTCTTTGCATTTGTAATCGCATCCTTAATCGCATCCTTGTTTAATTCAACACCGATTACCTCTTTCGCCTTCTTGCTTGCAATTAGTCCAATGGTTCCGGTTCCGCAATACGCGTCAATTACGGTCTCTGTCCCCTGCAAATTCGCACACGCAATCGCCTGGTTATATAAAAGCTCCGTTTGCTTTGGATTCACCTGATAAAATGAGCTTGGTGAAATACGGAAGGTACAACCACACAACTCATCTTCAATGTAGCCCTTTCCGTAAATTACAATATTGCGCTCCCCAAGCACCATACTGGTCTTTTTGTCATTCACATTGATTACAACCGTACTAATTTCAGGGTGTTTCTGTCGAAGCGCCTTTACAAAATTATTCTTAGACGGAAGAATCGGAGAGCCCAATACCAAAACAACCATAATTTGACCAGTATGATAGCCTTTTCGAATCAAGACATGACGTAAGAGTCCGTATCCGGTATCCTCATCGTATGTTTTAATTCGGAAAGAGCGCAGCATGGATTTAATATCTTGAATAATTTCATCCGCCTCTTCATTTTCAATCATACATCGCTCTATGTTCACCACCTCATGGGTTCCCTCTTTGTATACGCCAGAAATCACATTTCCCCGACGATCACAATCAAACGTGGCATTTACTTTGTGACGATAATGAAGTGGTTCATCCATTCCCACAAAACCATCCAGCTTTCCAAATGGCTTCATCAGCTTCTTGAGTTCCGCTTCCTTTTGTTCACACTGTTTCGCATACGCAACCCCTTGATAATTACAGCCTCCACACTTCTTCGCATATGGACACACGCCACTTGATTTTGTGCTATTGTTCTTTATGCTATTGTTCTTTTCACTATTACCCTTTACATTATTGGCCTTTACATTATTAGTCTTTACGTTATTGGTCTTTACGTTATTGCCCTTTACATTATTGGTCTTTACGTTATTGGTCTTTACCTTCTTTGACTTTACATTACTCGTCTTTGCATTCTTTATTTTTATGCTATTTGCCATTTCTTTCGCACCACTTGTTCTCTTCTTTTCTAATTTGCTATTGTCACAGATTGCTCCTCGCGGGCACAACCACCTACATTATATTTATCATAGCTTTCCACACAAGTCTAGTTATGTGTAAGAGTTTCATGCAAAATAGCTTCTTCCTTAAAGGAACAGCAGTGTCAAAAGCATAGGAATTATCACGAGCAAAAAGCTAAGCAAATAGGACAGAAACGTTTGATTACTTCGATTTGAAATAAGTAAAACTATAGCCGTCACTCCACAATAAAGTAAAAGATACAGAAGCAGAAAGAATAGTCCGGCCAATATCAGTAGCATTCCGCCTCCTATCATCGACTGCATGCTCATTGCTTCCATCGGCATCCCCCAACCATCCATAGGATACGCTTTTTGAATTTCATAAAATCTTGTGATGAATGCGAAAGCGCCTGCCGCTGCCGATAATGTCAGCGCGATTTTCCACTTTGTTTTCTTTATTTCCCTTTTTCCCGTTTCTGTCGCACCAATTAACTTCCATGCTTCCCTTTCTTTTTCCATCGTCATTACTCCTCCCAGTGATACTATGAGAAATAGGGCGCTAACCATCCACTCATAAATATCCATTTTCGTAATTCCATTCAAGTAGAAAAGCGTGCGATATCCCGTTTCATACAACATTGGCGTCCCCACACGCAAGGCCCGTTCATATTGCTTCTCACAACGTTCAAATTGTGGATAGAACCGTGTAATCATCTCATATTTTGTGCGCATGTCTTCTGCCGTAAAGAAATCCACTTCCCCGCGTTCCTCCATCTGCGCAATTTGTTCCAGATGTGTGAATGCCTCTTCGTAATTCTTACGCTCTTTTCGCAAAAACTCCTCTTTTTCAAGAGTCACCTCCCCCTCCAGTTGAAGCATTATGTCCTGATAATAGGCTTCTGAGAGTGACACGGGATAATTCCTGTTTGCCTGTAGCAAGAGCATCGCACCGACAAACAAAAACAAAAGTATCCCTACCTTTTGACCAGCAAGTAGTTTGTACCATTCCTGCGACCAAAGACTACTTCCATACGTTCTCCTTCTCTCCTTCAGAAGGGATGATTGCCTCGTCACTTCCTGTCTGGATACACAAAACGAAACCATAGTAGTAAGAATTGTAATCACCAGCCAGAGCCCAATCCAAAGAGCCACCCAACTACATGCCCAAACAGGTTCTCCCAACCAGTTGATATTATTGTATTCTCCGTACAGACTTGCACCGTCCATCCCTGCTGCCACGCTGCTATACTTTATAATCGCCAAATAGGAATGCCGCGATATCCCGAAATATCTTCCAAATTCTTCCAACAGAAAAAACAATGTTACCATCCAGGGCAGCCAGACCTGCTTTGCCCATATGCTGATGAAAAGGAGGAACGTCCCACAGAGAAAGCACACAAAAATACGACTTCCTATGACACACAATAGGAACCCCACTATATGCATCGGAATTGCGCTTTCCATATAGGCCCCTACCGATTGTAGTCTTCTTGTAAGAATGCCAAAGCCCTGTCCATGGACATACCATACGATTCTAAAGAGCCCGAATGTCACGTTCACCCCTATTACATAAAGCAGCAACGCCAGAATTTTCCCCCCAATGTGATATAGATGACCTCGCTTGGTCGCCCGTGTTATCGCAAATAAGGCCTTCGACTTTTCTTCCCATATGAGGCAAAAAGCGCCAAAGAGGCTTAAAAACAGAACGAAAATATCCGTTTCCGATAACTTAAGCGCACTCGTAACTCCGTAAATTCCCCCCTCCTCTACGGTAATGTCCGCGAGCTTTGCGTGGTCAACGGCACTTTTCTTAATGTTTTTCTTAGAAAAGGCGTCCCCGTCTTTTGCTCCTTGAAAGATGCTTACCTGATCTAGCCTTTGACTGGCAGATTCCACATTTTCCAAATAGTCTTTGTAATTTACTGCAGCCGCATCCTCACACGGTTGTGGGAAGAAACAAAAGATTACCATTTGCATGACAAAAAGCGCCACGCACAAGTACCAAAAAGAAGGCCGTCTGATGATTCTCGCTAACTCCATTCGAATCATATTGCCACCTCACCTTGTTCAAATACTTTTACATAAACCTCCTCTAGCTTTGCTACCTTATATTGTTTGCACAGCTCTTCCACGGTATCCTGCGCGATTACATTTCCATCCTTTAGGATAATCACATCATCCGCTATACTCTCCACATCGGAAACGACATGTGTTGCCATAAGAACAATCTTTCCTTTTGCAATTTCATGAATATATTCTCGGATACGAATGCGCTCCTTGGGATCTAAACCTGCAGTTGGTTCATCAAATATGAGAATTTGCGGATTTCCTAATAATGCCTGCGCAATCAGCAATCGTTGCTTCATTCCTCCGGAATAGGTTCGTATTTTTTTGTGTATCACCTCCTGAAGATTTACACTTTGCGTTACGCGCTCTACTTCAAGGGCCTCTTGTTCCTTGGGTATTTTTTTCAGCACACACATATAATGCAAAAAGCGCTGCCCTGTAAAGGTTTCATATAGCCCCTGCTGCTGTGGCGCATATCCAAGCATTGCCCGATAGCTCGCTCCCATAGAAGCAATTTCTTTCTCTTCCATTTTGAAATCCGGTACATCGCCTTTTCCACACTGTGTACCTTTCGCACTTTGATTTTCCACAGGCGATTCGAAAGTTACCCACACAATTTCCCCGGCGCTCGCCTTAAGGTTGCATGTCAGAAGCTTCATAAGCGTTGATTTTCCGGCTCCATTCGGTCCCAGCAAAGCATGCACACCTTCCGTTAGTTCCAAATTAACCTTCTGTAATGCCTCTTTTTTTGTCTTTCCTTCTTGATAAGTCTTACTTACTTGCTTTACTCGTATCATCGCTATTCCTCTTCCATAAACTCCAAGCCCTTCGATACCATTTTAATTGGCGTAATTTCGTAGCTTCCCTCATACATATCTTTCTTGGAAATCCATCCATATTTATTCCGCTTCACCTCATATGACCCATCCGCGGCTTCCACACCGTCAATATCATAAAGGAGCAAATAGCCCTCCTTATTTTCAGCTAAAATCTCCATATTTAGTTTTGCACTTTTTTGCCTCATACTGCGTTCATTCAGCTCACCTGTTTCTGGATTCCAAAAATAACCCTTCTCATCACTGTCGTCGACGTTCCAACAATAAATTCTGTCGGAGTATGCTTCTACCAAGGCTACACCAAACTGATTGGGAAATGTCACCTGTTCCACTTGCTTTGATTCTACATCTATCACCTGAACCGACGCATTTTCCCCCTCGAGATAAAGCTTTCCGTTCCATACCACTACAGAGTTCAGGTTCTTATTGGATGCTTCCGCTAGCTTCTCTACCTCACCTGTTTCCACTGAAATTGCCTCAAAAATCTCCATCGTGCCATTGAACATGGTGCGCCACTCTTCAAAACTCATATTTCTTTCACTGTCCGGATTCACACCTCCTGGATAAGATGTTCTCCGGCAAATCAATTTTGTTCCGATGACATCCACCACCTGTGTTTCATCCTCCAGGGCTACCGCCTCCTGTAACTTCCATTTCTTGATGTCAAGCTTCTGTAGCTTCTGTTTCCCTCCTTTTACCACGGTATACCCAGCATCATTCGTCACTTTGGTAACTTCCTTCGTGATAAAATAAAGGGCATCCTTTCCACCAATCACTTCATTTCCAAGAATCATATCTTCTGGAAATGTATATACACATTTTCGGTCGGTTCCGTCCAAATTCATTTGAAGTAATTTCGCTTTTTCGGATGTTGGTCCCCCGTTGCCTGGTTGCTCCGAAATAGACTCCACATATGAACTTCCGCTTGGATCATCCTGCTCAAACACATAAAGTTTTCCGTTATGTATAAACGGATGGTGCTGCTGTGCAATCGATAGGTCGCTGCTGTCAAAGATTCCCATACATTTCGTGGAATCATGCTTACAAGAAGCGTCATTGCATAAAACAATTTCTTGCTTACTTGCAAAATCCACATAATACATCACATAGCAGGTTTGCCCTTGTATTTGCCTCATTACCAGTCGATACATTCCATCTTCTGTGCTGGTACGTCCCTTTCCTTCTTGCGCCAGTAGTTGTAAGTCATCTGCTTCCATTTCTTTTTGTTCTTCTATTTTTTCTGTCTCTACGGTGTTCGTTTCCTCTGGAGCTACTGGTTCCTTTTTGCTGCAACCAATTAGCCCAAGCGCCAACGCCATTGTAATACTGATTGCTAGTAATCGCTTTTTTATCATAAAAATAGAGCCTCCTTTTCTACGGATTATTCCGTTTCCAAGAAGACTCTACCTAACAAAAGTCAAATATTGGTCAATTCCTTTATAATAATTTGTGTTTTCGCGCCTCCAGATTCCGCGTTCATAAGCTTCAGTTCGCCACCGTGCTTTCTGGCAAGAATTCTGCTAACCACCATTCCCATGCCCATGTGTGCGCCTTCTTCGGTGGTGTAGAAATATAAATCCTTTTGTTGCAATACCTTTTGCGGATATCCCTTGCCATCATCCGATACGGTAATGCATAGGGTCCGCTCCGTCCCCTGCTTTGCTTCCTCTAGTACCACTCGAATTTGCTTTTTTGCATAGCGCATAGAGTTTTGAACCAAATTCTCTAGGATGCGAGCAAGTGCCTGCTTATCGAGCATCCATTCCGTTGCTTCTCCTGCCCTTAGTTCCACGGAAATCTCCAACCCGTTTTCTTCCACAAGCGCTTCCATATCCTCACGCAGTTGCGTCGCATACTGTTTTAAGTCAATTTGTTCTGCTGTCAATGTGAGGTCTTCTAAATGATTCACCTCATGCATGGATTCTACATAGTACGCCATGCGTTCTGCTGTCTGCTCCACATTTTTCAGTTGCGCGACAACCTGTTCTTCGCTCATGACCTTCTTTCCAATTCCATTTTGGATTAGCTGCGCGTACCCTTTCATAATTGCAATTGGATTGCGTAAGTCATGTGCCACAGAGGACTGCAACATCCGCTTTTGTTCCATCATAGAAAGAAGTTCCTGATTGTTGTGTTCCAACGCACTTCGCATCTCTTCAAAGGAATCGCACAGGCGTCCCAATTCGTTTCTACTGTCACTTTCCACCGTAAAATCAAGTGTCTGCTTAGCAATCTTGCCTGCTGCCTCTTCTAATGTAGCAATCGGGGCTGCAATTTTGGACCGATAGAAAATATAGCCGCTTGCCCATACCCCCAGTATGGAATACAAAATAGGAAATACTATTTTCATCCAAGATAGCATTTCATATTTCGCCCTCGCCTCGGGAGATAGCTTCTGCAAACTATTCTCAATCTTTGACACCCGAATTTGCTCTCCGGTTTGAATCTGTCCGTTATCAATAAGCATCTTCGATGTCTCTTCCTCTGACATTTCACTCAAATCCCGTATCACGAGATCTGTGTCCTCTTCTTTGCCCGATGTAAAAAGAATATAATTCTTATTTCCTCCTTCCAATTGGCTTTGCGAAATCTCTTCCCCGTTTATTTCATTTTGCTTTTTCATTATCATTTGTCCATCGATTTCGCTCCAATCCAGACTGTATGTCTGTTTGGCTTCTCTTCCGTCTGCGAACGTCGACACCGTATCAATGTATATAGTCGCCTGGTTAGGCAAAATCATGCTCTGTCCATAGTTGCATCCTAAGAAAGTGGCAATAGAAGCCACCGCGATAAGAAGAAGAGTAATCAACATATGAATTTCAAATTCTCTTTTTAAATGCCTATTTTTCATGCAGCTTTCCTCACTTGTTTTTCCAACAATATCCCATTCCCCAGACGGTTTCAATATAGTCTCGTCCCGTTTGTGTTTTCATCTTTTGTCGGATTTTGCGCACGTGCTCCTTAATTACACTGCTGTCTCCTTCCGCGTCATATCCCCAGACCGCTTCATAAATGTGCTCTCTGGACAATACATAATCAGGATGTTGTGCAAGATAGCAGATGAGTTCAAATTCCTTTTTAGAAAAGGCGAGTACTTCTCCCTTATGCGATATGCTTTGCTCACTCACATTAATGAGCAGCTCTCCTGCCGTAAACACATTCCCCTTTGTTGCTCTCCGCTGCTCTCTTCGCAAATGCGCTTGCACGCGGGCGGTTAGCTCATCCAGGCTAAAGGGCTTGGTAATATAGTCGTCCCCGCCTGCACTTAACCCCACAATCTTATCTACCTCCTGCACACGGGCCGTTAAAAACAAGATTGGACAGCTTACCTGTTCCCGGATTTCTTTACAGAACGTAACTCCATCCATATCTGGCATATTAATATCTAACAAAATAATATCCGGATTATGCGCTACTTGCTCCATGGCCTGTTGATAGTTATTTGCCGTCCATACCAAGTATCCTAGCATTTGAAAATGCTGCGCTAGAAGATTGGTAAGCATTACTTCATCATCAATCACAAGCATTCGATAATTAGAACTCATCCTTCTCCTCCACGTTTTCTCATTTCCCTACTTATATCAAAAAAATGTCAAAAATTGGTCAAGAGACCGTTCTTTCCCTTGACCACGCATTTCTATTTGTGTATTCGCTTTTTCTCCAAAACAAGAACAACATCCTTCTCCTTCAAAGCCATATCCCCTTGTGGTTTGATATTTTTTCCTTTTCTTTTCACCATTACAATAAAGCTTTGACGCGAAATATCCAAATCTTTGATTCGCATGTCAATCCATGGGTGCCCCTTTTCCAGCGTTACTTCTTCTAGTTTTCCCTCTATCTTCACATTAGCCACAGTTCCTAATAAGAGACTGTCCCCTTCTTCTACTAAGAGATTCGGGTATGGTGTGTTCACATCGCCCTTTTTCAATACCACTGCTACATAAAGCCCTTGCGGAATATTCAAATCTTTGATTGCTTTCCCAACGAATGGATGCCCTGTCTTTGCCTCTACAATAACGAAATCCGCTTCCTTGTGTGCATACGCTCCTGTCTTCACTTTTGTAAAGTATTCTACGAAGCCGGCAGAAATAATACCAGTTGGGATAGCAACTACCCCCACTCCGAGAAACGCAATAACAATCGCCATAATTCTTCCCCCGACGGTTATCGGGTAGATGTCCCCGTAGCCTACCGTAAGCAACGTAGATACCGCCCACCAAATTCCAGAAAAGGCGTTGCTGAAGTTCTCTGGCTGCGCAGCGTGTTCCAAGTCATACATGCATAAAGAGGACGCCATAAGAAGAATGGATATCAAGAAAACCGATGATATCAATTGATCTCGCTTATCCTTTAATACGTCTGTAATAACATTGAACGCATCATAGTTGGCATTAATGCGAAACAAATGCATAATTCGCACGACGCGAAACATACGGAAAGCCACCGCACCACTTGGTAATATAAATGGCATAAAATATGGCAAAATGGTAAGCATGTCAACAATTCCATAAAAGGAAATTAGATATCGCATTTTCGCAGTTATATGATTGGTTTCTGGATAAAGATAATCTGCCGTCCAGATGCGCAACGCATATTCCACCAGGAAAATCACAATCGTAACGAATTCTATCTTCTCGAGCACCGCAATCGTGGATGCTTTTAAATCAAAGGTCAAAAGAAAAGTAAGTACAATGTTCAGCAAAATGATAAACACAATGCACACATCAAATAGTTTGCTCGGAATATCTTCGCGATTTCCAATCTGTATGATTTCAAATATTCGTTTTCGAAGGTTTGGTGTTCTATTTTCTTCCAGATGTTTCACTGTGTTCATATAAAGGCTCCTCAAACTTGATTCCAGACATTTTCTCTGTCCGTACTGCTAGTTTTATTATATCGATTTTCCATCGAAAATGTAGCCCAATCTTTACAAATTCCTAACGCATTTTTTTAATTGTATTTGCCGTCCTAATTGTTAATTTCTCTGCAATTCCAACCGTCGCTGTCTTTTTCCACCAATTGCATTTCTGATACGCTTTCCGATCAAACGTCCAAAAAATAACGTCTTCGTAAATCTGTACTGTCTCCAAGTCGTCGGATACTGGTCCCATCATATCTGCAATAACTTCCGGTCTGTCGCCTGACAAAATAAAAATCAAATTATCGTATGTATCCTTCTTGGGTGTTCCCCACCATTCCGGAGCGTTTGCTATAATTTTCTGCAGATTCTCATACTCGATTACATACGTTGGAACCACTAGGCCAAATTTGTCTAATAACATAGCCTCGAGATCTGTTCTAATCAACTCTTTTCCTTTGTTATCCGCTGAAAAACTAACATTTCCACTGTTTAGATAAGTAACCACCTCGGAATAGTTCCTGCCTTCCAGTTCTGCTTTCAGATCCGCCATAGCAATTTTATTTTTTCCACTTATATTTATTCCGCGTAAAAAAGCGACATATTTCATCATCCCACCCCTTAGTAAGCGACTCCAAAATCAGTGCAACTACAATTTCTCTTGAATCATTCAAATTTTAGGATATCGTATCATATTATTATGGCATTATGAAATTAAGTTTTTCTTAATCTCGCATAGCAAATTTTTCTCACTTTCGTTGTATTTACCACATACTTTATGTTTGAAGCATGGTAGTATAAATCAAAATTAGTGTAAAGGAGACGTAGCATGTACAAGAATATTGAAAAACAGACGGTCTTAACCCTTAAAGATTTAGTTGATTACCAAGATGGACAAGTTGTCAGTAAAACACTTGTTCAAAACGATTGCGTAAGTATGACTATTTTCTCTTTTGATAAAGGTGAAGAAATTTCTACTCACGCTGCCGGTGGCGATGCTATGGTTACAATTCTTGAAGGAAAGGGCCGATTCACCGTTGCCAATGATGTTTTCTATCTGGAGGCTGGTCAGACACTGATTATGCCTAAGGACATTCCACACGCTGTATATGGTGAGGAAAGATTTAAAATGCAACTTGTAGTTTCTTACTAAATCTTCTCATTTACAAACGCCCTTCGCTCTTACCCAAATTTACTAAACCAGTTCTTGCAATAGTGGCTGAATATATGCTTTATTCGTCCAGTCACACTTCTCATCTCCTGCTTCCATTAGCGCTTTTTCCCAAACTTCATAGTCTGCAGGATTTTTCTTGGCAACTGCCTTTTGCAGCATTTTACACAGATTGCGATCCACGAATGACATATGTTCCATATCCCATCCACCTCTGAAATAAAATAGCGGAATATTACTCAACTCGTCTGTCATATTTCGATTTTTAACTGCTTCAAATGCTTCTTCTGAAAAAGGAGAAGCCCCATCGCAGTATACATATATTTTCTTTTCCTTGATTAGCTCAAAATTTTTACGAAGAAACCCAAGGCAGGAAATTCCCATAGCATATATTCCCCCACCCAACACGAAAACGTCATAATTCACAAGATCTTTCTTATTTACTTTCGTTATATCCATAATATCATAGCCAGTCTCTTCAGCAATCCACTCTGCATATTTCTTAGTAGCTCCATATTTGGATTTATACAACACAATTCCACGCATTATTTGTTCTCCTTTACTCTAATCGATAGCTCTCATATTTTTTTCTATTTCAATAATTGTATTGATTGTAATCGTCAATTGCTCTTCTGTTATTCCATCAAACATCTGATCCATAATATCTGAACTCATCTCATCATTCTTCTCGCAAAAATCCATACACTTTTTCGTCAAAACAATGCGCTGCTTTCTCTTATCTTTTTCATCTGGAATCATTGCTACAAATCCCTTGCCCTCTAGTTTTAGCAGAATCTGTTTTACATTCTGATGCGAACTCCCCATGACTTCAGACAGTTCTTTTATAGTAGGCTTTTCCTTACAAATGTTGATGCAAATTATTGCAAAAAATTGTTTCCAGGTTATCTCCTGAAAAAGTTTATCCGCGCATGCTTGAAACCTGTTATCAAATGCGCTCAAAAGGCCAAGCAAAAACGCCTGTGGTGGCATATCGCCAAATTCCACCATCTTCATATTTATCACTTCATCATAATTCATCGTTTCATCCTCAAATACAAATAGGTAACATGTTACTCTTTTATATAAGTAACATATTACCTATTTGTTTGTCAATTTAAACTTTGCGAAAATTGTTTATATCAATCTTAAGGCTTGGATTTGATTAGCTACAAATAATGATTTCTTGCTCATCTATAGGAGGCAAACATGATAACTTTTATCTCTCTGCCTGCTTCATCTTTTCACTAGTCAAGAAGTAGCGAATGAATACTATTCCTAGCAGAATAATGATTGCCTCGAAAACATAGAACAGCCCCAATTCAGCGGTTCCCGTCCCAGAATTAGGCGCACCCTCAACATAGTGAATACCGAGAATATCCACAAGCTCATCATCCTGTATTTCAACCCCATTCCGAAAATATTTAAAATGATAGGCAGAGATGGTAACACCACTTTCAATTTCGGTAAAAGTTAAGAACGGTGAACCGGTATAGTTCAATTTGTAAATTAAATCGGAATCGTCTACCGTCTGGTTGCATTCAGGAGCTTCCTTTACTCCACAAATGCCATATGCATCAATGGGAAGGTCGCTTGCACAATATGTGACACAATAATTTGTCTTTCCAACAGTAACCTTAGTTCCATTGATCCATCTGTAAGCAGAATCTTCGCAGCTTATCATTCTGTAATTACCGAAGATACCTTTTTCAAGGCACGCCAATCCACAGGCTTCCGGATACTCGTTTTCTTCATACAAAACATACAGACGATTATCAATTGCCTGCCTTTCTAAAACATCTGCGTTAACTTCATCCGAGAAATGGTATTCATTGATAGCTTTTTCAAGATCAGCGGTAGAATCAACAGAAATGCTGAATTCATAATTATACAATCCAACAACACCTGTCAACATAATAAGTGTCGATAAAATGGCCCCTACAATTTTGCGAATACGACTCTTGTTATTTACAAGAGAAATCATACTCTGTACCATAGCAGTAACCTGCTTTTTAGAAACACTATCTCCGGTAATTCGCTCCGCGCCAAGCAATTCCGCTACGTTGATTTCCAAAACCTCGCAAATAGTCGGAAGCATAGAATAGTCTGGCATTGTTTTGCCTGTTTCCCAACGTGAAACGGATTTCTGACTTACACCGAGCTTCTCAGCGAGCTGTTCCTGCGTTAATCCTTTTTCCTTCCGTATATTCTTTATGAAAGAGCCTATTTTTTCTTGATCCATAAAATTTTCTCCTTTCATGTTTACCTGTATTATTACGCCAGAAGGCAAGAATGTACAGGACACGAAGTGAGTATTAACAATTTGGGCAATAATAATTTCATTCCTTAATAAATTTCTTATCTGTTTCAGGTATTTCATCATTTGATATATACCTTTCAACTTTCATATGAAGATTGTATTTTTCTCTTAACTTGAAAATAGTATCCATCATAGGAGTTCCATGATGAACATCTATTGCTTCTTGATTTTCCCAACTATCAATTAGCAACAAATTTGTGAGCCATAACCCCCATCCTTGAGCCATATGCTCCGTCCCCAAAGTTATTCCTCCACCACCTGGAATATATAGAATTTCAAGTAGTAGCTCTCTGGCACATTCGCAGAATTTGCCCAAAGTATTGGGTGATCCGGCGCTTGTGTACGAAATTCCACCTGACGAAGGCGCTTGTGCGTTGCTTTTGCGGCTTCCTTCACCGTTTTCGCCAAAAGCTCCTGTGTCATAAAATGGGAGCAGGAACAGGTTGCCAAGTAGCCACCATCTTTTACCAGCTTTAATCCCTTCATATTTATCTCACGATACCCTTTGATTGCATTTTTGGTCGCCTCTCGTGACTTGGTAAATGCAGGCGGATCCAAAATAACTACATCGTATTTTTCCCCTGCTGCAGCAAGCTTTGGTAATTCGTCCAACACATTCGCTTGTCGGAATTTTACCGTCTTGTCCAATCCATTGCGCTTCGCATTCGCAGTCGCTTGCTCCACTGCATAATCGGAAATATCTAGTCCTGTCACTTCCGTAGCACCAGCAATTCCCGCATTCAAAGCAAATGTTCCCATATGCGTAAAGCAATCTAACACTCTCTTTCCTTTGCAGATTCTCTGCATAGCAAGACGATTGTACTTCTGATCCAAGAAAAATCCTGTTTTCTGACCATTTACCACATCCACCATATAGTGCACGCCGTTCTCCACAATTTCTACATTGGTATCAAACGCATCTCCGATAAATCCTTTTACCTTTGGAAGACCTTCCTTTTTGCGCTCATTCGCATCGCTTCTCTCATAGACTCCTCGAATTGTAATTCCGTCTTTTGCCAAGATTTCCTTTAAGAATGCTACAATACGTTCCTTGAATTGCTCCATCCCAAGTGCAAGACACTCAACTACCAATACATCTTCATATTTATCAATTACAAGTCCTGGCAAGAAATCTGCTTCCCCAAAAATAACGCGACAGGAAGAAGTATCTACCGTCGTTTTACGATATTCCCACGCACTTTTTACACGCGCTTCTAAAAAGGCGTCGTCAATTACTTGATCTGCTTTTCTTGTCATCATGCGAACGCGTATCTTAGAATTCTGATTGATAAATCCTTTTCCCATTGGATATCCGTCAAAATCATGCACGCTTACCATATCTCCATTTGTGAACGTTCCCGTAATACTATCTATTTCATTATCAAAAATCCAAAGCCCCCCTGCTTTTATGGTGCGACCTTCGCCTTTTTTCAATGTAACAATTGTATGGTTTGCCATCAGCTACCTCCTACTGGAATTTTTTTTATTAAAAAATGCGTATGTTGCATTGCATGCGCTATTTCTCTCTTCTATACATTTTGCATATTATAGCATATTTTTCCTCTTCTCTCATCCACTTTCACTAACGCAATAATTCTCCTTGTTTCCACGCTTTGGTATCTTGAAAAGTACCAGCCGAAGTGCTACAATCAAACTATCTAATATCGATAATTTTTTAACAATCTTGGAGGAATGAGAGTATGAGTTTTCAGGAGGAGTACAAGCAGAAACTTGTTTCTGCTGACGAAGCAGTAAAAGTCGTAAAATCTGGCGACTGGGTAGACTATGGTTGGACAACTGGTACCCCAGATGTCCTAGACAAAGCACTTGCAAAAAGAACCGACGAATTGTTCGATATCAAACTTCGTGGTGGAATTCTTCTTGCCCCACTTGCAGTATTTGAGCGTGAGGATGCAGGTGAGCATTTCTGTTGGAATTCTTGGCATATGGGTGGTTTGGAAAGAAAGCTTATCAATCGTGGATGTGCATACTATGCACCACTTCGTTATTCAGAGCTTCCTCGCTACTACCGTGAGCTGGATTGTCCATCAGATGTGGTTATGATTCAGGTTGCACCTATGGATCAGCATGGTTTCTTTAACTTTGGACCTAACGCGTCACATTTGGGTGCTATGTGTGAGCGTGCAAAATGTATTATTGTTGAGGTAAATAACAATATGCCTCGTTGTCTTGGTGGAACCGAAACAGGCGTACATATCTCCAATGTAACCTATATTGTTGAAGGCCCTAACTCTCCTATGCGTGAACTTGGCGGCGGTGGTCCTGCAACAGAAGTGGATCGCAAGGTTGCTGAGCTTATTGTGGATCAAATTCCAAACGGTGCTTGTCTTCAGCTTGGTATCGGCGGCATGCCAAACGCAGTTGGTAGCCTTATTGCCGAGTCTGACCTCAAAGATTTGGGTGTTCATACAGAAATGTACGTAGATGCATTTGTTGACATTGCGAAAGCTGGCAAAATTACTGGAGCGAAAAAGAATATTGACCGCTTCCGTCAGTGCTATGCCTTCGGAGCTGGTACACAGAAAATGTACGATTACATGGATAACAACCCAGAACTTATGAGTGCTCCTGTTGACTATACCAATAGCATCGCAAGCATTGCAGCTCTCGACAATTTCATTTCTATTAATAACTGTGTTGATATTGATTTATTTGGACAGATTAGTTCCGAGTCTTCTGGTATTAAACAGATTAGTGGTGCCGGTGGACAGCTCGATTTCGTACTTGGTGCCTATCTATCTAATGGTGGTAAGAGCTTTATTTGTTGTTCTTCTACCTTTACTGACAAAAATGGCGTTATGCACTCTCGCATCCGACCAACTTTAGAAACTGGTTCTATTGTTACTGACACGAGACCAAACACCCATTATGTTGTAACAGAATTTGGTATGAAGAATTTGAAAGGACTCACTACTTGGCAGAGAGCAGAGGCTTTGATTGAATTAGCACATCCAAATTTCCGCGATGACTTGATTAAAGAGGCTGAGGCTATGAAAATCTGGCGTAGATCCAATAAATAGTGTATAATGTGTGTGGTTTTGTATAGAAATTTAAGAGGTATATTATAATGAACGAACACACACATATATTAGAAGACGGAAGTCTTATCATACATTCTCATGATGAGAATTCTTCTCCGGAAGAAAGTAACACCCTTGAGCAGAGTTCTGCATCTGAAAGCACGCATGTTCACAATGCTGAACATTCACATGGGCATAGCCACTCGCATGAGCATGACCACTCGCACGGACATGGACATTCACACGGACATCATCACGAGAACACCAAAGCCGTCTTGAACCGTATGAATCGCGCCATTGGTCATATGGAGTCCATCAAACGAATGGTAGAGGACGGACGCGATTGTAGCGAAGTGCTCATTCAAATTGCTGCAGTGCGCTCTGCAATCAACAATATTGGAAAAGTAATTTTAGAGGATCATATTAATCACTGTATCGTAGATGCGGTCGAAACTGGTGACGAACAAGTTTTGAAGGATTTGAACGAAGCAATCAGCAAATTTGTAAAATAACAGTTTCCTTTTGCTCCGCATATTTACTAGGTTTTTAAGGACTATTGCATGCAAAAAGCGTGCAATAGTCTTCTTTTTTTCTATATTCTGTTAAAATATGTTCATTTTTTATTCACATTTGCCTATTCTTCATCGTTTCTTAAGATTTTTTTAGGAAAGTTACCACTTGTAATTAATGTGCTAATTTTATAATCTATAGAATGCAATCGAATGTAGTATTTACTTATTTTTACATTTGGGAGGACATATGAAAATCAATTTGAAGAAACCTGCTTTTCTTACTAATTTGCTTAGCAAAGAAAAAGTACATTCCGAACGCTATACGAAAGCGGTCGCTGTTTTCAATAAATATTCTATATTATTTCATGCAGTAATCTCTTGTGGAATCATTTTCTTAATTGAATGCTTTTCAAGACGAAGCTTTTTCTCTGCATGTAATTTTGTAGGTGGCCATACTCTTGCTTTTCTGTATAATGCCTTTATCATTTTTGCTTCTTTGACTCTCGTTTATCTGTTTCGTCGAAGAGCATTTGCACGAATTATAATTTCATGTTTTTGGTTAATTCTTGGAATCATTAATGGATGCGTTCTTTCCAATCGTGTTACCCCATTTGGTTATACCGATTTGAAATGTGTATCCGATTTACTCACTATGACAAACACCAATTACTTTACCGCTTCACAAGCAATACTCGTTGTTATTGGAGCAGTCATCTTAATTGCTTTTTTGATTCTTTTCTTCTTACGTGGACCAAAATATGAAGGAAAGGTTCGTTGGCTTGTAGCAGCTGCTTCTATTGCACTGTGCTTATTTGTTGGAATTCCACTTATAACAACAGCTGCTCAGAAAACCAATGTTGTTGCCAGCTATTTTTCAAACATCGCACAGGGTTACGAGAACTATGGATTTGTATACGGCTTCTCTTCTAGTGTCGTAGATCGAGGCATGAAGAAACCAGCTGATTATTCTAAGGATACCATTGAAGCAATTGAAACCAATGTTGCCTCTTCCAAGACGGAAACAACACTTTCAAAGGAAGAACAACCTAATATTATTTGTATTTTGTTAGAATCCTTCTGTGACCCAGATGAAATCAAGTTTTTAAGTTCAGAAGAAGATCCAATTCCAACCTTCCACAAACTTGAGAAGAACTTTTCAACAGGTTACTGTACTGTACCTGTTGTTGGAGCTGGAACCTCAAATTCTGAGTTTGAAGTTCTTACTGGAATGAGCATGCAATACTTCGGTGTTGGCGAATATCCACACAAAACAATATTAAAAGAAATCGATGGTTGCGAAAGCTCTGCATCTGATTTGGCTTCTATCGGCTATGGCACACATGTTGTTCACAATAACGGTGGTAACTTCTATAGCCGAGTAAACGCCTTTTCTAAAATGGGATTTGATACTTTCCAGAGTAAGGAAATGATGGATATCACAGATTGGACTCCAAACGGAAGCTGGGCAGAAGACGATATCCTTGTGAACGAAACAATCAAAGCTTTGGATTCGACTCCAAATCAGGCAGACTATGTTTACACAATTACCGTTGGTACACATGGTGATTACCCAACGGTTCCAGTGATTGATATGCCAAAATATCAGGCACTTGGATGCTCAAGCGAAGAAACAACCAATCAGTGGACCTACTATATCAACCAGTTACACAAGACCGACGAGTTCATTCGCAACTTGACCGACGCGTTAAGTAAGCGTAGCGAGAAAACAATCGTAGTTATGTTCGGAGATCACCTTCCTACTATGGGACTTACCGACGATGACATGAAATCTGGTGATATCTACAAGACAAAATATATTACCTGGAATAACTTTGGTCTCAGTAAGCAGGATAAGGATTTATACTCTTATCAGCTAATGGCAAATGTTCTTAATCAGGTTGGTATTCATGAAGGAACTATCATGAACTACCATCAGACACAGGAAAATAGCGAAACCTACTACAATGGCTTTGAAAATCTTCAGTACGATATCCTCTATGGAAAGCACTATGCATTTGGAGAAACTCAGAAATATCCTGCAACCGATATTGAGATGGGTATTGAAGATGTAGTTATTACCGATATGCGTTTAAGCGCGGATTCGCAAACCCTCCTTATTTATGGTAAGAATTTTACCAACTGGAGTTATGTTTACGTGAACGGTGAAAAATGCAAAACCACCTATTTAACTGGCGGTTGCATCAGTATTAAAGCTGAGGATTTGGAAGATGGCGATGAAATCGTTGTAAAACAGCTTGGTTCTAGCAATACAGAATTCCGCGCTTCGGCTCCAGCCAACTACCAGGTAGCAGAATAAAATAGATTCCTTATTAAAGATGTCATACTTGTATGGCATCTTTTTTTTGCGAAAAAGCGGATTTCTATTCATGCCGATGAAAGTCTTCTTAGACTAGGAAAATACCAAAAAATGTGCTAAAATATATAGACACTTTGATTTTAATAGAATAAATGAAAAGAGAATCCCTTCATATGATAGATGAAAAGAATACTACTCCAGAAAATGAAGTAGAAAGAACGGAACAAACCGAAAAGAAATCAGGCACTGCCACAGAAATCATTAGCTGGGTTTTGACCTTTTTATGTGCTGTCGTAGTTGCTCTATTTTTAAAAAATTACATAATCATTAATGCGACTGTCCCAACAGGTTCCATGGAAAATACCATTCTTCCTGGTGATGACTTGCTTGGCTTTCGTTTAGCCTATTCACATTCGGATCCGAAACGTGGCGACATTGTCATTTTTGCATTTCCAGATGATGAATCCAAGAAATACGTCAAACGAGTAATCGGTCTCCCTGGAGAAACGGTTGAAATCACGGAAGGAAAGGTTTATATCGATGGAAGTGAAACACCACTGGAGGAGCCTTACTTGAAGGAACAATGGTTAGTCGCTACTGGTCCATTCAAATTCGAAGTTCCGAAAAACAGTTATTTGGTCCTTGGAGATAATCGAAATGATTCCTATGATTCTCGCTATTGGACCAATACATTTGTCAAAAAGGATAAGATTATTGGAAAAGTACTTTTCATTTACTATCCTTTTAATCGAATACAGTCTGTGAAATAGACAGTATTCCTGCATAATGCTCATGCATATGAGAAATCATATATATAATGCGGTAGACACTTTGTCTATGCGCGAATAGATGGAGGATTAAAACAATGGCTGAAAATAAAACATGTAGCAGCGCTTCTTCTTGTTCAAAAGAAAGCTGCGAAGGATGCGCGAGCAATAAAGCAAATCCACAGAGTTTTCAAGTAGAACAGAATGCATATTCCAATGTAAAACATGTAATTGGTGTAGTAAGTGGTAAAGGTGGTGTCGGAAAATCATTTGTTACAGCTTCTCTTGCTGTTAAGATGGCAAAAGCTGGATACCGTGTTGGTACCCTTGATGCAGACATTACAGGACCTTCTATCCCTAAAATGTTCGGTGTACATGAGATGATAACCGGAACAGATGATGGAATGTATCCTGCTGTTACTCCTGACGGACTAAAAATGATGTCCATTAATTTGTTAATGGAAGATGAAGAAGCACCTGTTGTATGGCGTGGACCTGTAATCGCTGGTGTTGTAAAACAATTCTGGGGCGAAACCATGTGGGGCGACTTAGATTACCTGTTCGTAGATATGCCACCTGGAACTGGTGACGTTCCTCTTACCGTATTCCAGTCTCTTCCAGTCGACGGAATCGTAATTGTAACTTCCCCACAGGAATTGGTACAAATGATTGTTAAGAAAGCTGTAAACATGGCTAATCTTATGAACATTCCAGTCCTTGGTGTTGTTGAGAACTTTAGCTACCTCAAATGTCCAGACTGTAACAAAGAAATCAAACTATTCGGCGAAAGTCACATTGACGAAACTGCAGAAGAAATGAATATGAAGGTTTTAGCAAAGCTTCCTCTTGATCCTACTTTCGCAGAAGCTGCCGATGAAGGTTCTTTCTACTTCTTAGAGAATCCATACCTGGATAAAGCAGAAGAAGAACTCAAAAAGTTACTATAATTTACCTGTTAGGCTCAGTTTTTTACCTCTTGGTGTAAATCTATTTACACCAGGAGGTTTTTCTTTTAGACTATGAGCATAAGGAAAGGGAATGATTATGAAAATAAAAATCGAGATGGACAACAGTTTAACAGAAGAAGAGGTAATCATTCGTTGTGGCAGTCTCACCGAAGACGTCGTAGCTATTCAAAAGGCCATCACTGAAGCCACTAATGAGCGCCGTCGCTTTATGGTTACCAAGGGAGAAGTCGAATATTACCTTCTTCTGGAAGAAATTCTTTTCTTTGAAACAACAGACTCTATGGTATCTGTTCATACCAAAGAAAAAATTTATCAAACGAAGCTTCGCCTTTACGAATTGGAAGAGTTACTTCCTGGTTCGTTTATCCGGGTTTCGAAGTCTACTATTTTAAATTCTTCCAAAATACGCGCCATACATAAAAATCTTACCGGTGCAAGTGAAGTTGAATTTGGTGGAACCAACAAAAAAGTATTTGTATCAAGAAATTATTTTAAGCCACTAAAGGCAAAATTAGAAGAAAAGAGGTTAAAATGATTATGAAAAAGAACATTACATGGGGATTATTATTAATTGGAATTGCCGTCTATTTTATCGCTGCAAAGCTTGCATTATTACCTACGTTACCTGTATTGAGTATTCTCCTTACAGTTATCTTCGGTTGGGGTGCAATCTCAGGACTCATTAAGCTTAATTTTTTCCAGGGAATCATGTCCCTCGCCATCTTAGGCTGTATTTATGATAAATACCTTCACATTGAGTCGATTACTCCATGGGCACTCCTTTTCGCAGCTTTACTCATCAGCATTGGTTTGGATATGATCTTCAAGCATGTCAAAAAACCATTTCGCAGAAAACACAGCAGTCACAAATTTGCAGAGTCTTCTACCGTAGACACCGGGGAACATGTATCGTGCGACAACTCCTTTAGTTCTGTTTCCAAATATGTAAATTCAGATAACTTTATTTCTGGCGATTTCGAGAACAACTTTGGTAGCATGAATATTTATTTCGACAATGCGATTATGGCAACCAGCGCTGCTGTCGTAAATTGTGAAAACAATTTCGGTAAAATGAATCTTTATTTTCCAAAGACCTGGCGCGTTCAGCTTCACCAGGATTCTGCTTTCGGAGATGTCAAATATCACGGAGCACCTTGCTTAGATCCAAATGCAAACATCATTACGATAAACGCTTCTTCAAACTTTGGAGAGATTAATATCTACAATAACTAGGCAAGTAAATTGACAACTGAAAATACGCGACACGAAATCAAGTCGGAGGCGGAACTAACCGCCTCCTTCTCGCACCATAAAAGGAGCCTCCACATCACATGCGGAAGCTCCTTTCTTACGTCATAATTATTATTTTATATTTGTATTAGCATACACCCTGAGCAAGCATAGCGTTTGCAACCTTCTCAAAGCCAGCAATATTAGCACCTGCTACGTAGTTTCCTTCCATCCCGTAGCGTTTTGCAGCATCATCAATATTGTGGTAGATGTTCACCATAATGTCCTTCAATTTCGCATCTACTTCTTCAAATGTCCAGCTCAATCTTTCTGAATTCTGTGTCATTTCAAGAGCGGATGTTGCAACACCACCTGCATTTGATGCCTTTCCACAGATAAACCAAACACCATTCTCCTGAAGATATTTCGTAGCATCTAAAGTAGTAGGCATATTAGCGCCTTCACATACAGCTTTTACGCCGTTTGCAACCAACTGTTTTGCATCGTCGATAAGAAGTTCATTCTGTGTTGCACATGGAAGAGCGATATCACATTTAATCTGCCATACGCCACGTCCCTCATGATATTCTGCGCTTGGTCTAGCCGCTGCATACTCGGTAAGACGTGCACGTTTTACTTCTTTAATCTCCTTCAATAATTCTACGTCAATTCCTTCTGGATCATAAACCCAACCTGTTGAATCTGAACATGTTACAACTTTAGCTCCCATTTGCTGTGCTTTCTGAATTGCGTAAATGGCAACATTACCAGCACCAGATACTACTACAGTCTTTCCTTCCATTGTCTCGCCATGGCATTTCATTAATTCTTCTGTAATATATAAAAGACCATATCCTGTTGCTTCTGTACGAGCAAGCGATCCGCCGTAGCTTAATCCTTTTCCTGTCAATACACCTTCATACATTCCACGGATTCTCTTGTACTGTCCATACATGTATCCAATCTCACGTGCTCCAGTTCCAATGTCCCCTGCTGGAACGTCTACGTCTGCACCGATGTATTTGCAAAGCTCTGTCATAAAGCTCTGGCAGAATGCCATAACCTCTCTATCTGATTTTCCCTTAGGATCGAAGTCAGATCCGCCTTTTCCTCCACCAATTGGAAGTCCTGTAAGGGAGTTTTTGAAAATCTGCTCAAATCCCAAGAATTTAATAATTCCAATATTTACAGAAGGATGTAAACGTAGTCCTCCCTTGTATGGTCCAATGGAATTGTTATACTGTACACGATATCCGGTATTTACCTGAACCTGTCCCTTGTCGTCTACCCATGGAACACGGAATTTGAACTGACGATCAGGCTCAACCAATCTCTCTAAAAGTGCTTCTTTACGATATACCGCCTCATTTGCGTCAATAACTGGACGAAGTGATTCAAGAACCTCCTCACATGCCTGCAAGAACTCTGGCTCAGAAGCGTTCTTTTCTTTCACACGTGCCAATACTTCATCTACATAACCCATGATTATAATCTCCTTTTCATAATATAATATTCATCAATGTTAACATCATAAAATATTTCTGACTTTAATGCAATAAAGTTATGAAAATACTTTATTTTTTTAAGTGGTCTCCTTATATTTTGCAGTATTTTTTAGGAATATTTACCCACTACTATCTCCTTTTACTTGACCTTTTCCTGATATACATGTAATCTATCCTTTAGACATATCAAATTTTGGGAGGAATAAAACCTATGAGTTTTTTTGCAACATTAAATGATGATTCTACATATTCCTTTACGATGGGGGGCTATACAGCGCTCGTTCTCGTAATGGTAGCATTACTGTTGATTGGCTGTGCACTCTTTGGTAAGAATAAACGGTTTTCCGCTAAGCAACTCGCCTTTTCTGCTATGGCAATCGCGCTTGCATTCTTAACCTCTATGTTAAAGCTAATTGAACTTCCTATGGGTGGATCAATCACTATGTTTAGCATGCTTTTTATCGCCTTAATCGGCTACTGGTACGGACTTGGAGCAGGACTTACCACTGCATTTGCCTATGGAATTTTGCAGCTTATTATTAAGCCATATGTCATCAGTTTTCCTCAGATGATCATTGATTATCCATTTGCTTTTGGTGCACTTGGATTATCCGGTTTCTTTAGCAATTCCAAATATGGACTTTTGAAAGGCTACTTAACTGGCGTATTTGGACGATTTGTTTTTGCTGTTCTATCTGGAGTGATATTCTTTGGCGCATATGCTCCTGATAATTTCCCTAATCCATTTGCTTATTCCGTGGCTTACAACGGATCCTATATTGGTGTAGAAGCATTAATTACTATGATTCTTATTTCCATTCCACCCGTTACTAGTGCACTTAACTATGTAAAAAAACTATCAAATAACTAATTATCATCTTCTCTAACAAAGAAGCGCTACCTTCTTCTTTGCTAGAGAAGATTTATTTTTTCTTAAGATTATCGCTTTCCTATTGTTATGATAATTATCTTTTGCTATACTTTACGCATCAAATTCGAACGGAAGGTGTCTTTATGAATACTCCAACATAATACAAAATAGAATAATTACTTTTCTATGGTTAAGTTAAGTAACTTAGCTCTATTTTGTGTGTTTATTTGAAAGGACTATTTATGAAGATAAAGAAAAATATAATATTGATGTATGCCATCTGCTTTTTACAGGGGATGGTTTTTTATAGTTCTGTTGCTACCATGTATCGACAGGCTGTTGGTGTGACCATTTTTCAAATTACCATTATTGAAAGCGTTTCCCTATTCCTTTCTTTCATGTTGGAACTTCCATGGGGAATTGTCGCCGATTGGATTGGTTATAAGAATACACTTATTCTTTGCAATATGCTTTTTCTCATTTCCAAAATCGTATTTTGGTTAGCAAATGGGTTTGCTATGTTTTTACTCGAACGAATTCTATTAAGCATTGTTATCGCTGGTCTTTCTGGCGTAGACGAAAGTCTGCTTTACCTTTCTTGCGAAGAAAACTATTTTCAGAAAGCAATTGGTTGGTATACCTCGTTAGGTACCGCTGGAATGTTACTGGCCTCTGGACTTTTTACTGTTTTTTTTGCAAGTGACTATCGATTTGCCGCGCTGTGCACGGTTATCACATATGGAATTGCTGCAGTGCTAACTTTATTTCTGCAAGAAGTCAAAGAGGAATCTGCGGATTCCAGTCCCAAACATGCTACGCAGGAATTCTTTTCCCTCCTAAAAAGCACCTTACGAAATCGTAGCCTACTCTTTTTCCTTATAGGTACGGCTCTTTTCTTTGAGTGTAGGCAAACCATCGGCGTTTTCTTAAATCAGCTTCAATACGTTCGGTGTGGTATGAGTAATCAACTGATTGGTATCGCATATATTCTAACTACCCTTGCGGGCTTTATTAGCGTCAGAAGCGCTCATTACACCAACCGATTCGGGCGAAGAAAAGGCGGATTTCTTCTCTTTTTGGCAGGAGGAATTTCTTGCCTCGTACTCATACTAACCAGAAATCCAGTCCTATCCATTGTGGCTATCCTGCTTCTTGTAATGGCAGCCAGTCTTTTGGGACCATTGGTAAGTACCATCGAAAATGAGCTCATTACCCACGATAATCGTGCAACTGCACTTAGTATCAATGCGGTATTAACCGACACAATTGCCATAGGAACCAATCTTTGTTTTGGAAAAGCCAGTGATTGCAACCTTTCCCTTGCTTTTGGGATGGGCATCGCCTTTTCTCTTATTGGCGGAGTTCTTTTTCTCTACGCAACACGTAATTTTAAAGAAATCGTATAAGAATAACACAACCAACTTTGCATGTTTTTCTCTAATTCGATGTCGTTGGCATAGCAAAAACCAACCTTCTATCTATCTCATTTATAGAAGGTTGGTTTTCTTATTCATACAAGGATTTTATGTCCAAATTATTATGTACATTTAACATATAATTCTTCCAGATATTTCCAGGATAATTACCTGCTCCGGCATCTGAAACCGTTTGTGGAATATCATATCCCACCCATACTGCAGTCGTGTAATAGGCTGTGTATCCGCAAAACCACAAGTCTTTATCATCATTTGTCGTTCCTGTTTTGCCGGCGGATGGAATATCCCCAAGTTGACTGGCTTGTCCCAAACCGTTCGTCATTACACTTTGTAACACATCTGTCATCTGTCTTGCAGCTTCTTCCTTATACACTACTTTTTCAACCTGCTCGGACTGATAAATCACCGTTCCTTCAGCATCCTCGATTCGCATAATACAGGTTGGCTCTCGATACAAGCCTCTGTTTTGGAGTGTTGCATAAGCCGATGCCATCTCTAACGTAGAAACGCCATTCGTAAATCCGCCTAAGGATGTGGCCGGAACTTCATCCTCTGGAACAATTCTGGCAAAGTTCATCGCCTTCAGGTATGCCAGGCCATTTGCAGGCCCCATATTAGAATATAAGTCCCATGCTACCGTATTTAATGACTGTTCCACCGCATAACGAATAGTAACAGGTCCTAAGAAGTTACCCGATGCATTCTGCGGACCACCCGGTATCTCTTTGTCCTCTACAACCGTTTCCGGCGTATATCCACGTTCAAATGCTGGTGTATATACGTTAAGCGGCTTAATGGCACTTCCGGATTGTCTTGCGCTTTGATAAGCTCTATTGTAAGTGTAGGTTCCAAAATCCTGTTTGCGACCGCCTACAATCGCAACCACATATCCTGTTTTATTATCTATACAGGTTGCCGCTCCCTGCATAGTAAAGACTCCATCCTCCGTCATTTGTGTGAATCCAGCCAGCGTATCATCGATGGAATTCTGTAACAATTCCTGCTTTCCTAAATCAATGGATGTATAGACGCGATATCCACCCTCGTACAGCTGCTTTTGACAGGCTGCATACATTTCATCAAAGGCCTCGTCATACGCCTTTTCCTCTTCTTCTGATTCAAAATAGTACTTGATTTCGAAGCCTTTTTCCTGCATGAGTGCCTTTGTCGCACGATTATAGCTAAAGGTTTCCACATAGTTATTTTTAAAATCTCTACTATTCTGTACCTGCGACAGCACAATTTTTTCCTGAATAGCATTCTCATACGTACGATCGCTAATCTTACCATCTTCATACAAAATCTTTAATATAAGATTTCTTCGTTCGATTGTATGATCGTAATTGGTAATTGGATCATAATAGGATGGACTATTCGGTATTGCACATAGAAATGCAATTTGGGATATACTAAGATCCTCCATTTTGCAGTTAAAGTAGCCTTCTGTGGCCGCCTGAATTCCATAATATCCACCTGCAAAATAAATATTGTTGAAGTAGAATTCTAATATCTTTTTCTTGTCATAGCACTTTTCAAGCTCCATCGCCACAAACATCTGCTTGAACTTTCGTTCCCAGGTTTGCGAGCTATCCAGGTAGATCAGCTTCGCAAGCTGCATGGTTATGGTACTTCCCCCTTGCGTAACGTGCCGTTCTTCTACCATTGCCTTAAACGCACGCAACAAGGCCATGTAATCCACGCCATTGTGTTGAAAGAATTTCTTGTCTTCCACTGCAGTCATCGTCATCACAAAGTTCTTTGGAATACTTTCGAATTTCACATATTTCGAGTCTCCCGCTCCCTTTGTTTCGGAAATAACGGTGCCATTAATGTCATAAAGCGTGCTGGATTGTGCCGGATGAAAAGCCGACTCATCCGACGCTTTCACGATTTCCTTCGCTTCCTTTTTCCAAGCATCTACCTGCCTTGCATATCCGCCATAAAAATAATATCCCAAACCACCAAGAACCACGATAATTAATAGCAATTGTATTTTAACAATCGTCCAGAAAAGGCGATGCTTTTTCTTCTTTTTCCGAGGTGCCATCCTTCACTCCTTCATCCTGTGTGATAGGACTATTTTACCCCTTTTGTTATCACTCGTCTACTCCATCTGGCGACCTAAAAAGTTAGCGGCACTCGAAGCAAGCATGCGCATGGTCTTTTCTTCGTATTTATTCTCCTCTTTTCCAATAATTACCACGGACCCAATTGCATCTCCATTGCAAATAATTGTTGAAATGGTTTCGCAAACGAAATCACCATCCTCATCAATCACAATTCCTTTAAAACTCGGCTCCCCTGTTTTTGCAGAAATGCTACCTCTTCCCTCCATCACTCTTCCAAGATCTTCGGTAACCGGGTGTCCCTCATATTGCTTTTTTCCTGGCCCATGTGCAGCAATCACATAATCACGATCTGTAATACATACGAGCATTCCGGATGTTTCGCTCAGACTCTGCGCATAGCTATTGGCAAATTCCCCCAATTCTTCCACTGGAGAATACTTCTTAAGCAAAATATCCCCTTCCCGATTGGTGTATATCTCAAGTGGTGCTCCTTCCTTAATTCTCAGCGTCCTTCGAATTTCCTTTGGAATAACAATTCTCCCCAAGTCATCTATACGTCGCACTATTCCAGTTGCTTTCATATTAAAAAATCCTCCGACTCACAAATACTTTTTCGTAGTATCTGTAAATCGGAGGATATTATTCTTTTTTACAATATTTTATTCAATTGTAAATCCTGAAATTTTGTCTTTTAATGTAGACGCGGTATCTGCCAATTCATTTGACTCATTCTTCACATTCGAACTGTGTTCTGTGACATTATTGGCCAACTCTTGGATACTAACTGCCGTTGCCTCTATTTCCTCTGCAGATGCCGATTGCTCCTCTGTAATCGCTGCCATATTTGATGCTACATCGTTCGCCTGGCGAACCTTTGTGATCATGTTATTTACGATATCATTTGTGCTCTCAATGCTCTCATAGATATTGTTAAACTGATCAGCAGCTGCATATACCATCTCGGAGCTTTCCTTTATGCTCTCCACACTTTGCTGACTTTGCTGTACTGTACTATTAATCAATTCCGTAACCGAATCAATCAATGCTGAAATCTCTCCTGCTGCATTTCCAGAAGTTTCCGCAAGCTGTTTAATCTGTGTTGCAACTACTGCAAATCCTCTTCCAGCCTCACCAGCTCTTGCAGCCTCAATACTTGCATTCAGTGCAAGAAGATTGGTTTCCTCAGCAATATCTCGAATAGTTCCTGTAATTTGATTGATTTTTTCTGCGGCAGTACCTACATCGGTAATCGACTTTTCTAACATGTCCATACCGGTCTGCATTTCATTCATTGAGGCCGTAACCGAATTCATACTGCTACGTCCGCTTTCAGCCTCTTTCATGGTATCCTCAATATTTCCAATTGCCTGTTCGCCAGCCTCATTTGTATCCGATACAACAATTGCAAGTGTAGTCGCATTCTCAGCAATTACACCAATTGACTGTACCAATTCCTCTAGGTTGAGTCGCATTTGCTGCATTGCCTCAGCTTGACCACTCGCAGAATCCAAAAGCTCACCAGATATACTATTACTTCCCTGTGCTTGCACATCGATACGATTTGAAATATGCATAATGGATCCAAGTGTCTGTCGCATAGTTTCCATAAAGTGCTTCATACTTCCAGCCATAACAGATACCTCATCATGGCCTTTTACCTGAACCTCTTTGGTGAAATCTCCATCTGTTACTGCCACGATTGTATCTGTCAATTCCTGAATTGGAACTACAATTTTACGAACAATGATAATCAACGCAATTGTAATTGCAACAATAACAATAACCCCTGCAGTTGCCAATGCGATTCCAAGCTCACGAATATCCCCAAAAACACTTGATTCCAATGCTCGTACAACGATGACCCAGCTTGTACCTTCGATTCCTGTCATGCTTACCATATATGTTCCATCATCCGATGCATACGATCCATCTCGATATTCGCCTGATGCAGCCGTTTTCAGAATTTCATCATAAAATTTGTCGCTAATTTCACTAGTAGCCTTTCCAACAACCTCCGAATTGTGAGAAGCAAGTACAACACCAGAAGCGGAATCTATAATGAAAGCATCTCCATCACCCTCAACTTCCATTTCGCCAACGACCTCTGATAAGATGTCCAAGCTAATATCGCAGGCAGCTACTGCCGGATTTCCATCCAAGGAATCAATTTTACAACTTGCTGTTACAACATAACCACCTGTAAGGGCATCCACGTAAGGTTCTCCAAATGCCATCACTTCATGTGCAAGCCCCTCCTGATACCAGCTAGATTCTGTTGCATTATAATCCGGTTCCCATCCTGTCGCATCATATACATGTCCTTTATCTGACGAAATATAGATTCCGTTTGGGAAATCACTGTATGTTTCCAAATACAGTGCCTCATAATTCAAAATTTCAGGTTCCGTCATCTTAAGCTTTTCCATGGTATTCACTGCAGTATCCAAAATACCTAGATTACGATTTGCCCACGCCTCTATTGCGTTGGCACTTGTCGTGCTTTCCGATTTCAACAATTTCGCAGTTTTCTCTTCGATGGTATTCTTAGAAGAAAAATACGAAATCAAAATAATAGCAACAAACGAAACGAGTACCATTGGGATAATAAATCCTAATAATTTTGTTTGAATTCTTGTTGTTTTTTTCATAGTTTGTACCTCGCAAGACTGCATCTGATTGTTTATAGTACAATTGTACCATTTTCCAGCAAATAGTCAAACAAAAAAGCTTTCATATATAGAAATTTTGTACCATTCTATATATAAAAGCTTTGAAAAGCAAATTTTTCTATTTTCTACGCCAGGTACTGCGCGACAATAAAACAAGCATTGGGAATATTTCCAATCTTCCCGCCAGCATATCCGCAACTAATACCAATTTTGAAATTGGATTAAACATATGATAATTGCACGTTGGTCCAACCGCATCGAATCCTGGTCCAATGTTATTCACGCAAGAAATAATTGCCGAAATATTGGTTTCCATCGATAGCCCGTCAAACGACAGAACAAATATACTTACAATAATAATCATAACGTACGCAGCTAAATAGGTGTTTGTGTTCTGAAGCACCTTCTCATCTACCATCTGATTATTGTTTCGTACCACTTCCACACGCTTTGGATTAATAATCATTCGCATGTTTCGGTGAAGATTTTTCATAATAAGAAGCGCTCTACCACACTTAAATCCACCGCCCGTACTTCCTGCACAGGCACCGAACATCATAAGTGTCAGCAAAATAGTCTTCGATAGGCTTGGCCACAAATCAAAATCAGTTGTAGCAAATCCCGTTGTCGTTATGATACTGGATACAGAAAAAGCGACATTGCGAATCGTCTCCGATAGCGAGCCATACATATGGCGAACATCTAGAGTAATCACCACAACCGAAACTACAACAAGGCCAAGATACATACGGAGTTCTTCATCTTTGAATACCGCCTTAAATTGTTTCAAAAGCAATAAATAGTAGCATCCAAAATTCACTCCAAAAAGGAGCATAAATACCGTACAAACATTCTGAATATACGGACTATAACCTGCAATACTATCATTTCTTATTCCGAATCCACCAGTTCCAGCCGTTCCGAATGCCGTACAGATAGAATCAAACAGTGGCATTCCCCCAGCAATTAAAAACAGGAAATCCAAAACTGTAAGAATAATGTATATCACATACAAAATCATAGCCGTCTGCTTCATCTTTGGAACAAGCTTTCCAACATTTGGTCCTGGACTCTCCGCACGGAGCAAATGCATGGTAAATCCACCACCTTGATCACTCTTTGGAGCAATAGCAAGAAGAAATACCAAAACTCCCATTCCGCCTAACCAATGGCTAAAGCTTCTCCAGTATAGCATTCCGCGGGAGAGTGCTTCCACATCTGTAAGAATAGACGCTCCCGTGGTCGTAAATCCGGAAACAATCTCAAAAAAGGAGTCAATATAAGAAGGGATCTCTCTGGATATCCAAAATGGAAGTGCTCCAAACAAGCCCATAATAATCCAGCTTAATCCAACACAAACCAACCCTTCTCTTGCATAGAGCTTCTTTTCTGAGTTTCGGCTAAGTACGTATAGTAGTAAATCCACCAAACCAGTTATTACAATTGCAATTCCAAATCCCTTCATTGCCACATACTGTCCATCATAGATGCTCAGCAATAACGCCGGTATCATAAATACCCACTCAACCAACAAAATTTGAGCAATGATTCGCCCAATCATTTTATAATTCATTTTTGTGCCCTTTCCACATTTCCTCGATATATAAGTATTATTCTTCAAATATATCGTTTAAAGAATGTATTACCACATCATCTTTCGCAACGACAACAACGGTGTCTCCCGCTTTTATCATGGACTCTCCATGAGGGAACTCTGTTTTATTCTTACGAGTAATACAAGCAATCAACACATTCTTCTTTAGCTTCAAATATTTCAAAGGCACATCAATATGCCAGGTATTCTCATCTACGATAAACTCAAGTGCTTCCGCATGGTTATCTGCAATCGCATGAATGGCAAGTGCCGCTCCTGACTTATTTTGCATCGCACGCACATAACGGACAATGGTGTCACAGCATAATTCCTTCGGACACACGACACTTCCCATAGAAAGTGTGTCCTGAATAATACTATTCTCCAAATGTCCAACCTTTGTGATTACCTGAGATACCCCACATTTCTTTGCATACAGTGAGATAATCATGTTCATCTCATCCATTCCCGTCAAGGTAACTACTGCATCTGATTTCGAGAAATTTTCGCTTTCTAACAAGGTCTGACTGGTTGCATCATCATTAATTACACATACGCCCGGAAGTCTACTACTTAATTCGACACAGCGCTCGCGATTTTGCTCAATGATTTCAACCATAATACCGCTTCGAGATAAACGCTCCGCCAGGTAAAAACCAATACGTCCTCCACCACAGATAATGACACGTTTCACACGATTCGTATACAGTCCCAAATTCTTTAACAATCCGGTCAAATCCGTTGTAGAAGCTGTCACAAAAATACGGTCTCCCGCCTTTAGCACATAATTTCCTGTCGGAATTTCAACCACATCATTTCTACGCACTGCACACACAAGCACCTTGCTTTTCAAGGTTGTGTACAAATCATTTAAGCACAAATTGCATAGCTTACTGTCTTCGTCAATTCGCAATTCAACGATTTCAACTTTGCCTTTTGCAAAAGTATCACGTCGCAAAAAGCCTGGATACTTAATCAAACGTTCAATTTCTCGTGCAGTCTGTTTCTCTGGATTAACCGCCAAAGAAAGAGCGAAGATATGTCCCATGTTGATAATTTGATCCGCATATTCCGGATTTCTAGTTCTCGCAATGGTGTGGATTCTAGGATTAATTCCATGCGCTGTCATACAGCAAAGCAAATTAATCTCATCTGCGCCTGTAGCTGCAATAAGAAGATCCGCACTCTCTACCCCCGCTTCCTTTAACACTTGCATAGATGCACAGTTTCCACGAACTGCCATAACATCATATTGCTCTACACTTGTATCGATAACATCTTGCTTCGCATCGATTAATGTCAAATCATATCCTTCAGCAGATAGTTTTCTTGTGAGTGAACGGCCTACTTTACCATCACCTGCAATGATTATTTTCACGACCAAGGTCCCCCTATATTCGTCATTTTTTGTCACTTTGTCCTTATTATAGCACTGAATTTAAGATATGGAACCAAAATCCTTTCTTTTACATTTTATTTAGTAAAATAACATAAATTATATGGTGAAACAGCGTAAAAACAAAGCTAAATTACAATTTCCCTTTTTCAAATTTCTTATCAAAAAGAAGAAAGGAATGAAACTTTCTGATAATTTCACTCCTCATCCATTTCTAATAACCGCGCTATGATTTCCTCGCAGATTGATCTAACATCTTTTCCGTCTGTTTCTACAATATAATCTGCAACTGCCAGATAACGTTCTCTTCTTTTTTCCATCAACTCAGAAATAAAGTTCACGTTCATATTATTATTTAAAATAGGTCTCTCCGTGCTTCCCTTCACTCGCTCAAGTATGGTTTCCGGTCTTGCTGTAAGAAGAATGACGCGGCCATTTTTCTTCATATGTCCCTCATTTTCCTCGCGAACCACAACGCCGCCTCCGCAGGATACGATTGTCTGCTTCCTTTTTTGAAGTGCAATTAGGGTTTGTGTCTCGATATCTCTGAAATAATCCTCTCCGTATTTTTCAAAAATCTCAGAAATTGGCATCCCTTGCTCTTCCACAATCATCTGATCCATTTCTACACGTTGCATTTCCAAAAGCGCAGCTAATTGACCTGCAATAGTACTCTTTCCAGCTCCCATAAATCCAACCAGAAAAATGTTATAATCAAACAATCTTTTGGACTGTGCTTTTCGGCTGTTCTTCATAATATACTCCATTACATCGAGTATCTCCTTTTCCCCAGACTCTCCCTGGAGCATTTTTTGAAATTGCGCCAATTTCTTTTGCTCCTGTTCTGGCTGTAATATGGAAAGATGATTTGTCTTCTTGTAATCCGCAACCGCCTCTACCAATTGCATCCTCTTTTTTAATTGTTCAAGAATACTTGCATCACATGCAGCAATTTCCTCACGAATTTGTTCCAGCGTATCTCTTTTTTCCATTTGCTTCCTCTTCTCCTACAACAATCTATTCCACATATTTATGCATTTGTGCTAATATTTCGCGCAATTCCTCCGTTGGAATCTGTCCAGGCGCTGAGCATTTCCCCACAGTTCCAAAGGTGATTGCTGAGCCAAACACCTCTCCTCCCATTCGGCTAATCGCGCCTAGCTTTCCCATAGACATGGTTACAATTGGAGTATCCGAATTGCTTGTTTGCATCTCACTGGTTGCACATAACAACGTCATTACGTCTGCCTTTGACTTTGGCATCACTGCGATTTTTGCAATATCCGCATGTAATGCTTGCATTTTTCTAAGGCGTAAAAGTATTTCTTCTTTTGCCGGTGTCCGTTCAAAATCGTGATTGGAAGCAATTACTTTTACGCCCTTTTCGTGTGCATAAGAAATCACCTGCTGCACCACTTCTTTTCCAATAAAAGCTTCCACATCCACGAAATCAACCACTCCAGATTCTATGGCTAATTGATTTAATTGCAAATACATTTCTTGGGAAATCTCACGTTCTCCCCCCTCTCCCTTAGTACGAAACGTAAACAAAAAGGGAATGTTTTGCAATATCTCTCGTAATTCCTGCAATAGGCTAGCAACCTGTTTCAGATTGCTCACTTCTCCAAACCAATCCGCTCTCCACTCAACCAAATCTGGCGATTGCTCTTTTACACGCCTTGCCAATTCCATAATTTCTTGCTTTTCTGTTCCAATAATGGGAACACATATCTTGGGAATTCCCTCTCCGATTCGAACCCCTCTTACTTCTACCACTTGACTCATCCTGTCACCTCTAAGAAAAGAAACGATCCTTCACTTCATCCACTGGCATTTCCATTCCCGTATATAGTCGAAATGCAGATACTCCTTGCCATAAAAGCATTCCTTTTCCACCTACGCAGATGCATCCGGCCTCTTTGGCCTCCTTTAATAGCTTCGTCTCTTCTGGATTATATACCGCATCAGCAACAACCAGCCCAGGACGAAAAGCTCGCAAATCCTTTACCACGCTTTGATCATCCAGCGGTTTCATTCCTACAATGGTTGCATTTGCAAAGATATCACTGGAAGTAATTTCTTCTGTCATTTTTGCCGTATCATCGATGTCATACACATTCACCACACATCCAGGGACCGCTTTTCTTATTTTTTCTGCTGTCGCAAGTGTTCGCTCAAAAAAGGCGTCCTTCTTATTCAAAATAGTGATTTCGCGAGCACCATCCAGCGCACATTGCACTTGAATTGCCGTTGCAGCTCCGCCGCCTCCTGCAACTGTAATTTTCTTATCCTTGATTTCAATTCCATGGTCCTTTAGATTGTTAACAAATCCTTCCCCATCTGTAATGTATCCTTTTAACTTACCATCCTCGTTTACAATGGTGTTTACTGCCCCAATAATTTGCGCAGCTGGCGACAATTCATCCACATGCTTTGCCGCTTCCACCTTATCTGGCATCGTAACATTACATCCCCGCATGTGAAACAGCTTCATGGCATCTAACGCCTGCTTTACGTCTGCTTCTTTTACATCGAAAGCTACATAGGCATAGTCCAATCCCAATCTTGCAAAACTGTAATTATACATTGCCGGGGAGCCAGAATGTCCCACTGGCGATCCGATTAATGCTAATAACCCAGTATGTCCTGTAATACGTTCTTCCATAATTCTATCCAATTCCTTTCACCGCAGAATACTTGGTTTTACTATAGCCGAAAGCCCTGTATCTTGCAAGTACTTTTTCACTTTAAAGGAGTAGAGTGCACGACACCCTACTCCTTTATATATGGAAAAAAGATTTCGCTTCGCCTTTTCCCATCGAACATTTCATTATATTGTAGCCAATGATATTTATCTATCCATTCTTTTTCCGCCCCTGTTGCATCTTTGATATGCAAATAGTGCGCTTTTTCTCTCGAATAATATCCACGTGAATTAATCGCAGGAACTGCATCCATCATTTCAGATAGAAACCGATGGTAAGCCGGCATTTGAATATTGGCTTTCTCTAACGCCATGGTAGATAAATAATTCAAACTGGTAATTGGAATCTGTGCAGTCTCTGATTCATAATTGGTCCAAATAAAAAATGGAACCTTATATAATTGCTCAACTTCATCCTGTGTTAATCCTGCCAGACCCTTTCCATTCATGAGCTGATAGAAGGCAGAATTAAGTCCTGGTTGATGGTCGCCAAAGAATACGATTTCCACTGGCTCTTGTATCCCCTGAAAATATCCAATCAATTCCTCCAAAGCCCGATCGCTTTCTCGAATTAGAGAGAGATACTGATTTACATCCGTATAAGACAGCCCTTGCTTCCAGGTATCTTCCTTAAAGTTACTGTATTTTTCACCATACCCGCCATGGTTTTGCATGGTAACACTCATAATGAACAGCTTTTCATCCTTAGGCTTGTCTTCATACCGTTGGATAATTTTTTGATAGAGTTCACGATCCGTAATGTATTTACGCAGGATGTTTGTTGTATCAAAATCATCCATAAAATACATTTCATCAAAACCCAATCTTGGATATACCGTATTCCTGCTCCAACCCGTTGCAAAATATGGATGCATCGCCACTGCTTTATATCCATCATTTTTTAAGATAGAAACCAATGAATGTGGGTCCTTTTCCAAATACTGCTGGTACACAACAGAACCCTCTGGGAGAAATGTCATGGAATTTCCTGTCATAAATTCCCATTCTGAATTCGGTGTCTTTGCTCCAAATACTGATGAGAGTGCGTATCCTTTTATTGTATTGTTTGTCAGTGAATCAAGAAAAGGCGTAACCTCTTGATTTGTTTCAATCTCCCCTAAAACACTCAAGTCCGCAAAGGATTCATTCATAATGCAAATAATAGTCGGCTCAATCGGCTCACTTGGAATCTCATCATTTGCCTTCCCGTATTGTTGCTCTAATGCAATAACTTCTTTTTGTGAATACCCCTCCGGATCCGATACTCTGCTGTCTCGAATCTCCAGGCAGAAATTTAATAAATAACCATTACGATACGTACCTTTTCGTTCCCACGTCTCTGTATTCACACCAATCGTACAATATTTTACAAACAACGCCATAGCAATCACACTAAGAATTCCCAGAATCGCAAGGTGCAACCGAGAGGAAAACTGTATAGAGATATGACTCACAAAAGTCATAACCACCAGACTCAAAAGTAAAACAATTCCTGCATGAGCATCTAGTGAAAATCGATATTCACTCGCCACACTTAACCCAGTTCCGGCTCCGAGAATGTCCCCAAAGGTGAACTCATTCTGGCGAAAACTATATACAAAGTAATCCACAAAGCCAAATGCCAATAGTAATATATGTGATACAAGACATGCTATCCTTACGCGATTGCTAATCACAAGGATTACCGTGGAAAAACACAGAACCAGCAAAAGGTTTAGGAAAATCTTCCACTCGGTGGTTTTCATAAAATCCTCATTGGTTAAAATCAAAAACTGAATACAGAATAACGTAAATCCAGCACTCAAAATTAGAATCGGGATTGCCCATACTACGGGATGTCCTTTCGTGATTTGTACCTTCGTGCATACAGTAAGAAAGTCAATTCCCAGATATAAAACAAGAGCCCACCATGGCAGCTTCGCCATCCCTCCAATGAGCAAACCTATAATAGCTTGTATTCCAAAAGTAATATATTGCTTTTTCTGCATTTCTAATGTTATATTCATTCTCTTCACCCTATATATATCGCGGTATTTTCCTTTATTTTAGCAGTATTTTTCACTTACACTTTCCCACTACAATTTCCCTATTATACAGCAAAATTCCCAGTCAAACAACTGGGAACTCCGCAATCTTTTCTTACGTTTTGATTAATATTTTCCGCTTTTTCCAGCGTTGCTTTTCCATTTCTAGTATATGTAATAGGAAATGTTCTATTCCTATAGAAAAATATTCTCCTAAACGGTACAGCTCGTTTCACGCAAGTGAAAATATACAGTTTTCGATTTTTGTCGTTTTGCTCTCCACGCCGACCGCAAATTGCATTATAATATTCTATAGGATAAACTATCTACCTATTTTTACATATCGTTTTGTATCAATAGGTTAGACCAATTTTGTATATACTTACATTGCAATATATAAAGGAGAACGGATATGCCAGGATTTACAACACACTATCTTTTTGGGTTAGATGCTTTCAAAAACATCCCCTATACCAAGCTTCGCCAAAATATCTATGCCAATCACAGTGCTTATTCACTTGGTTTACAAGGTCCCGATATCTTTTTTTATTACTTACCATCCTATCTCTTTCATAAGGATAATCTAGGAACCTGGGCACACAGCCATGATACTGGTTCTTTTTTTGCTTACCTTCTCGAGAGCCGTACACTCTTTGCCGGTTTTCCACGCATGCAGTCGATTGCAGACGCTTATATCTGCGGTTTTCTTGGCCACTATACCTTGGATAGCATGACACATCCATTTGTCTATGCCAACACGGGATACGACGCCTCCAATCCGCCCTCCGATTTTGATTACTTTGGTAAGCACACCTATTTAGAAACTGACATGGATAATGCTCTGCTTTTCATGAAAAAGCAAATGAAGCCGAATGAATTTCGTCAAGCAGAGACCATTCGCCTATCCCCGCTTCAGAAAGCCGTTATATGTCGAATGCTACGCTATGCCTATCGCAATGCCTATCCTGATTTGATTGTCCATGACTGGATGATATACGGTGCCTTTTTCTGTATGTATGGAGGAACCTCTTTGCTCCATGATCCATCTGGACGTAGAAAGGTTTTGACACGTCTTGTAGAGCGATATACACTTGGTCATGCCTTTATTTCACCTATGGTTATCAGTGACACCCTAACCTTTCATCGTGATCCATTGAATCTTGCACATCGCACCTGGATTCATCCATGGACACAGGAGGCACATAAGGAATCCTTCATCGACCTTTACCATAACGCAAGCTTAGTTTATAACAAGCGACTCATGCAATATTATCATCTCATATCGAGTGGATTTAAAGAAAAAGATCGCCGCTCCCTTTGTCAGGAATACGGCAACCTATCCTTCTTAAGCGGTCAACCAATCGATTAGATTTCAAAGAAATCTTTGATTTGACCTTCTATTATTTTCATAAGATTTGTACGGGCTTCCACACTTGCCCATCCAATGTGCGGCGTGATAATCAGCTTATCGCTATCCTTGATATCCTTAAGCGGATTATCCTCGCTCATAGGCTCTACACGTAATACATCCAAACCTGCCGCCTGAATCTTACCTTCCTTTAGTGCTCTCGCCAAATCTTCCTCTACTACAATTGGTCCTCTTCCCAAATTTAAGAATATCGCAGTATCCTTCATTTGACAAAAGGCTTCGTAGTTCATCAAATCCTGCGTATCTTCATTAAGTGGAGCATGCACAGAAACAATGTCGGAAGTTTTCAACAATTCTTCAAAGGAAACACGTTCATAACCCACCTTATTATTCTTACCCGATGTGGAAAAGTAGATTACTTTACAGCCAAACATTTTTGCGATATCCGCAACACGCTGACCAATATTTCCGAGACCAATGATTCCCCATGTCTTACCATTCAATTCGTGGAACACATTTGCAAAATGAGTAAATGTAGTATCCCCCACATATTTTTCACTTTTCACGTAATCATCGTAATAACGCATTTTTTCAAGCAAATAGAATGCTAAGGCGAATGTATGTCCTGCCACCGATTCGGTAGAATATCCTGCCACATTTCTCCATGCAATTCCCCTTCTATCCAGATACTCTTTATCTAAATTGTTGGTTCCCGTAGCCGTAACACACACCAATTTAAGCTTATCTGCCTCACCAATTGACGCTTCATTAATTACCACTTTATTCAATACAATAACCTCTGCATCTCTGGTTCGCTCCCTTGCCTCTTCCGGCGTTGAGAAATCATACTTCACCACTTCTCCTAATGCATCGTATGCGGATAAATCCAAATCATCCCCCAAGGTTTTTGCATCCAAAAATACTATTTTCATCTTATATTCCTTTCTGTTTCGCCCCAAGTGCTTTGTCCTCTTTGCGCGCGGATGCACGTAAGCACTCGCTTACAATATTCCTCTGCGTATCAGCCGCAGCATACACGAATCCTTTTATTCATAGGAAATTTCTTATAAAGTTAAAAAAGCAGCCGCATAGTGCGACTGCTTTCATTTTACCATTTGTTAAAACTTATTCAATCCTATTTCACAGAAAAAGCGTATACTGTCTCACTGATATATGCTTCATTTGCATCGTATACAGGAGAAGCAAAGCTTGGCTCATTTACTGCATTTGGGAAGTACTGTGTCTCAAGACAGAATCCAGAATGTTTCACATACTTCACTCCGCCTTTTCCTACCTGTCCATCTACAAAGTTTCCTGTATAGAGCTGAACGCCTGGAAGCTCTGTGTAGACATCCATCTGAATTCCAGACTCCTCACAGTATGCTGTAACAATTTTCTCCATACCCGCAGTCTTTTTGTCGATTGCATAGTTATGATCATAACCATTTCCGAATACCAGCTGCTCAAAATCAGCTTTAATGTCCTGACCAATTGTCTTTACAGTTGTGAAATCAAATGGAGTTCCTGCAACTGGTGCAACCTCACCTGTAGGAATTGCATGTGAGTTAATTACTGGTGTATAGTTTGATGCAGCAATACATAACTCCTGATCTAACACGTCACCCTTCTCATGACCAGCAAGGTTAAAGTAAGAATGGTTTGTCATATTAATTACTGTCTTTTTATCAGATACTACATGATACTTAATTGCTAATTTACCATCTTCAGATACCTCATATGTAACCTTCATGGTAGCATTTCCTGGAAAATCCTGTTCCATATCTTTGCTTACAATGGAAAAGGTAATTGCAGATTCTGTGTGCGCTTCTACTGCCCAAACCTTATCACTTACACCATTTTTTCCACTGTGCAAGTTATTCTCATTGTCGTTTACTTCCATTTTATAAGTAACACCATCGATAACATAGCTTGCATTGGCAATACGGTTTGCATTTCTTCCAACTGTTGCACCAAAATAGCAAGTCTCATTCTCGTAAGAAGCTAAATCATCATATCCCAAGACAACATCACGAAGCTCGCCGTTTTTATCTTTCACATAGACAGCGACAATCGTTGCACCATAATCCGATACAACTACCTTCATTCCGTTCTTATTTGAAATCTCATACTTACAAGCTTCCACTCCTGTTTTTGTTGTTCCAAATACCTCTTTTTGCATAGTAACCTCCGTTCCCTTTCCGTCGATACGTTGTAGTCTCGATAGCCCCTTTTAGCTATCTTTCACACTTGCTTTCCATTTTATCTCTTCTGATTTTACGTTTCAATATGTTCCTTGCCCTTTTTGTGTTAATTATTTGTCTTTTCTTCCGATATATAGTATAGAATCTATTTTTTCTATGGAGGAAAAGGCGATGGCTGAATCAACTGCTGGAAACAAAAATGTAAGTACTGCAACTTTCTTCTCAGAATCGTATTACTTACGCTCATTTTACAAAAACAATACTGCGCTAGCAAAGAAAAGCGGTAGAAGTGCGCTCAGCACAAACCAGCTTTCCTATGGTGATTCCCTCGCTTTAGGTCGTGCCGCTCGTAGTTTGCGTTCCTTTGATTTTAATTCAGAGCAAGAGGGAACTCTTAAAAACGTACGATTCAGCACACAAGCCTTCACTGAAACCTATAATAATCTTATGAATGGTGCAAAAAAGACGCACAACACGGATATAAAGCGTTATGCGTCCTCAATAAAAAACCTTATGAATTCAAAGAAATCCGATCTCGAAAAGATAGGCATAAAGATGAATTCCGATGGAACTATTACACTCAATAAAAATCTTCTTAACTCTGTAAAAATGGATAAATTCAAGCAAGCCTTTGGCTCGGATCCAGCCTTTACAAAACAAATTGAGACCTTATCAAAACGAATGTCATCTAAATCCTCCGATGCTATCTACGCGGATTTAACCGGTAGCGGTCAAAATATTACTTACTCCGTATAATAAATATGATCTAAGTCTACGACTTTTCCTACCCCATCCGTAACCTCAACGATGGTGACCGTACAGTTTTTAGGAACACCTCCACGCCAGATATTGTCCTTATCCTCATAAAAATTGGTAAGAAGGCATCTGCTTGCCGCACCATGTGTTGATATAAATATATTTGCATTCTCATAAGCCTTGTTTCGAAGCAAGGATTCATAAAACTCTCGGGTTCGATTTATCACACCCTGGAAAGATTCCCCTCTCGGAGCCCTCGGACAATTAAGGGGATCCTTGTAGAATTTCTCTTTAAAATCTTCTGGTAACACATCCGATTGATCAATGCATTGTCCTTCCCAATCCCCGAAAGAAATCTCAGAAATTCTTCGATCTGTTATCATAGGAAGCTCTCTTCCAGCCATAACAAGCTCTGCCGTCTGCTTTGCTCGAATAAGTGGACTTGAAATCACAAGATCAATGTCTATATCTTTCATTGCCTCTCCACATTCTTTCGCAAGTCGAATACCCTCTTCACCAAGCAAAATGTCCGTTTGTCCTTGTAGTTTTCGCTGTTTATTCCATGAAGTTTCTCCATGTCGCATAATATATAATCTCATAAATTCTCCTTACTGTACATTTGGTAAGACTTCAGAAATGCCACCATTTTCATCCACGTATGCATTCACTGATATTCTTTGAAGAAGTCCTAAAACACGCTCCTTCTCCTCCTGCGTCTTACAAATCGTTGTTTTTGAATTGCATTGAATTGCTGGTATGGCCGCTAATGCAATATGCTGCTCCTCATCATTTCCATAAAATCGAATATTTACCAGCATCGTTTCTAAGTCATAACAGTCAAACCAAAAGTTTCCTAGGCTATAAAAAATCGGTTTATTCTTATAGAACTCTACTCCACCTAATCGATGGCTATGTCCTCCGATAATAATATCGGCACCTTCATCAATATACTCTTTGCCTGTTATTTCCTGAACCTCTTCTGGATAGTTTGACCCCTCTTTTCCCCAATGTACTACTGCAATTACAATGTCTGCATTCGCACGTGCTTCACGGATTTCCTGTTTAAATAATTCTGTATCATAGCAGCGCAAAATTCCTGGATCAGCTTCTGTTGCCTGTGGTGTCATACGATACTTCTCTGCACGAGACGCCGCAACAATAGCAATTTTCTTTCCTTGAATTTCCGTATAAAAAGGCGTCATTGCCTCCTCTAAATTCTTTCCTGCTCCAACATAGGGAATTCCCGCATCTGTAAGTGTCTGAAAGGTATCCAGCATCGCTTGTCTGCCAAAATCAAACACATGATTATTTGCCAGCTGAGCCACATCTACTCCCAGTGTATTCCACACCTTCACATTATCTGGATTTGCACGGAAGGTATACATTTTTCCCTCAAGCGGAGCGCCCTGGTTACTGAATGTAAACTCATTGTTTAACAAGAATAAATCCGCGCTTTGCATATATTGAATCAGTTCTGGCGATATACACTGTGAAATATCGCCGCCTGCCGCATTTAACTGTGCAGTTGTTGGTTCATCTTCACCAAGATTAAAATCACCCGCAAAACACATGGTAAAATCATACTCATGCAAGTCAATTGTTACTTCACTTTGCTCTTCCTCTGATTCTACATTATTTTGCGTAATCTCGCTTTGTTGTGTATCTGCACTGATACTCTTTTGCTTATTTTTTCCAATTATTGAGGCTATGAGACAAGCCACAATAAGCATGCACACCATTACAAGTGCAATAATTCTAGCTGTATATTCCTTTCCTTTTTTTCTCTGCATCTCGTTCCTCTTTTCTTAAGCTATATTTCTATTCTATCATCTTCGATCCAAGAGATAAACATAATTTCAAGCATAAAGAAATGTTGGGAAGAAGAAGCAAATATCCTTCTTTGCCCCGACATTTATTTTAGAGTAAAAAAAAAGAAGGTATCTAACCTTCTTTCTTAATGAGGCATCGGGGATTCGAACCCCGGACAACTTGATTAAAAGTCAAGTGCTCTACCGACTGAGCTAATACCCCATAATGTAAGTGCCCAGTTTCGGAATCGAACCAAAGACACAAGGATTTTCAGTCCTTTGCTCTACCAACTGAGCTAACTGGGCATGAGTTGCGGGAATAGGATTTGAACCTATGACCTCCGGGTTATGAGCCCGGCGAGCTTCCAGACTGCTCCATCCCGCGATAGTAACTTATCTTCTTGTGAAGAATGGGCAGAGGTGGATTCGAACCACCGAAGCAATTTGCAGCAGATTTACAGTCTGTCCCCTTTGGCCACTCGGGAATCTGCCCATAAAAGCCGATGATCGGACTCGAACCGATAACCTGCTGATTACAAATCAGCTGCTCTGCCAATTGAGCCACATCGGCATGATGTGTGTTATTTATTGTAATGGGACCAACAGGGCTCGAACCTGTGACCCCCTGCTTGTAAGGCAGGTGCTCTCCCAGCTGAGCTATGATCCCAAATAATAAAAACTGAGATATTCAGTTAACGACCCAGACGGGACTCGAACCCGTGACCTCCGCCGTGACAGGGCGGCGCTCTAACCAACTGAGCCACTGGGCCAGATCGTTTATTATAAATGACTCCATCGGGAATCGAACCCGAGTTTCAGCCGTGAGAGGGCTACGTCTTAACCGCTTGACCATGGAGCCATACAAAGCGGGTGATGGGAATCGAACCCACGTATCTAGCTTGGAAGGCTAGTGTTCTACCATTGAACTACACCCGCATATGAAAATAAATGCGATAAATCGCATTTATAAGGTATGTACCTTCAAAACTTCATACAGTTTTTGAAACTTTCTTCAAGCTTTCTTGGTTAAGCCCTCGGACTATTAGTAACAGTCAGCTCCATGTATTACTACACTTCCACCTCTGCCCTATCTACCTTGTAGTCTTCAAGGGTCCTTACTTCCTCTAGGGAAGGGAAATCTCATCTTGAGGGGGGCTTCACGCTTAGATGCCTTCAGCGTTTATCCCGTCCAGACTTGGCTACTCTGCTATGCCGTTGGTCGACAACAGATACACCAGTGGTCCGTCCATCCCGGTCCTCTCGTACTAAGGACAGCTCCTCTCAAATTTCCTCCGCCCGCGCCGGATAGGGACCGAACTGTCTCACGAC
>JAZUHO010000075.1:0-12879 GCA_045641745.1 Agathobacter sp. | reverse complement strand
GATTTCTGGGCAGATCCAGCGAAACAGTCTGCACCAAAGGCATGGGCGAATATGGGAATTGCAGATAAGGCAAATGCTGTAAAAGCCTATACAAAAGAAAGCTTAGAAGAACTTTTAAAAAATGGCGTAGATGTAGGAATGGTTCAGGTTGGAAACGAGACCACAGGAGGAATCTGTGGCGAATCAAACTGGGACAATATGGCAAAGATTTTTAGTGCAGGTTCTAGTGCAATTCGAGAGGTTTCTAGTGAGAATAAGAAAGATATTTTGGTAGCAGTTCATTTTACCGATCCAAACAAGGCCGGTAAATATGAGACTTTTGCAAAGAACTTAGCAGACAGAAATGTGGATTACGATGTGTTTGCATCTTCTTACTATCCATACTGGCATGGAACAATTGAAAACCTTACTTCTGTATTGAAGCAAGTTGCAACAAACTATGACAAGAAGGTTGTCGTTGCAGAGACATCATGGGCGACATCACTTATGGATGCAGACGGACACGACAATACGGTTCGTGAAGGAAATAATGACTCTGACCTTGCTTATGGAATCTCTGTGCAAGGCCAGGCAACAGAAATTGCAGCAGTAGTGAAAGCTGTAACCGATGTAGGAGAAGCTGGAATTGGTTTCTTCTATTGGGAACCAGCATGGCTTCCAGTTTCTAATGTTTATGACAGCGAAGGAAATGTGGATGCTGCTAAATTAGCGTATAACAAGAATTTATGGCAGACAAAGGGTTCTGGTTGGGCAACAAGCTATGCAGGTGAGTACGATGCCAAAGATGCAGGAGTCTGGTATGGCGGAAGTGCAGTAGAAAATCAGGCAATTTTTGATTTTGACGGACATCCACTCGAGACTGCCAGAATCTTCAATTTGATTCGTACAGGTTCCATTGCTCCAAAAGCAATTTTAACCGTAATGGAAGCAGAAGTAGAGGCTCGTTTTGGAGCTGCAGACGCTTCGCTTTTACCAAACAAAGTAACCGCTAAATTCAATGATGGAACAACAGAAGCCATCGATGTGGTTTGGGATCAGGATGCAATTAATGCAGCGATTGAAAAAGGCGTAGGTGTATATGCAATTGCAGGAACTTATACATGGAATGAGACTACTGGAAAAGCATTATGTAATTTTGCAATTAAACCAGCAAACTTATTGGTAAATGGAAGTTTTGAAAACGGTGATGAGGGATGGACAATTGAAGGATTCGATCTTTCAAAAGACGATGTATTTGATGGAAAGAATACACTTCATTATTGGAGTGACGAAAGAAGATGTAATACGGCAACACAGAAGGTAACTCTTGCACCAGGTATCTATGGAGTATCTGCTACAGCGCAAGGTGGAGATGCTGCGGAGGATGACTGCTACGAGGTTTGCGCAACGGTTGGCGATAAGAGCTATCAGGCAAACTTTGTTATCAATGGTTGGAAAAAGTGGAGTACACCAGAGGTAAGATTTACACTTACTGAGACATCAGAAGTTGATATTACAGTGAAAGCGGATGCAGCTGCAAAAGCATGGGGAACGGTAGATGATGTAGTTGTTTACAAAGTAGCGGATGTTGAGCTTCCAGAGAAAGACGAAACAGAAGCAAGTGATAAGGATGCAATTGCAAAGGTTGAGCAGGCCGTGGAAGAACTTACAAAGAATCCAGAAGCGGATAAAGAGGTGCGAGTAGACTATACAGAAAATACAGTTGTTTCGAAAGAGCTTCTTGAGACTGTCAAAGGAAAAGATGTTGATGTTGTCTTTACAATGAAAGATGGAGATAAGAACTATACCTGGACCGTAAATGGAAAGAATATTAAAGACAGCAAAGCAATAGACCTTAAGGTGAAATTTGATGCAAACGTAGTACCAACAGATGTAGTCAATGCGCTAGCTGGAGACAAAGAAACCATGCAGCTTCATTTAGAATATGACGGCGCATTCGGATTTGACTCCGTACTTACATTCGAGATGCCAAAGAAGGATGCTGGACAGTATGCAAATCTCTACTACTTCCATGATGGAAAGCTAGAGTTCATGAATGCAGCGCTAATTCAGGCTGATGGTTCCGTAGCACTTGCCTTTAACCATGCATCGGATTATGTCATTGTTGTAGGTGAGAATGCAGCAGCACAGCAAGAAAATGTGCAGACACAAACAGAAACAAACCAGACTGCAACTCCAGCAGTTGAAAAGAGCCCTTCTACAGGCGATAGTGCTCCAATTGCAGCACTTATGGTATTGCTTGTTCTAGGCGGTGCGCTACTTGGATTTGCGGTAGCAAGAAGAAAAGCTGTAAAATAGAAAGAGATAAAATACAAAGTAGTATAATAAAAGTTAAACTAGAAAGTAGTAAAATAGAAATACGGTAAAAACAAAACTGTAAAAAAGAATGCCAGAACCATCGATTCGGACGATTCCGATAAATGGTTCTGGCATTTTTGTATGACTCAGAAAATGATGAATTTAGTCTTCCAAATCATGTGGACGGAAATCAACACCACGAGAAGAATCTCCCTCTACATCATCACCAAAGTGATAATCATTTCCAGGAAGGATGGCATTTAAGATTACACCGGCAAGTGCTGCGATAGCAAGGGCGGTAAGTGTAATGCTAGTGCCTCCCACTGTGAAGGTTAAACCATCGCTAAAGCCTAATCCACATACAAGGATAACAGCTGCGATGATAAGGTTACGAGATTTTGTGAAATCTACGTGGTTTTCTACGATGTTACGAACACCGATGGCAGAAATCATTCCGTAAAGAATGAAGCTGACACCACCGATAATGGAAGCTGGCATAGATCCAATGATTTCAGCAACCTTTGGAATGAATCCAAGCACGATTGCAAAAAGCGCTGCGATTCTTACGACTTTTGGGTCGTGTACACGGCTAAGCTCGAGAACGCCAGTGTTCTCGCCGTAGGTAGTGTTGGCTGGACCGCCAAACATGGCAGAGAAAGCTGTTGCTAGTCCGTCACCAATTAAGGTTCTATGAAGACCTGGACTTTCAATGAAGTTCTCGCCAACGGTAGCGGAGATTGCAGACATATCTCCAATGTGCTCCATCATGGTTGCAATGGCAATTGGTGCCATAACAAGAATTGCTGTGAGATCAAATTTCGCAATCTGGAAAGGTGGTAACCCTACCCAGCTTGCAGCAGAAACGCCGGCAAAATTAAGAATTGCAGAACCGTCTGGATTAGTTACGCCACATGCATTTAAAACAAATGCGAAAGCATAGGAACCGAGTACACCAAGAAGGATTGGAATAATTTTAAACATTCCTTTTCCCCAAATGTTAAAGATAACAATGATAGCAAGTGCTACGAGCGCGATTAACCAGTTGGTTGATGCGTTTGCGACTGCAGATGGTGCAAGCCCGAGTCCGATACAGATAATGATTGGACCAGTTACAACTGGTGGTAAAAAGCGCATAACACGTTTTACACCAGCAAGTTTAATAATCAGTGCAAGAATGAGATATAGAAGACCAGCAACTACAATTCCGCCACAGGCATACTGTAGTTTCTCTAAATCTGCCATATCATGGTACATTCCAGTATCAAGCTGTGCAACTGTGGCGAATCCGCCTAAGAAGGCAAAGGATGATCCAAGGAATGCTGGCACTTTAAATTTGGAACATAAGTGGAAGAATAAGGTTCCGACACCGGCAAAGAATAAGGTTACCTGTACGGATAATACCTGTGTTTCACTTCCGAAATAACTATTTACCAAGATTGGTACAAGAATCGTTGCGCCAAACATGGCAAACATGTGCTGCAGTCCAAGAAGTAACATTTTAGGTACTCCTAGAGTGCTTGCGTCTTTAATGACGTCTTTTTGGTGGTTCATTTTGAAGCTCCTCCTTCGTTCATAAATGAATAGTTTTATACTTGGGCATCAAATTGAGTACCAGGTGTGATACTCTCTTTGCTATCCACAGAGTTTGGATAGGATTGTGTATCTAACTCGCCGATGATATCAAAATAAAACAGACAGTAGGTTTGCATCTGGTATGGAATAATCCACAATGAAGCAAGCCCAGCGGAAAGTAACATTAAAAGGTCCATTCCCAGAAAACTAAGAACCATATAAAGAAGGCGTCCTTTGTGCCCTTTCATTAAGGTTCTTGCCTGACGTAGTGCATCCATAAAGCTATATTCTGGATGATCTAATAAACAATTGGTGGCAAATGTGTAATTTAAAGAAACATAAATGATAAGCACCAAAGAGATTAAGGCTAAAATCAGGCAGATACCCATAGCCTCACTTGAAATACGCAAATTGTTTATGAAATCGGCTATCGTACTCCAATAGTTTATAACCGTTAGTTGCTCCGGAAGGGAGACCGCGCGTAGTGCATCCAAAATGGATGGAACAATGAGAAGTGTAAAACCAATGAGAAATGGTAAGGCACAAACCAAAGTAAGAATCGCTAAAACCACAGTTACGAGAAGATAACGGTCTGGATGATTCTTAAAGCAATAGAATATTTGGTTGGTTGCGTAAGGCTTCTTCCGAGCCATATTCATGTGAAGATAAAGCTGCCCTGCAAGAAAAAGCGAACCAAGCAGAGAAATGAGCAGCTTCGCTATTTCAAAAATAATGGTTTGGCTAAGCGCAGGGTGGTCTGGCTGTAACATAGAAAATGGGAGTTCAGCTGCCATAGTAATTAAGCTACTGGCAATGAAAGCTCCCATTGGAACGCTATATTGGTTGTTGAGATTGGCACGCGCCATTCTTTTTAATTCTTTACATGGTCTAGACATTGATGCTCTCCTTGTGGTCTTATTTTTTCATAGAAAACTTCTCGTATTCCTCATACAATACGAGAAGTTTTTGGATTACGTTAGCTAAATTGATTGATGTTGGCACCCTGCAAATAGGTTGCATCCTGGTTCTTGAGCGCTTTCTGGTAAGGATTGCTCTCATTTGGATAACGAATCATGGTGTGTGTTGTGCCACCTGCAACATAGGAACGTCCGCATTCGGGACAAACCGCTGTGTGAATAGAAACGGAAGCCTGAAGCACTTGTCCGTTTCCTTGCGAAGCCTTCTTGTAAGCGTTGCTTACATGCTCATTTTCATGTGCACGAACGGCAGAACCAGCCGACTGTGGCGAAATGTGAGACGGGGATTTGAAGGATACGTTCTCATCGGAACCATCTTGATATTTCCGGTTCTTACAGGTCTCGCATTCTTCTGCCTTCGTTTCATCCTCGGTAGCACCTTTCAAAGGATTCGTATCCTCTTCGTCAATGGTAAAGTTCTCCTTCGAACCAGCGTGGACATCGGGATGATGTTCTCCTTGCCGAAATACAGTTCCGTCTACTTCATTGGCAGCATTTTTTGAAATGCTAGGGAAGGTAGCCGCTTTCTCCTGCGGGAGCGTTGTCTCCGCGGTTGGTGATAGGTTGGAAGTCTTATATATGCTTCCAGCTTGTGAAACAGATACATCAAAATTAAGTGGTAACATACGCAAGTCCTCCTTTTTGTTTTTCCTTATTATAGCATTTAATTCTGCGGATGAAAATTACATTTTAAAGAATGTTAAGTAGTAGTTTTAATAAAACTGGTTAGCTGTAGTTTACAAAAGATACCAAAAGCCTCGAAAAAAGAACGGATTCCATTATGGGAGTTATAGGGTATAATGAGAAATATCAAGATAAAAGTAGGAAATAGAATGAACATACAACGTTTTTGGAAACACACAATGGAAGTGGATGAACAAATTGACCGCCTTTTCTACCGCGCAGGCTGGTGCATGATAGGTTTGGTATTAGGCTATTATTTTGGAAAGCGAGTGTTTGGCTGGCAGTTACATTTGCCAGCATGTCCGGTGCGAACGGTGCTAGGGCTGTATTGCCCAGGCTGTGGTGGGACTCGTGCGGTGCTTGCGCTCGCAAAAGGAAAATTATGGGAGTCATTTTGTATGCACCCTTTTGTGCCCTACGTATTTGTGGTCGGCGGGTATTTTATGGTAAGTCAAACGATTGCAAGAATTGTAAGAAAAGTAAAAAGAAAATGCATGACAGGTAAATATGTCATGCATTTCCGATTGCTATATATTTGGTGTGCGCTATTGCTTGTTATCGTCCATTTTGTTGTTAAAAATGTGATGATTCTTGCAAACTATTGACCCATTAGCTGATTCATAAGCTCGTTATAATCGAGTCCGGTTATCTTTGAGTAGGCTTTGAGTGCATTCTCGAGAGAGCCATATTCGTGGAATACCGTATAAAAGCTTGCTCCATAAAGTATTGCGGTAAGAACGAGACCGATGATTCCAAGAATTAGTCCTGCCTGTGCACGAGAGGTGAGAGACATTCTGCCACCACGAGATAGCAAAGCAAACATGATAGCCAAAGCTCCACTTATAAGCGAAATATAAAGGCATGCGCAGGTTACCACGGTGATAATGCCGAAGATGAGAGCCAATACCTCAAAATGAGGGGAACGGTCGGTATCCGGCATGCGCTGATAAGCCTGGTAGCCGTTGTATGGATTATTTTGTTCTTGCATAATATCCTCCAAGCGAAAATGTTGCAATTATTGTATCACTTCCAGTATAATTGTGGAAGATGTATTTCAACGAAAGGAAATAAACGATACATGGATATTATTGCTAAAATTTCGGAAGAACTTTCTATTCGCAGAGAACAGACAGCTGCGGCAGTGAAATTGATTGATGAGGGAAATACAATCCCATTCATTGCACGTTACCGTAAAGAAGTGACGGGGGCTTTGAATGATGAAATTCTTCGTAATCTGTTCGACCGTTTGAACTATCTTCGCAATTTGGAGGAAAAGAAGGAATCCGTACTTGCGAGCATTGAAGAACAAGGAAAACTGACACCAGAACTCAAAGCACAGATTATTGCAGCAGAAACCCAGGTTGCAGTGGAGGACTTATATCGTCCATATCGTCCAAAGAGACGTACACGTGCAATTATTGCAAAAGAAAAAGGCTTAGAGCCACTTGCAAACTTTATTATGGAGCAGGACAAGGCGGCAAATCTTTTAGAGGAAGCAGCAAAATACGTAAACGAAGAAAAAGAAGTAGCTTCTGCAGAAGAAGCATTAGCAGGTGCAAAGGATATCATTGCAGAAATGATTTCGGACGAGGCAGATTATCGTACGCGTATTCGTGAATATACCATGAAGAGTGGACGCATTCTTTCTACTGCAAAGGATGCAGAGGCAGAGTCTGTATATGAGATGTATTACGACTTTAATGAGCCATTAAGCAAATTAGCAGGACACCGTGTTCTGGCTTTGAATCGTGGAGAAAAAGAGAAGATTCTTACCGTTAAGGTAGAGGCTCCTGTGGAGGACATTATCCGCTATTTGGAGAAGCAGATTATCACTGCAAATGGGTGTGAGACGGAAGTAGTCTTAAAAGAGGTGATTCAGGATGCGTATGACCGTTTGATTGCACCAGCTATTGAGCGTGAAATCCGTAGCGACTTTACAGAAAAAGCGGAGGATGGTGCGATTAAGGTATTTGGTAAGAACCTAGAGCAGCTTCTTATGGCACCTCCAATTGCGGGACAAGTGGTACTTGGATGGGATCCTGCCTTCCGTACGGGATGTAAGATTGCGGTTGTAGATCCTACAGGAAAGGTATTAGAGACAACCGTTATTTATCCAACGGCTCCACAGAATAAGATAGAAGAATCCAAAGCTGTAATTAAGAAATTAATTGCGAAGCATCATGTAACCTTGATTTCTTTGGGAAATGGTACTGCAAGCCGTGAATCTGAGCAGGTAATCGTGGAAATGTTAAAAGAGATTCCAGTGAAGGTACAGTACATTATTGTAAACGAAGCTGGTGCATCCGTATATTCTGCAAGTAAGCTTGCAACCGAAGAATTCCCGAATTTCGATGTGGGACAAAGAAGTGCGACTTCTATGGCTCGTAGATTACAGGATCCATTGGCAGAGCTTGTAAAGATTGATCCAAAATCCATCGGTGTTGGACAGTATCAACATGATATGAATCAGAAGAAATTATCCGATGCGTTAGGTGGGGTTGTAGAAGACTGTGTAAATAAGGTTGGTGTTGATTTAAATCCCGCATCTGCACCTCTACTTGAGTATATTTCTGGTGTAAGCAAGGTGATTGCAAAGAATATTGTGGCATATCGTGAGGAAAATGGTCAGTTTGCCTCTCGTGCCGAACTCTTAAAGGTAGCAAAGCTTGGACCGAAAGCCTATGAGCAGTGTGCGGGCTTCATGCGTATTTCTGGCGGAAAGAATCCATTGGACGGAACCGGCGTGCATCCAGAGTCTTATGCAGCAACGAAAGCATTATTGGAGAAGCTTGGTTATACGATGGAGGATGTAACCAACCGCAATGTGGCTGGAATTACAAAGAAAGTGGTAAGTTTGTCTGAGCTTGCAGGTGAGCTTGGCATTGGAGAGCTTACCTTAGAAGATATTCTGAAGGAATTAGAAAAACCTGCCCGTGATCCACGTGAGGACATGCCAAAACCAATTTTACGAAGCGATGTACTTGAAATGAAAGACCTTACACCTGGAATGGTATTAAAGGGTACCGTTCGTAATGTAATTGACTTCGGTGTGTTTGTAGATATCGGCGTACATCAGGATGGATTGGTTCATATTTCTGAAATCTGTGATCGCTATATTTCACATCCATTAGAGGCAGTAAGCGTAGGAGATGTGGTAGACGTTCAGGTTATGACTGTGGATTTGAAAAAGCAGAGAATCCAGTTAACCATGAAGGTGGGCACCTTTGATGGTGGTGTTCGCAAAGAAGCTCCAAAGGTAGAGAAAACCTCTCAGCCAAAAAAGGACTTCCGTAAAGAAAACAAAAATCATGGCTCAGGAGATAACCGAAAAGACGGTAAGAGAGAGTTTAAGAAAAATGACAATCGACGTCAAAAGAATGAAAGACCAATCAAGAAGGGAAATAACTTCTTTGACGGCATTGTGATTAAATAATAGAACAAATATCACATTGACAGGGGAAAGCACATATGCTACCCTAAACAAGTAAAAACAATAAGGAATTCTTCGGGGCAGGGTGATATCAGAAAGGATAGATTCCCGACCGACGGTGACAGAGTAATCTGAAGTCCGTGAACCAAGTAATTGGCCGATCCGGTGTGAATCCGGACCCGACAGTATAGTCTGGATGAGAGAAGAGAGAGTGATAGGGATTCGTGTATCATAGTATCCTTTTTCTCGAATTCGAACAGGTTTATTACCCCGAGTGTATACTCGGGGTTTTTGTTTTATCAGCCACAGAGAGTGTGACAACTCTTTGTTCTGTAAACCAACATGTTTTGAAAGAATTCCAACAAGGAAAAGGAGAATGAATATGAACAACGAAACAACGACAACAAACTCTGCAATGGCAAGCCAATTGGTGAATGTAAGATACATTACCGTAACCGGTATGTTATCAGCAATCGCATTCATCCTTATGTACTTCGACTTTAAGGTGCCATTTATGCCAAACTTTATTTCTTTGGATATCTCAGAGCTTCCAGCTTTGATTGGTTCTTTTGCAATGGGACCTGTATGTGGTGTAGTTGTGTGTTTGATTAAGAACCTTCTTCATCTTGCAATCAGCAAAACCATGTTAATCGGTGAGTTATCCAACTTTATTTTGGGTGCTTCCTTTGTAGCAACTGCAGGACTTATTTACAAGTTCAAGAAAACGAAAAAAGGTGCTGTGATTGGTGCATTTACAGGTGCTCTTGTAATGGGACTTTTCAGCATCGTATCGAATTACTTTGTAGTTTATCCAATGTATTACAACTTTATGCCAAAGGAAGTTATTCTTGCAGCATACCAGGCAATTTTCTCAGGAGTAGACAATATTTTAGAATGCCTCATCGTATTTAACGCACCATTTACCTTTATGAAAGGTTGCATTAGCGTGGTAATCACTTTGCTTGTGTACAAACCATTATCACCAATTCTGAAAGGCAGACAGTAATAACGCAAAAAATAATAGAATGCATAAAATAATAGAATGTATAAAATTTGGGAACCTTTTCAGGTTCCCATTTTTGTTTTGCACGCCATGAGCGCGCTCTAATGGAGGGAATCTATGTTGTAGAGGGGGAAAATCTATGCAACGTTTACGAGTAGGCGCCTATGTGCTATAATTAAAAAGCGAAATTATGTAGAAAGTTGGAAAAGATATGACAGTAGAATTTGATGTGCAGTTACAGCCAAAGGATCTATTTCGTTTTAATATGTACCAATCCTATACAGGAAGTCAGGGAATTATATCCCTTCTCATTACGATACTTGCTGTAGTGATGTCGGTAGTGGCATTTCAAGGTGGCAATCTCAGCTATGGAGTGATGTACCTGGTATTCGGACTTATTTTCTTGTTCTATATTCCGGGAGCACTTTGGTCGAGAGCGAAGCTTACCTTAAAGAGCAACGAGGTGTTGGCAGGGAAGCTGCATTATACCGTATCCGAAGAGAATATTACGGTAACCTTGGGTGAGGATTCTGGTGTATTAGAGTGGAACCAAATCTATAAAATGATAGCAACCAAGCACAATGTTCTGATATACAGCGGAAGAAAGAATGCCTATGTCGTTCCGAAAAGTCAGCTTGCAGAACAATACGAGCGATTAGCAGAGATTGCGAATAAGAAATTAGAGAAACATCGTGTTAATATGAAATAAAAGAGGATATTTATGTCTGAAAAACAGATTATTGAAAGCTTTTCCCCAGAGGAAACATTGGCATTGGGGGAAAGATTAGGAAAAGAAGCAAAGCCAGGAGAGGTCTATACCTTAGTGGGAGACCTTGGTGTTGGAAAGACCGTGCTTACGCAAGGAATTGCCAATGGTCTTGGAATTATGGAACCAATTTCAAGCCCAACCTTCACTATCGTACAGGTGTATGAGGAAGGAAGAATGCCTTTTTACCACTTTGATGTGTATCGCATCGGTGATATTGAAGAGATGGATGAGATTGGATATGAGGATTACTTTTATGGGGAAGGACTCACGATGATCGAGTGGGCAAATCTGATTGAGGAAATCCTTCCATCGACCTATAAAGAGATTACCATTGAGAAGGACCTGGAAAAAGGCTTTGACTATCGCAAGATTACAATGGAACAGAAACAGAGGTAAACAGAAAAAATGAAGATATTAGCAGTAGAAAGTTCTGGATTAGTAGCCAGTGTTGCGATCGTTGAAGACGATAACCTGCTTGGTGAATATACCATTAACTATAAGAAAACTCACTCACAGACACTTCTTCCTATGTTGGATGAGGTGGCAAAGATGATTGAGCTGGATTTGAAAACCGTGGATGCCATCGCTGTTTCGAGCGGACCAGGTTCCTTTACGGGACTTAGAATAGGTTCTGCTACAGCAAAAGGTCTAGCACTCGCCACCGATAAAGAGATTGTGGAGGTTCCAACCGTGGATGCCTTAGCCTATAATCTGTGGGGAACGGATGCTTATGTGGTACCGCTTATGGATGCAAGAAGACAGCAGACTTATACGGGTGTGTACCGTTTTGAAGAGGACAAGCTAATTCCTGTAGTGCCACAGTGCGCAGTAGGAATTGATGAAATCATTGATAAAGTGAATGCAATGATAGGAAGCGCGCAGGAAATTCCTTCACGTGTGATTTTCTTGGGCGATGGAGTGCCGGTATTCCAAGAATATATTGCCAAACATTGTGTAGTGCCATATTCGTATGCACCGGCAAGCCATAACAAACAATCTGCGGCAAGTGTTGCAGCATTGGGCTTACTTCGTTATCAAGAGGGCAAGGCAATCGCGCATGAATTACATAAACCAGACTATCTTCGTCTTTCACAGGCAGAACGTGAGCGACAGGGACAGGCGAGAGACTTTACCGTGTAAGAAGTAAGGTCGATAGCATGTTACCTTTTGCAACGAGTCTGGAATAAGGAGACACCATGAACATTCGTAAAATGACAGAGGCTGATGTGCCTCAAGTGGCAGAGATTGAGAAAAGAAGCTTTTCTATGCCATGGAGTGAAGACGCCTTTTTAGACAGCCTTTCCTATTCGTATGCGCTTTTTCTAGTGGCAGAAGAGGAAGATAGGATTATGGGCTATGTTGGAATGTACATTTCCTTGGATGAGGGCGAGATTACCAATGTGGCGGTACACCCGGATTACAGGGGAAAAGGCGTGGCGCAGGCGCTGATGTGTGAAATACAAAAAGAGGCGGAACAGCTTTCGGTTCCGAGAATCCTTTTAGAGGTACGCGTGAGTAATGCAGATGCCATTCATGTTTATGAAAAATCTGGCTACACAGAGCTTGGTGTGAGGAAAAATTTCTATGAGAAACCAAAGGAAGACGGCTTACTTATGGAATTAAAATTGTCGATATAAATAGTAGAAAGTAGGATAATATAGATGTTAGATGTATGCCTTTTGGGTACAGCTGGTATGATGCCACTTCCCCATCGTTGGTTGACCGCATTGATGCTTCGCTATAATGGAAGCAATTTGCTGATTGATTGTGGAGAGGGAACGCAGATTGCAATCAAGGAGAAAGGAATCAGCTTTCATCCGATTGATACACTTTTAATTACGCATTTTCACGCAGATCATATCAGTGGTTTGCCGGGATTATTGCTCACAATGGGGAACGCGGAGCGAACTGCCCCATTGACGATTATAGGGCCAAAGGGGTTAGAGCGTGTAGTAGGTGCCATGCGTGTCATAGCGCCAGAGCTTCCCTTTGAAATAAAATGCATGGAAATTACAGAGCCAGATGCGCATTTTTCCGTGAACGGATATGAGATTCATGCTTTTCGTGTGAAACATAATGTGGTGTGCTATGGATACTCAGTAGAAATCAAACGTGCTGGTAAGTTCTCTGTGGAACGAGCAAAGCA
>JAZUHO010000074.1:0-2272 GCA_045641745.1 Agathobacter sp. | reverse complement strand
GCCTACCTGAATCGGCATATCACCATACAACGCCTTTTCTACCTGACTTACCACCGAAAATTTCTCCATCTCTGGAACCGAAGCCACATACACATTTCCGCTCTCTGGGATGTCGGTTTGCGCCTCCATATACTGCACAAGCTCTGTGAAATCATAGCCCTCAAGCACTCTTCCATAGGTGCGAAATTCTGCGTCTTGTACGGACAAAATTGGCACATCATTCTTTGCATTTAACTGTTTTAACATGGCAGCTCCTAACGTTCTCTTACAACCTTAAAGGTCGCGCGGAAATCTTCTTTTGCCATTCCTTTGTCTAACGCAATCTGGTATACATCGCAAGCGTTCTGCTCACCAGGCATTGCCACTCCACACTCTTTTGCCAAGTTCATGCAGATATTCACATCTTTTGCCATGTTTTCTACAGAAAAGGCGGTGCTGTAATCTTCAGCCTCCAATTTGCTTGCCTGACCGTCCAAGTAGAAGTTCTGTCCACCACCGTATGAGATTGCCTCTGCAAAGGTTGGAATCGAAATACCATTCTTTTGCGCCAAGGTAATTGTCTCATTCACACCATTTTGAATCTGAGAAACTAAGGCATTGTGGCAAATCTTCATTACCAAGCCCTTTCCATTGTCTCCCATATGGATTACATTATTTCCCATGTATAAAAGAATTGGGCGAACCATTTCATATGCTTCTTTATCTCCACCCACATAAATTCCTAATGTACCAGAAATTGCTGCTGGTTTGGATTTTACAACAGGAGCATCTACAAATTGTGCGCCTTTTGCCTTCACCATATTGGCAACCGCAACGGAAACAGATGGATCAATCGTACTCATATCAATACAGGTTTTTGTAGCATCGAGTACATCTACAATTCCTTCGTATACCGCTCTTACGTGCTCTGACTTTGGAACCATAGAAATAATTACATCACATGCCTGGGCAAGTTCTACAGAATCTTTACAAGGAATTGCGCCTTTTTCCGCAAGTAAGTCCACTTTTTCTTTCACAAAGTCAAATGCATATACGGCATCATCATGCTTCTTTACGATATTTTCACACATGGATTCACCCATGATTCCTAAACCAATAAAACCAATCTTCATACTAGTAACCTCCCAATTACCGATATTTTTATTTACCTTCTCTTATTTTAATTGTTTCATTCTTGATTATTGTTTTCCAATCCTACTCTTCTGTCACGGTGTTATCCCAAGCGTCACAGAAAGTTCCTAGTCCCTGTGTTGTGTAAGCATGTTTCATGCAATCCTGATAAGTTGCAAGACCTGCTGTAACAATATCAGCGCCAGCTAATGCACAATCTGCAATCTGTTTTGGATTACGAAGAGCAGCACAGATAATCTGTGTTTTTCCATAGAATCCATAGTTTTTATAAATCTGTACAATATTTTTAATATACTCTTTGCAATCCTCTCCGTTTGCTTCCTTCCATCCAATGAATGGTGATACAAATAAAGAACCATTTTTCGCTGGAAGAATCGCCTGTGATGGAGAAAATACCAAGGTAACATTGGTACGAACTCCCATTTTTTCCAATCTGCGAGCTGCTGTAATTCCACTTTCAATGGCTGGAAGCTTAATCGCAAAGTTTGGGCTGATTGCTGCAATCTTCTGTGCCATCTCAACCATTTCGTCTGCATCATCTAAGTGTGGATTAATTTCTACAGATACCGGAAATGTGTCGATTCCCTCAAGACCTTCTTCCTTAATCCATTCTGCGATATCCTGAATCGCTGTCATAAATGGCTTTCCACTTAACATAATGTGTCTTGGATTGGTGGTTACTCCATCAATTCCAAATGTGTGATATGCATATTTGATTTCATCCAATTTTGCACTGTCTAAGAAAAACTTCATGATATTACCCCTCCAAAAATAACCAAATTTTAATTAGTTAATTCATTTAATTAATTGCTTAATTTGATTATATCACTTATCAATTTTGGTTCCAACAAAACAAGGGCCTATCGAACGTTTTCTCCACTTCGCTCAATAAGCCCTTGCTGTAGTCATGCATGTTGTACAGTACCTTTTTCGCATGCACGCTTTTTCTATATTAATTTCCCACAAATAGTTTCCATGCAGTTTGTTCACATCGTCTAACGTCGGCAAAAGCTGCTTCTAAAACTCCTTTTTCTGCATAATTCGAATGCTGATTGTCATTGAAATAGCAACGAAAAGAAGCATGAGAACAAACATCCCAGCAAACACCTGACCTGCTTCTAGCTGTCCTAATTTCTGCACC
>JAZUHO010000073.1:0-10156 GCA_045641745.1 Agathobacter sp. | reverse complement strand
CACATCATTTAGCATCTCATCCTTCACAAAAAGACTACTATACTTGTAGGACAAATGCATTTCCTTCATAAAACTGTCATAACGCTCATGATACGTCGCTGCATCTTCCTGCTTCTTTCCGTAAAGTGATAAACCCGCTTCCATTTTCTGTTCCTTGAACTGTTTCAGATAAAAGAACAGATTATCCTGCGCCATTAGCTTATCTTCCCTCTTCCAGTCACCCATTGTAAGGTACGCCGTCGGATAGAATCCACTCTGCTGAAAAGCAGAAATAAGATTTGGCCACACCAAATTCTCATACAAATTCTGCATCGAACGGCTGTACTTTTCATAAATAATCTCCGAATTTTCTTCTGTAATCGGTGGAAAATTAACCAATGATAGTACTTGCGCATTCACAATTGGATAGATATCATAACTTTTTGCATCCGAATAGATGGCACTCAAATACCCTATTCCTGACAACTTTTGTATATAATCGCCATTTACCACATAAATCTGATTTACACCATTGGAGTAGCGCCACAGGAGTGCAGGCTGCATCTCTGTTTGCTCCGGCGTCTTTTTATACGTTCCTACAATATAGGTTTTTGCACCATTAAATACGTGATATAGCGGAAGCTTCACATTTAAGTCCATGGGATCAATTTCCATCTCATCGTGACTTTCATACACAAGCTCTCCACCCAAAAAGACATTAGAAAAGGCGTGTATTCCAACTACTTCTACCTGATCCATAATCACCTCGTCGATTCCCAAGAGATTCATATATCTCGGATTCTCCTTTAGATATGAAACCTCAGGGATACTACAAAAGACGATAGGAACATTTACATGCTCTAACCATGTCAACTGATCCAATTCTTCCTGCGTTCCAAGCTTCTCCCCATCAATTAAAATCATAGCGGGAAGATTCTCTTCTGTAAGCTGATACGCAAGTAAGGGTGCAGATACCATATTCATTTTTCTATAATTTGCCCACTGATATGCGGTATAATAGACCTCTGAGGTCTCATCCCCTAAATAAACCACATAGGGTATGTCCGTTGGCAAATCATTCACACTTGCTCCCTTTCTCATGCACCATGCATCATTATCAGAAGCTCCAAACTCCTCTGCATAATCATTCTTATCAAAATGATTCCCACTTTCTTTTAGAATAAGTGGCACTTCAAATAGGCAGAAGAGAACAAAAAACATAATCACAATGATTACTAAATTTCGTCTAGAAACCATAGCAAGCATTCTCTCCTTTCCTATTCAAACTTATATGCTCCACTCTCAATTAATGCATTCCAATCGATGGTATTATATCCATAATCAATTGCCAAATTGTAATTATTATAAGGGTTTTGTGCCAGCTTGTAGCAGACAAATTCCTCATTCTCAAAGTATACTGTCACATCATTTGGATAAATATTTTTAAACTGCTGTGCCCAATAATAGATTCGAGCCATAGTCTGGAAACGATATTTTCCACTGTACGAAGCAGTTCCAGTTCCATAGTTCAACATGTTGAATGCATCGTTTTCATCAATGCGTCGGCTCTCCATTCCTGGAATCCAGAACTTTGGTGGAATCTTTTCAATGAAGAAGTACACATTTTTTGTCGGCAATGTAATTCGATGGCTCGGAGAATATCCTTCCATTCTGCGAAGAAATACCGACAATTCCTCATGATAAGCATGGTCTAATGCCATATTTCTCTCATCCGAGGCAGATACAATCGTATACGTGTAATCCTGCTCCTCTCGAATAATATTTGTCAAGCACACTATTGCACCATTTGTCTGTAATCCTGTGGTAATGATAGCTTCCTTATATACTCCCTGCATTACAAATTCTACAAGAAAAAGAAGGCTTAAAAATGCTGCCATCACTTGCAATGTACGTTCCTTTTGAATTGCCGATAACCAAACAAATCGCTTGGTTGGTAGTAAGACAACAAGTATTCCCTGCAACCAAACGCACGCATAATCCACAAGAAATGCAGCTGGCATCCAAATCAAATAATTGATATATATACAAGTTCTCTCTGGATCCATCAATTTCGGCAGGTGCAATTTTCCTGCTGCCAGCATAAGTATTAAAAGCATAATTCCCATGACCAGAGAGATTACGCTTGCTCCATACCAACGACTTCTCGCATTGTATAGGAAAAGACCTAATAGAAGAACTTCCACTAATCCAATCAAAATAAGTTGACAGGCCCCTTTCTGCTCTTGCGTAAAACAATACTCTAATAACTGGTTATTTATAATTCCTGGCACTGCGCGTAATTTCGTTACTGCGCCTTTTCCCAAACTATACAAGCGGTCTCTTACATTGGGAGGTGCGATTGATGCTACTCCATTTCCACTTTCTGACGCCCCTTCCCATTCTTCTTTCCATTCAGAGGAAGGAAATTCCTCTGATAGCTCTTGTTCTGACGTTTCTTCCTTTTTATCTACCATCTGCCCATCCGACAGTTCTCCATTCGTTCCTGAATTTACTTCCACTCTCCTACCTGCTATAACACTAAGTGCCCATCCCAATGAGCCTTGCAACTCTGTTCCTGTTGCAACTGCGGCTGCCATTGGCGCAATTGCAAGTGCCATACTTATGATACCTGCAAGTAAAATATTAAGAAAATATTCTTTACGAAAAAGAAGAAAGCAAAATCCAATTGCAACACCCAAGCATAACAAAAATGCAATAATGGTGTCATAAAAATGGACTGCAAAGGTTAAGGAAAAACTAATAGCAAACATGGTCAGACATAGCTTTGCGTTTCCTCTTGCCTTCCAGATTCTCTTTCCATCCTCATCCGGAAGTCCCATGGTATTACTTATCATCTGTTCGCGGAAAAATTGTAGTAAAAAATAGATGGAAGGAAGAATAAATATCATTCCATATTCCTGCGGAAGTGTGCTAACATAGCGAGTTACGCTGAAACGGGTATAACCCGAAAAAATAACGGTAAAGATAGCTACCACATAACCCAAATAATTTGTTTTGGCAATCAAATCTATGACCATTGCTAGCATCAAGAATATGTAGAAGGTCTGTGTAAGACCAAATACGCGCATTAACACATAGGTATCGATTTGAAATACCGCATGAAGAAAGTAAATCACACAGTGAAATCCATATGGGTATACCCCAGCTACAAATATTTGATTTCTTCCCAAATAGTTAATCCAGTAGGTGTGAACCGGTTGATCCGACGTACTATACCCAAAATAGGTTATAAACTGCTGTCCGTAACGCATACTTACCGCAACCATTAATGCTGCTACCATAAGAAAGGTAAATGCGTGTGCTCTAATAAATCGAAATAATTTTACACGCCACTGAATAAGGTTTCTTCGTATTCCGTGTAGCAGCATATGCACTGCATTTCTTCTTCCAATGCGATTTTCTAATACGCGTCGGCTCCATACTGCACAGTTCGAAAAAAAGTTCTCTATTCTAGATTTATTTTTAATCGTTCGAATGATAAATGGAATCAGTACTCCAGCGATTAATGTAACCGGATAAGAGATGTGTAAAATTCCAAGAATCAAGACTAAATTGATAATATAGAAATTACCAACAAGAAAGTACGCTAGAATGCGCTCTGTGAAACATCTATGTGCAAGACGACTTTTTAAGAAAAAAGAGGGAAGAACTATCATACTGAATGTGTACGCCACAAAAATTATTATTATTTGCAAAATAGTAAGCTGTACCATTGACATATATCTTTCCTCCTTTCTCCTTTCTTTACTTCTTTTGTCAATATCCTTATGAGAACACTCGAATCATTTCCAGTGTTTCATTATCCACAATAACATCTGACTGTTTTAATTCACTCATTACCTTAAAAAATTCTTCTTTGTTTCCAATGGAGAAATATAACTTCAATCTACAGGTGTACGCCGCCAATTCATTTGGAAAGCGCTCATGACACCTAATACACCAGGTTTCACATGTCACATAGTTCTCCGCCTCTAAAAGGCGCATCGTAATCCCTTCCAAATGATTGATATCCAGTTTATTCGGTGCATAATTGTAGATAACATCTCCAATTTCCTGCATCATCCACACCATAGATTTCTGCTCAATTTCGGTAAAAATACGTTGCTCTAAAATTGGATTCATGTACTCAATAAGCTTTACACCATAATCCACATTTTCACTCGGATTTGAGAGTACTGTTTGATGCCCTTTCTGCGTGGTTGCTCGAAATTTATCCAAGGTTTCCTGCAAAACCGCAGCCGCATAATGCGATGTCTCTGAATCCTCACTATCCAAAGTGGCGGAAATGGTGCTCAAAGAATCCTTGATGTCACCTTTTACCACATTCATCATCAAATTACGCAAATTATCTGTATCTGCCACAGCAATTGCTTCCTCCAGTGGCACCATATTCTTCTCTTGTTCCTCATCTGCGTATGCATAAGTCTCTACACGTTCCTTGCTAAAGATAACATCCTCCAAATCCACCGTGCTTTTATATATATACTTTTGTAAGAAGCTTCCTGCTAAAAAAAATAACGGGCCTACCCCCGGACAAAGTAACATTACAATGGAACGCATCACATAGCTTCTGCCATTATTCGTAGTTCTCTGTTTCTCCACCATAAAATTGAATCCAAAATATGCGATTGTAATTAGTGTGTTCAGCAAGATAAGAACCACAAACCAAAAAACCTGCCACATTATGCTTTAATCTCCTCCATCACCTCAGATTGAATTCCAATTTCACTCAAACGGTTAATAACAATATTGGTTGCATTATTGTCAGAATTGGATAGAAGAATACATAGACTACCGTTTTCCATCGTTCCCACATAGTCTGATTTACGAAGCTTCTGCGAAGCCTCTTTTGCCATAGTTTGATATTGCTCCGGTTTCGCTTCCACCTCAAGAAGTGCACACTCCGTAAGTCCTCGATCTCTAGCTCGCAAAAACGCCTGAACCAGTGTTGTGAAAGCACTCGTTTCCATAAGTGGACTGCCAGCTACATATCGCTTTGCTTCTAGCGCCTCCATATATCGATTTGCACGTAATACCGCATTTTGTGTTAATGCACTGATTACGGTAAGCATATTTGCCTGACCAAGCGTCATTTGTTCCCATGGAATTCCCCAAACCATCACCAGCATTTGAAGCTTATCTTCCTCGTATAAACCACTAACCATATGGGGATATCGTTCGTCTAAGTTTCTATTTATGTATACCTTTTTACTTTCCAAACACTCTACGATATCTTTCATCTCACGATATTTCACCGAAAAGCCGTATTGTCTCGCTTTTTTTGAAGTCGCAGACGCAAGTCTCGCATAATCATAATTTGATACAGAATAGATTGCAACGTCCTTAGAATTCATCAGTTTTGACAGCATCTCTGCCGCATAAAAAAGAACTTCCTCTGGCATATAGCGATCCAACTGTGAAGTAATATTATAAATCTTTCCAATACTGTCTGTTTGATTTACAATTTGTTTTTCAAGCGAATCCTTTACACGTACATTACTCTGATTAATCTCTGTCATGTCATAGAGCTTATCATTCAAGAAATGCTGTTCTTCGACATTCTCGCTCTTCATAGACCTTATTTGGTCTCGCATGTACCCAACCACCAAGCCAATAACAAACAGCTGTGCTATCCACACATAAGTGTTGTAATCCATGAGTACATCAAAACCAGTTCTTTGATACATTTGACGAAACGTATAGCCAATCACAGCAAGTACGGCTGACACAATCGCTTGCTGTTGACCATATACAATTGCAAACAAGAGAACGTAAATCAGATAAAAGTCAAGACGATCAAAATATTCACTTCCTACAGCGCGATTATTTAGCATAAAGAATGGTACAAAGCAGATTACATTCTCTATAAATGGAAGCAATATTCCCACCAACCATCCAAGCTTCTCTTCTACACGTCCTTTTAGTGTTTTCTTCTTTCTGTCATCCGCTAAGAAAGCCTTCTTCTTTTGCAAAATCTGCGAAATTATTTTTGGAACCACTTCTTCCGTCCTATGGAAAACCCGAAGTCCAAATTCTTCCTCAAATCGCCTATTGGATAGTACCTCTCGGGCATTCCAGTCATGTATCTCCTGCACCAACAAAGGAGTATCAACCGCTTTGTCTATCCACATTGCCAAATCATGCTCAGAGATTTCCTGACCTGAAGTTAAATGATACAACGGATAAAAGTGTCGTTCACAAGCAATCAATCGGTAAATATACTCCACGGCATCTGAAACATATATTGTTGAAAAACGGTGTTCCATATTCACGCGAATTGGTTGTTCTTTAATGGCCTTTAGACACATTTCCCCGCACATATCATTGATTTCCTTCGCATTCTTGGGAAGATAAAAAATATGATCCAGACGCAATGTTACAATATCTGCCTTACAACTCTTTCGGTAGCTATCACACAAATCCTCCCCTTGTGCGATAGCCATTCCGCGAAATCTCGTTGCACTGTGCGCCTGTTCTTCCTCGATATCCTCAGGATAATCTCCATCGAAGACGTCACTAGACGACAAATAGATGAATCTGCCATATGCCTTCACTGCATAAGCCGCCAACAGATTCATCATTCCCGATGCGTAGTGAACCGCATCTCTCCGTTCATCCATCCAAGTAAAATTTGTGTCAAATGCCCCCATAAAAAGTGTCACATCCGGATGTACACTTTCAAAAATGTCTGTCAAAAACTCACAGTCATAAGTAAGATTATACCGTTCAAAGTACTTCTCATACTTGTGCTTTGCATACTTATTACCTGTCAGAAGGAAGATACGATGTCCCTCTTTTTTCAGTTTTATCATTATTTGGTCGATCAATCCGCCCGATCCACCAATCAACAACACATTCATATGGATATCAAACTCCTTCAATTACTCCCTGTTCCATCAATTGTTCTAAAAAGGTTACACAGTCGGTGTATGCAATCGAGTATTCGATTTCATACTTCTTTTGTATCGATGCTACGATTTCTTCCTTTGTGAAACCCTCTGAAAGAAGTTTCCAGATATCCGCACCCACGCAGTTCATACAGATTGGTCTATTATATGTAGCACTCTCCTGCTTCATGTCTAAAAGCCAATATTTTCCAGCTGCATAGCGTAACTGATATTCTCCTGTCATCACAATAACCACCTATTTTGTCATCACAATTGTATATCCCTAATTTACAATTGCAAACATAGTTCAGCTGCATTGCTTTTTACAATAAGACTTTTGTACTATTGTCCATATACTTAAAAAGACCTTGAGATACACTTCCTCATCTCAAGTTCTTTCTATTTCAATATGAATCGTTTTTTCCTAATACAACCCTATCAAAATCGCACTCCCCTTGCGCAATGCAAATAGCCCCTTGTACACATGTCTTGTAAAAATATTATATCGTACCTATCTCCCCCTAACAAGCTTTAATTGCGCATTATTTTTTCAACTTTATTTTTTCTTTTATATTACGCCTTTTGTCATGCAGTTTCTTCTTTTTTCGATAGTACTGTCGTTTGCAATATTCCACTGCGCATCAGTCGCAGCCCCGCGAAGCGTTTTTAACTTATAGAATTTCTATAAGTCAAAAAAGGAAGCCGCACCTTTTGGTACGACTTCCTTCGTTTTCTATCTATTCTATTTAAAGTATGCAACACCAGATTCAAAGAGCTTCATATCCTGCTCTCCGTAAATGTTCATCGCAACAGCATCGCCTCTACGCTCTGAATGTGCCATCTTACCGAGTACACGTCCGTCTGGAGAGGTGATACCCTCAATGGCCATATAAGAACCATTTACATTCCATTCTTCATCCATCGTTGGAACACCAGCTTCATTTACATACTGGGTCGCAACCTGACCGTTTGCAAAGAGCTTATCTAACCATTCCTGTGGAGCTACGAAACGACCTTCTCCATGGGAAGCTGGATTACAATATACTTTTCCAAGCTCTGCCTGCTGAAGCCATGGGCTCTTGTTTGTAACAACCTTTGTGTATACCATCTTAGAGATATGGCGGTTAATGGTGTTGTAAGTAAGTGTTGGGCTCTGTGCATCCTGCATGCAAATCTCACCGTTTGGTACAAGACCAAGTTTAATGAGTGCCTGGAATCCGTTACAGATACCAAGTGCAAGACCATCTCTCTCATTTAGAAGTTTGTTTACAGCTTCTGTCATCTTTGCATTGCGGAACGCTGTAGCAAAGAATTTCGCTGATCCTTCTGGTTCGTCACCAGCTGAGAATCCACCTGGGAACATAATAATCTGTGACTGATCAATTGCTTTCACAAACTCATCTACGGAATCACGGATATCTTCTGCATTCAGATTCTTAAATACCTTAACGACTGTGTTAGCGCCTGCACGTTCAAATGCGCGAGCCGAATCGTACTCACAGTTGGTTCCTGGGAATACTGGAATAAATACGGTTGGTTTTGCAATCTTGTTCTTGCAAACATAAATCTCTTTTGTATCGTAAAGGCCTGTCTTAACCTCTTCTTTTCCTTCAACCGCGATAGTTGGGAATACCTTCTCAAGGGTTCCTGTCCAAGCAGCAATCGCATCATCCATTGGAAGAACCATGTCATCGCACTCAATCGTCTGTGTATCGTTAACGAAACCAACCACTGTCTCTACGCCTGAAAGTCCTGCTGCATCAAGAATTGCACGAACCTCTGGGAGCTTGTCTGTTGGGATCTCAGCTACGATATTACCAAATCCAGGGGCAAATAAGGTATCGCTTGTCACTTCATCTTCCATTGTAACACCAAGCTTATTACCAAATGCCATCTTAGATACTGCAGCTGCAAGTCCTTTTCCATCTAACGCGTAAGCAGAAACAATTGCTTTCTTCTGAATCATTGCGTGAATTGCATCGTATAGCTTCATTACCTGAGCGTAAACTGGAAGGCTGTACTCGTCTTTCTCAATCTCGAATAATACAAGGTTATTTCCAGCTGCCTTAAGCTCTGGTGTAATGATATCTCCTTCTTTTGCTACATCTACAGCGAAAGAAACAAGTGTTGGTGGAACATCGATATCATTAAAGGTTCCTGACATAGAGTCCTTACCACCGATAGATGGAAGGCCGAAACCAATCTGTGCATTGTAAGCACCAAGTAATGCTGCAAATGGCTGACTCCAACGCTTTGGATCTTCACTCATTCTTCGGAAGTATTCCTGATATGTCATACGAATCTTGCTGTAATCACCACCAGCTGTAACAATTCTTGAAATTGACTCAAGTACAGCATATACAGAACCGTGGTATGGGCTCCAGCTTGAAAGATATGGATCAAATCCGTAAGACATCATGGTTACCGTATCACATTTCCCTTTTAATACCGGAAGCTTCGCTACCATAGACTGTGTCTCTGTCAACTGATATTTTCCACCGAATGGCATATATACAGAACCAGCTCCGATAGAACCATCGAATCTTTCTACAAGTCCCTTCTGTGAACATACGTTAAGGTCTGCAAGTTCAGCAAGCCAAGCAGCTTTCATATCTCCTGCTTCTACTGCAGCTGCAACCTTAGGTGCAGAAATCTTCTCTAAGTAATTCTCCGCTTTTTCTGGCATATCGACAGAAACATTTGTTTCCTGATGTGCACCGTTTGTATCAAGGAAGGCACGTGAGATATTTACAACCTCTTTTCCTCTCCATACAAGGACAAGACGTGGGTCCTCTGTTACGACAGCAACCTCGATTGCCTCTAAGTTCTCTTCTTTTGCATATGCAAGGAACTGATCAACATCTTCTGGAGCAACTACTACTGCCATACGCTCCTGTGACTCAGAAATAGCGATTTCTGTTCCATCAAGACCAGCATATTTCTTAGGTACCTTATCTAACTGAACGCGAAGTCCGTCTGCAAGCTCACCGATTGCAACAGATACACCACCGGCACCAAAGTCGTTACATTTCTTAATAATGTGAGATACTTCTTCTCTTCTGAATAATCTCTGAAGCTTACGCTCTGTAGGAGCATTTCCCTTCTGAACCTCTGCACCACATACAGCTGTTGACTCTGTGTTATGAGCCTTTGAAGAACCAGTAGCACCACCGATTCCATCCCGACCTGTACGCCCACCAAGAAGAATAATCTTATCTCCTGGATCAGATGTAAGTCTCTGTACAGCACGTCTTGGAGCAGCACCCATA
>JAZUHO010000072.1:0-10171 GCA_045641745.1 Agathobacter sp. | reverse complement strand
GGAGGGTTACAACGAAAAGTTCCATATTATAGCGGAAGATTTTGATGGAACGATATGTACGGATTGCTATCCAAAGGTTGGAATTCCGAATATGCCACTTATTCAATTGTTGAAAGAGATTAGAACACAGGGCGCAAAATTGATTTTATGGACCTGCCGAAGTGGAGCGTATTTGGAAGATGCTGTTTCCTATTGCAAAGTTTTTGGATTGGAATTTGATGCAATAAACGACAATTTGCCAGAGATTACGCAAAAATATGGCAACAATTCAAGAAAAATATTTGCTGATGTGTATATCGACGATAAGTCATGCTTCCCGTGGTCATGGGAAAAGGATCGAAATTATCGCAGTGGACAGGAATAAAGGGGGACGAAGAAAATGAAAACAATTTGTATAGGGAGAACAGATGCAATGGAGGGAAGAAATAAAGTGGAGAACAAGATGAATATGGAATGGAATCAAAGACTAGATAAGGAAACATTAATCATTTGTGCAATGATGGCAATTGTAGCAGCTATAGGAATTGTGGCAAGCTTTGGCGTAGTGACTGGAGTGCGTGTATTAGAAGTAAATATTTTGGCAACCTTTTGTAGTGTGTTAGGATTGGCGGGCATTATATGGAGTAGCTTGATTATAAGATTGCTTACACGTAAGTAATCCAGAAATGTTACAAGATATAGTTCCCAAATACTAGCAAATACTACATTTTGGTTGACGGTGTATGTGTGAATTCGTATAATAAAATTGACATAACTATGTAAATTGGAAACACGAAAGAAAGTCGGGTGGATGCATGAAGATAAGAAATAAAAAAGTGCGTCTGGTTCTTATGACCAGTATCTTGACCTCGTCAATATATATATCGGGATTTTCTCCGATGCAAGTTTCCGCTGCATCAACAGGAACCGTTAATGGAATCGGTGTAAATGTGAGACAAGATGCGGGAACACAATATGGTACATATGGAACTTTATCAACGGGTGCGACAGTTTCTGTTCTTGGTCAAAAGACAGGAACAGATGGAAAAGTGTGGTACCAAATTAGTGGAATCGTTGATGGTAAGAATGTAACAGGATATATGCGGTCTGACTATGTGAATGTGGCATTAGATAATGTGACATCGGGTCAGATTGTTACATTTACAGGAGAACTTTGCATTAGGGAAGCACCAGTAAATGGTAATGTAATTGGATATGCTTCAACGGGAAGAACAGCAAGCGTGAATGAGGTGCGTTTTTGTAATGGAAAAGATTGGTATAACGTTACCTATGAACAAACAAATGGAAAGATTGTGACAGGATGGGTGAGTAGTGCGTATGCAACCATCAGTCAGGGAAGTGGAACCATTACACCAAGCAATCCAGCTCCGGCGGTACCAAGTGGAACTCCTAAGACCGTGGATGAACTAGTGAAAGCGGGATTTCCACAAAGCTATGCAACAAAGCTTGCAGATATTAGTACGAGACATCCACAGTGGCAGTTTGTGGCATATGATACAGGATTAGATTGGAATACAGCGGTAGATAATGAGGCTGTTTTTGGTAGAAATCTTGTGAGTTCTTATGAGGGAGTGTATTGTCGTTCTATCGATTCGAATGCATATGATTGGAAAACAAATACTTGGGCAAATTTGGATGGAACAGGTTGGTATGCGGTCTCAAGAGAGTTCCTTGCACATCGAATGGATCCACGCAATTATTTAGACGATACCTATATTTTTGCGTTTGAATCACTTCATTATAATTCATCGCAAACAGTAGCGAATGTACAGAATATGATGAAGGGAACCTTTATGGCTAGCGATGCTACAGAGCCAAATGGTTCTGCTTTGAATTATGCAAACACCTTATATGAGATAGGCAAAAATTTGGCGATTAGCCCATACCACCTAACTGCAAGGTTGAAGCAGGAACAGGGAACGAAAGGGACGAGTTCGTTGATTTCTGGTAATGTAAGCGGATATAAGAATTATTTTAACTATTTCAATGTTGGAGCTTATGCAACAAGTGGAATGGATAAAGTAACGAGAGGACTTGAAACTGCAAAAAACTATGGATGGAATACGAGATATAAATCCATCTATGGTGGCGCTGAACTATTAGCAGGAGAATATGTGAAGATTGGGCAAGATACATTGTATTTTCAAAAGTTTAATGTGACGGGGAGAAATACATACAGTCACCAATATATGACCAATGTTTCGGCAGCAAGAAGTGAAGCAAGCAGTATGGCAAATGGCTATGCAGATAAGAATCAAGCTTTTGTATTTACCATTCCCGTTTTCCGAAATATGCCAGATACAGCCTGCGGATATGTGGAAAAAGGAAATCCAAATAATTATTTGAAATCCTTATCAATATCAAATGTAAGCTTAACACCAGGCTTTTCAGGGCAAACAACTAGTTATTCGGCCATTGTTTCTAATTCCGTGTCGACTGTAAACGTAGTGGCGTCTCCGATTGTGGGTACATCGACAATCTCAGGACAAGGGCAGTACAATTTGAAGGTTGGTGACAATACAATTCAAATTTCTTGCACGGCACAAAGCGGGGATGTGAAAACATATGCAATTCATATTTACCGTGAAGCGGCCCCAAGTAACAATCAAGGCGGAAACTCTGGAAGTGACTCGGGCAGCCAGAACGGAAATACATCATCGGGGATTACATCTTCTACATATAAAATAGGTTCCTTCTTTACAGGAGTTCAGCCTCAAACAAGTGTGCAAGCGGTGCTAAATGGAATCACAGCAAATAATTGTACAGTGAAAGTTTTAAAAGCTGACGGAACAGAGAATACTGGTAATGTTGGAACAGGAAATGTAGTTGCAGTATATGCAAATGGGAAAAATATTGCGAATTATCCGGTTGTTATATACGGTGATTTGAATGGTGATGGGAAAATTAGTATGGCTGATTTGGTTCGTATGGACCGACATCTGATTGGAAAAATTACTCTTTCAGGTCCACAACTTGAAGCAGGCGATGTAAATAGAAAAGGCGATTCTATTAGCATGGGCGATATAGTTGCATTAGATAAATATTTGATTGGTAAAAGAGTAATAGAACAAAAGTAGTGAGGTATAGAATGCGATTAAGAGGATATAGAAAAAGAATTGTAAGTGGTTTTATGATACTTGCAATTATGGTGTCGGTATTTTTGAACTCTGATTTAGAAGTACAGGCAGCAAAAATGTCTTTGTCAGTTAGTAATCAGTCAGTAAATATTGGTGATACAGTTACGGTTACCATGCGAATTACAGACCGTACGTATGCAAGACTTTCTGCAACAGTTTCAGATGGCAGTGTTCTTTCTTTTGTGGGGGCCGGTAATAAGGAAACTTCCTCCGAAGGAAACGGAGTTATCTTTACAGTTCGAGAATTCGATGCGAGTGGAAACGCAACGGTATCATTAAAATACAAAGCCCTTGCAGCTGGAACAGCAAAGGTTGTGGTTAATTGCTTGGACGCAGTTGATGCAGAAGAAAATGATATTACTCTGCCAGCTCAAGGCGTAACGGTTAATGTAGAAAATAAAGCAAGTGAGCCAACCCCAGAAAATCATGGGGATGATAATCAAACAGTAGCGTCGGGAGATACGTCCTTGGCAAATTTATCTCTTTCAGCAGGAAAATTGTCGCCAAGCTTTTCGGCTAAAACGTTAAATTATACTGCAAAGGTGGCTAACGATGTTACTAAAATTGCAGTATCAGCGAAACCAAATCATGCAGGTGCAACCGTTCAATCGGTAAGTGGCAATGAGAATCTTCAAGTTGGTGAAAATACAATTAAGATTGTTGTGAAGGCTGAAAATGGTGTGACAGCTACGTATAAGGTTGTTGTAACAAGAGTAAAAGAAGGCGAATCGGTAGAAGAAGATGCGCCTGCTCCAACAGAGAGTGAGGATCCAAGCACTCCAGCAAAGGAATTCAAAAGTGGAGGAAATACTTGGATACCATCCGATGTATTGCCAGAGGAACAGACATTAAAAGATTTTAAAGAAACAAAGGTTATGCTTGGTGGAAAAGAATATCCAGCACTTGCGTTTGAAAAGGCTAATCTTACAGTGATTTTTTTGCTAGACAAAAGCAATCCAGAGCAAAGAGGACTTTTCTTTGTGTATGATGCGGAAAACGATACTGTGTATCCATTGATTCGATTAGAATCTGGTGAGAACTATGTTATTCCGCTTTTGCCGGAGGAAAGCTTAATTCCAGAAGGATATGTTGAAACAAGTATTCTAATTGATGGAAAGGGTGAAATGACCGCCTACCAAAAGAAGCCGGCGGCAGAAGCTGTGAAAGATACAGAAACAAGTTGGAATCCATTTGCTCCTGAAGTGGTGCATGCTGCAGGAGTCGAAGAAAAGGATTTCTACTTAATCTATTGTGTTAACAACTTTGGAGAATATGGTTGGTATCAATATGATGAAAAAGAAGGAACGTATCAAAGATATCTCGGAGCATTAGCATCGGAAGATGAAATGCTAGCATTAAACGAAAAGAATACAAAATTGCAACAGGAATTTGATAAATTAAAGAAAACAAATCGCATTTTTCTTGTTGCAATGATTGTTGGAACTGTTATCTTTATAATTATCATCATAAATCTTATTCTATCGAGAAGAGAACGTAACCTATATGGAGATGAGGACGAAGACGAGGAAGAGATGGAAGAGGATGAGGTGGATACAGAACTCGAGAATCCTATCGATGCAGCTTCAATTTGGGGCGGAGATGAAGATGAGGATGACGAAGTTGAAGTAGAGTTCTATGAGATATCACACGATACAATGGGGGATGAAGAGGCAGCAGATGACATTGTTGGTGAATTGTCAGATGAAAAGTCTACAATTGTAGCAGAACGTGATAAAGAAATGGAGAATTTGCTTGCTGAATTAAATATTGAAAGTGAGCAAGAGGAGGTTTCAGAAGCGCAAACGGAGCTAGAAGAGGAACAGCCTAAATCGGAACCGGAAAAAGAAGATGTGAAGGAAGAGGTTACTTTTGCGACAGCGGATTTGCCAGAGTTAGACGAGAAACTTCTTGCAGAGGCAATGTCAGATATTGTAGAGGCAAATAAAGAGTCATTAACGGAAGCATTGGTAGATGACGATGATGATTTTGAATTTTTAGATTTGTAAAAATCTGTTATGGAGGCATAAATTTTGAAAGCATATACAGAGAAAGCGAAGAAAACATTAGATTTGGCAAAACGTTTGTCAAAAAAAATGAATCATGGATATGTGGGAACGGAACACATTTTATTGGCAATGATTAAAGAAGGCACTTCTGTTGCAGCAACTGTGTTGACTGCAAATGGAGTGGAAGAAAAGCGCCTTTTTGAATTGATTAGTGACTTGATTTCTCCAGGAGAAGAAGGCACCATATTGTCAAAGGATGGCTTTTCTCCGAAGACAGAGTTACTCTTAGAGAAAGCAGAGGAAGAGGCAGAAGGTTCTCGTTCTGAATTGATTGGAACGGAACATATTTTGATTGCATTGATAAGAGAAGGGGATTGCGCAGCAAGTCGTCTTCTGAATTCCATGAATGTAAATAGACAGAAGGTTTTTTCGGATGTTCTAGTAGCGATGGGAGAAGATCCACAAAAGTATCGTGAAGAATTTCAGCGTAACAAAGGAAAAATCGAAGGTAGTGCCACACCTACATTGGACCAGCATTCTAGAGATTTGACAGAAATGGCAAGAGAAAATATGTTAGATCCAGTGGTTGGACGTAAGTTAGAAAATGATCGTGTGATTCAGATTCTTAGCAGACGCGGAAAGAACAATCCTTGTTTGATAGGTGAACCTGGTGTTGGTAAGACTGCAATTGTGGAAGGAATTGCACAAAGAATTGTAGACGGTACGGTTCCAGATACCGTGGCAGGAAAACGATTGGTTTCTCTGGATATGTCTGGCCTTGTCGCAAAGTCAAAATATCGTGGAGAATTTGAAGAACGCATCAAGAAAGTAATTAATGAAGTGGAAAGCGCTGGAAATGTATTGCTCTTTATTGATGAGTTACACACGATTATTGGTGCTGGAGGAGCAGAGGGCGCATTGGATGCATCCAATATTTTAAAACCAGCATTAGCACGTGGCGAAATTCAAGTGATAGGTGCGACAACTATTGAGGAATATAGAAAACATATTGAAAAGGATGCAGCTTTAGAGCGTCGTTTCCAACCAGTTCTTGTGGAAGAGCCATCGATGGAAGAGAGCGAGGAGATTCTGAAAGGATTACGTCCTGCTTATGAGGCACATCACAATGTGGAAATTACAGATGAAGGAATTTTGGCATCGGTGCAATTGTCAGCGCGCTATATTAATGATCGCTTTTTGCCAGATAAGGCAATTGATTTGATGGATGAAGCTTCCGCAAAGGCGAAGCTTGGTATGCTAAAATCGACAGATCAGATTAATCAGTTAAAAGTAGGTTTACATGATATTGAAGCACAATTGGAGGCTGCCTTACAGGCAGGAGATATTCAGCTTGCAAGAACTTTGAAAGAAGAGAAGGTTGCAACACAAAAAGAGTTAGAACGTCAGAAAAATCGTAATGTTCGCTCAAGTAAGGCAAAACGTCCTGTTGTAGGGGAAAATGAAATCGCGAATGTTGTTGCAGAGTGGACGAAGATTCCTGTCGCAAAGTTGACAGAAAGTGAGGCATCTCGTTTACAAAAATTGGAAGCAACACTTCATAAACGCGTTGTTGGACAAGAAGAGGCTGTTTCAGCGGTTGCAAGAGCAGTGCGTCGTGGTCGTGTGGGATTGAAGGATCCCAAGAGACCGATTGGCTCTTTCTTATTCCTTGGACCTACAGGTGTAGGTAAAACGGAGATTTCGAAAGCACTAGCAGAGGCTGTATTTGGAAACGAAGATTCCATGATTCGCGTAGATATGTCGGAGTATATGGAGAAACATAGCGTGTCTAAGTTGATTGGATCACCACCAGGATATGTTGGGCATGAAGATGGAGGCCAGTTGAGCGAGAAAGTGCGCAGAAATCCATTTTCTGTTGTACTTTTTGATGAAATCGAGAAGGCTCATCCAGATGTATTTAATATTCTTCTTCAAGTGTTGGACGACGGACATATTACGGATTCTCAGGGAAGAAAGGTGGACTTCAAAAACACCATTATCATTATGACAAGTAACGCAGGTGCACAATCAATTATTGAACCTAAGAAGCTTGGATTTACATCGGTAGATGATGAGAAGGAAAATCACGAGCGTATGAAAAATAATGTGATGGAAGAAGTGCGTCGCCTTTTCAAACCAGAGTTCTTAAATCGTATTGATGAGACAATTGTATTTAGATCGCTTAACAAAGAGGATATGAAGAAGATTGTAACTCTTCTTTCGAAGGAATTAGAGAAGCGTTGTAAGGATCAACTTGCGATAACTCTTACGATTCGTGACAGTGCTAAAATGCAGATTGTTGATATGGCTTTTGATAGAAAGTATGGTGCTAGACCTTTGAAACGCAAGATACAGGAAGAAATCGAAGATAAGATGGCAGAGGAAATTATTGCTGGAAATATTGCATCTGGCGATAATGTTGTTGTAGCTACAAAAAACAAAAAAATTGTGGTTACAAAGGAATCGTAAAAAATGTATGAATAATTTTAAAAGGTGTAGAAATCGGAAAATTTCTAGTATATAATGAAGAAAAAATAAAAGACACCGACAAGGTATCGGGCGGTTTTACAGGAGGAAAAGATGGCTGCAATTAAAGAGTTAATTCGATCAGAGGCAGACAAGAGTATTAGTTTCGGAGATTTTACATTGGCAGAGAAGGCTAAGATTGATAACTTCGAACATGAAGGTGACGTATATAAAGTAAAGACTTTTAAAGAAATTACGAAGCTAGAACGTAATGGATTATTCGTATACGAATCAGTTCCAGGTACAGCAGTAAGTCATTTTGAAGCTACATCTGAAGGAGTAGCATTTGCAGTAGAAGGAACCGAAGATGCACAGGTAACACTTGAGCTAGAAGAAGATACGGAATATGAGATTACAATTGATGCTGTCTCAGCCGGTGTTATGAAGACAAACTTGGGCGGAAAATTAAGCATTAGTGTAGAGTTTGTGGATGAGGATCCAGTGGCAATTGAAGTTGTAAAATGCTAATAGAGTAATAGTTATCTGGCTGATGTGTGAGTTACATATCAGCCAGTTTTTTGTGAGAAAGGGAAAGTGATAGATGGCAAAAGGAAAAACGACGATATATTTCTGCCAAAACTGTGGCTTTGAGTCTTCAAAGTGGATGGGACAATGCCCCGGCTGCAGAGAGTGGAACACATTTGTAGAGGAAGTTGTTGACAAGAAATCCTTAAGCAATGCTGGAAAAGTGAAGTCACAAGCGGATGCGGCTAAGGTAATGGCAATTTCAGAAATAGAAACAAAAGACGAAACACGAACATCTACAGGAATGTTGGAATTGGACAGAGTGCTTGGTGGCGGAATTGTCAAAGGGGCGCTTATGCTAGTTGGTGGAGATCCAGGAATTGGTAAGTCAACCTTGCTTCTACAAGTTTGTAAAAATTTGGCGGATCAAGGACAAAGCATTCTCTATGTTTCGGGAGAGGAATCTTTACAGCAAATTAAAATTCGTGCACAACGTATTGGAGAATTTAAAGATGAATTGAAATTACTTTGCGAAACAAATCTGGATATTGTTCGTGAAGTGATTGAGAAAGAGAAACCACAAATTGTTATCATCGATTCTATTCAAACAATGTACAATGAAAATGTTTCATCAGCACCGGGAAGTGTATCTCAGGTACGTGAATCAACTGCTGTATTTATGCAGATCGCAAAGGGCATGGGAATTAGTATATTTATTGTTGGGCATGTGACAAAAGAAGGTGTTGTTGCAGGACCGCGTGTGTTAGAACATATGGTGGATACGGTATTGTATTTTGAAGGGGATCGTCATGAATCCTATCGAATTTTACGCGGCGTGAAAAATCGTTTTGGCTCTACAAATGAGATTGGTGTTTTTGAAATGCGGTCGGAAGGACTCGTAGAGGTAGAAAATCCTTCTGAATTTATGCTAAGTGGTAAACCAAAAGGTGCATCGGGCTCTGTGGTTGCATGTTCTATGGAGGGAACCAGACCAATCCTTTTGGAAGTGCAAGCCTTAGTGTGTCACTCATTTTTTAACAATCCGAGACGTACTGCGGCAGGAACGGATTACAATCGTCTAAATCTATTGTTAGCTGTTTTAGAGAAAAGACTTGGACTACATATGTCAGAGTGCGATGCATATGTAAATATTGCTGGCGGAATACAGATGACAGAACCTGCAATTGATTTGGGGATTGCTCTAGCAATTATTTCCTGCCATAAAGATTGGCCAATTGATGAAAAGACCATATGCTTTGGTGAAATAGGCTTAAGTGGTGAAGTGAGAGGGGTTCCAATGGCAGAGCAAAGAGTTCTTGAAGCCAAAAAGCTTGGATTTACAAAGTGCATTTTGCCAAAGGTATGTATGACTTCACTCAAGCAAGTGGGTGGAATAGAACTTGTAGGAGTCGAAAATGTTCAACAAGCGATGGATGCTATATTGTAAAATGTTTATACAATTCTGAAAAAGGCGAGCAAAAACACAAGTTGAGGAACTTCGTGTTTTTGCTTGTTTTTGTGTTGACTTGTGATTGATAGCATGCTATTATAACTGAGCTGTCAGTGAGACACATTGAGTTGTAGAGCGAGCCGATGGCATAAATTAAATGTTCTTATAATAAATAAGAATGTTAGCATAATTAAAAAACTTGTTGACAAACAAGGAAAATTATGGTAAATTAAACAAGCTGTCGCGAGGAGCTGACAAAGCAAAAGGCGAAGCGAAGAACATTGATAATTAAACAGTGAAAAACCTTGAAAGATTCAATGAGAACAATTCTTCAATCGAAAGATTGAAACGAACATCTTTGAATATTCAAAGAACCTTTAAACAGTAAATTCAGATTTATCTGAATGAACAATTGATAGCCAAGTTTAACTGGCTAGATCAAACATTTTTAACATGAGAGTTTGATCCTGGCTCAGGATGAACGCTGGCGGCGTGCTTAACACATGCAAGTCGAACGAAGCACTTTATTACGATTTCTTCGGAATGACGATTTAGTGACTGAGTGGCGGACGGGTGAGTAACGCGTG
>JAZUHO010000071.1:0-22404 GCA_045641745.1 Agathobacter sp. | reverse complement strand
CGAATTCCTCTGCTGGCGTATCATTAGACGAAAACATAATATGCTCTCCATCAAATCCCATGGATTTTGAAAGCATAAGTTCCGTATAGGAAGAACAATCGCATCCGCAATCATACTCTTTTAATATTTTAAGAATGTATGGGTTCGCATTTGCCTTTACCGCAAAGTACTCACGAAACCCTGCATTCCATGCAAATGCTTCTTTTACCGCTTTTGCATTCTCCCGAATGCCCTTTTCGTCATATAAATGAAAAGGCGTTGGATATGTTTTCACAATCTCCTCTACCTGTTTCTTTGTCACAAAAGTCTCTTTACTCATAATATAATATCCTCCTTTTACATTGTAACGTAGTAAAAGCCCCTTTTTTCCAAACATGCTAACATATTGTAAGCATAATGTCTAGAAAAAAGAGGCTAAATTTTCGTGTTACTTTCTTTTTCCAAAGAGTAACACATATTTGTGCAGTTTTTATTGTTCTTTATGCCTTCTTCTGATTCCTATGTGTATAAGCAATTCGAATCCGAACACACCTAGTCCCATCCAAAATATCACATTGTTTGGGTCACCAGTCTGAAGAATTGCACTACCGACTTCACTTAATACATTTGCAGAAGGTTCTTCTCTCTCCATCGTTCCATCTGTTGTTGTCTCTTCACTGATTGATGGTATCTCTCCTCCTGGCGGCATCTCTTCTCCTGACGGTGGGATCACCTCTCCTCCTGGTGGCGTCTCTCCTCCTGACGGTGGGATCACCTCTCCTCCTGGTGGCGTTTCTTCTCCTGACGGTGGAATCACCTCTCCTCCTGGTGGCGTCTCTTCTCCTGACGGTGGAATCACCTCTCCTCCTGGTGGCGTCTCTTCTCCTGACGGTGGGATCATCTCTCCTCCCGGCGGTGTTACCTCTCCTTCTGGTGGCGTCTCCTCTCCTCCCGGCGGTGTTACCTCTCCTCCTGGTGGCGTCTCTTCTCCTCCTGGTGGCGTCTCCTCTCCTCCTGGTGGCGTCTCTTCTCCTCCTGGTGGCGTCTCTTCTCCTCCTGGTGGCGTCTCCTCTCCTCCCGGCGGTGTTACCTCTCCTCCTGGTGGCGTTTCCTCGCCACTTGGCGGCGTCTCTGGCAAGGCTGTAGACTGCATCGTAAAGTATGTATACATTACAACACCTTCCGTCGCATCAAGTTCATCATAATCTCGGAATTGATAAGTGCTGTCCTCAGAAAATACAACTATTTTATAGTAAAATACGTCTGTTGGAGGATCTTCACTTATCCCTGCTTTATGCATCTTTGGACTAAAGGTAATCTGTGCATAGTTTGCATGATCCTGCGTTCGGTCAATCTGTGTACTTCGTGCAGTATTTAGCGCAACCGTTAGCATTCCTCCGTCGCCTGCTACCTGAGCAGTGCCATCTAAGGATGCACTATTTGTATCATCATCCTCAGCTAGTTCCAAAGCTGTAGCACCATATCTAGAATCATAGGTATCGGAATATTTTAGCTTAGTGACATCCGAAACTGGAGCCGCTCCTGCCCAAGCAATTCCCACAACATCAGCGCAACTACCCATATTAGGATCTACCGCATTTTTATAAAGAGGCAGACGGAAAGTATCATTTTGCAAAATTCCCTTGGTACGTGGATCATTACTACTATACTCGATATCATTCTCTGCTTTCTGATTTTTCGTCCATTGCAAATGGGTGTCAGCAGCAAGTGCTTCTTGCAAAATAACATCCCCATCTTCTGGATTATATTTAATCACACCATCAGGTTTCACATCATAGACATGAATGGTCATAAACCAGGAATACACACTATAACCGGAATTATTCTCTACCTCTGTCACTCCATCCTCTGCAAGTACAAGCTTTCCTGAATCACTTACTTTTACCGCTACGGGTGCTCTTGTATCACTTTTTGTCACATATTTTACTTGATACGTTCGCGTTCCAATACCAGTCTTATAATTTCCATGATTTGTAGCCGTGAAAAGAACACTACTGCCACTTGCCGCATGAATACGGAAAGCGTTCGTTGCATTTCCTTCCGTATTATCACTCGAAGCAGCATCTATAGATGAAACAGAAAGTCCTTTCACACTCCATTCGTCTTTTTCCTCATCCAACAATCTATCCTTTACTAAGGTAAGGGAATGGCTCTTTTTTTGATGTTCCCCGCTTGTATGCTCCACATAAGTCTGTGAAATCAAATCAGGTAAAATTGTCTGATGATCGAGCCAAACATAATAAGTTCTGTCATCGTACATCTGGCTATTTGTAAGGTAGATGGTATTGGTTTTTCCACCATCCTCTTCGATTGCTCGATAGGTTACATTGTATTGTCTAGCATTATTATCTATAGAAACAAGCTTTTCTTGCTTTGTGATTGAATTTACATGTTCCAATGCATGATCATAATCTACCGCTTCGTATTTTTGAATTGGAATTCTGTACACCCCAGATCCAGCTGGAATTTCTTCTGTTGGATACTCTCCCAGATTGTCATTAAAGCCGTAAATTTCTTTTTTCTGTCCTGTCTTTGTATCGATTGGAATCTCATCTTTATCAAACATTGGCATCGTTCCACCAATCAATACCAAACGTGGCTCATGTCTATCGTTATATATAATTTCTCCGTTATCTTTTTTCTTTGTATAGTACTCTAGCACATAATACTGCAGTCGATTATCTAGATTTTTCCAGGTGTAGGTCCAACCATCGCCTTCGTCCAGCACCTGCGTATCCAACAAGGTACCCGTACGACGAGTTAGCGGAATCGCCTCATCTTCGGTATGATTTTCTTCATTCCATACCCACAATTCCACAGTAAGCCCGTCTGATATTTTATGCGTCGATTCGCCCTGGCTATTTAATCCCCATTTCTTTGTAATCTTATAATCCCTTTGATTCTCTTCTGGAACCGCTGTACAATATCCAATTTTCTTAAACTCCGCAACATGAATTCCATTTTCTGCTGTACTGCTACTATTTAGAATAACCTTTTGTGTGTTTGTAGTGTTTCCAACGTCAAAAGCGGTTTCGTCATCTGATGTTCGAACGTAGCGATAACCATATACCTTGGAATCTGTATTATTATCTGTCAGCTTATTTCCATCTGCCCCATAATCTGTTCCAATTTCTTTCGTAAGAAAATACGTACCATCCAGTTTGGATTTCAAATTGGCCTTTACATACGCTGAAGTGGTGCAGGTATATCGCAACAATTCCGTCTGCGGTTCCGTAAGCATAACCTGAACATAGTACTCTTCATTTCCATCCTTATCATATGGAACACCTGTAAATCGATAATTACCGTTTACATCCGTTATCGCATCAAATGTAACTGGTCTCGTCTCATGTTTTACCGTTCCATCCTCATTATATTGGAAATAACCATACTCATCAAAGCATGGCAAGGATTTCTCATGTGTCAACGGCTTTCCATCCTTACCAATTAGTCGAACCTTCATATTTGCCAAAGGATAATCCGTTGAAGACGGATTGATTTTCGGCGAAATATATTCGGAATCTCGATTTCCATCATAGAAAATCTGTCCGCGAACCACTCCCATATTTTCTGGATCAAGAACCGCAAAGCTAATCTTTGCAGCATTAACATCCTGTGAATAATATGTCCAAGCATCGATACCAGCCTGATTTCCTCCTCCATTATAGCCAGAAGAAGAAAATGACATTGTACTTTCATTAGATTTTACTGGTTCAAAATGAAAGGTATCAAATTCCTTTCCAAATTCAGCATCAATAACCTCCTTTTCCTCAGCCGTCAAACTGGCATCACTGTATGACTTGTTAAACAGTTTTTGGCATAAATACTCCTTATCATCCTTTTTGAGAGTTGAAATCGATATCGGATTGTCATTCTTAAAAAAGTTCACACCGCCTTTTTCAGATGAAATATTGAAAGATTTGGTTCCATCTGACAACTGATTATATCCGTTATCCGTAAACTTTTTATAATCTTTTCCTTCAATTGTTCCATATGCGAGTGGATTATTATTGTAATATAGATTATAGGCGGAGCTTATTCGACTCGTCTCACTCTCCGAAGACGACTTGTTAAGACGTTCAATCTGAAGACCACCGGTAAGACCTTCCATATCAATAACAGGGAAGTGTATCTCTCCACGCTTAATTTCTGTTGCTATATATACATTCTGATTACCATAGATTCCAGCCGGAACTACAATGCCATCTGTATCCTTGCCATCCCAATAAAAGACATTATCGCCGGCTTGTGCTGGGGCGATTAATTCAACAAGCCCAGACCCATCATACTCTTCTAGCGTTATTTCAGACTCAAAGATTGCTTTTCTAAGATCCAGCGTAACAGCAATCATTGCTTCCCCTGATGACCAAAAGGAAAACGCTCCTCCATGCCCAGAATGCGAAATATTGTCTTCAATCCCTTTAAATTTCAAATCCTTTATAGTGACCTTATCATCTGGATTTACCTTGATTTGAACTTTCTTTCCATCCTTGGAATCTACATATTCCACTCCTTGCAAATCATCATTCGGACGATTAAAAAAGATTTTATAGGTTTCCTCTGTAGCGGTATCTGCTACATTTGGTTTATGTAGTAAAATATTTTCATTCGCTTTCATATTATCCAAATCATTCGTAGAATCATAGAAGGAATGATAAATTGGATAATGAGTCTCCTGGTCCGTACCTTCTCCGCTTGTGGCCGACATAAATCCCGTATTATTTGCAAAAAAGATAAAACCAAATGGGGCAGCTCGGTTGAAATCAACTTTATACACATATCCATCATGCGTAAGGACATGCACATCCAAGTCCGCCACCGCACTACCATCTCCTGTAGTTAGCGCAAGATAGTCGGCCCAGGCACGACCTGATTTTACTTCCCATTTAGATGTTCCGCTCTCTTTTCCTAAAACCGTCACATCCCAAGCCGCAACGGTGGTATTTTTCTGGTTCCACTGATTCGATCCCGCTTTTACCTTTGTAGGTGATGATCCGTCATTGTATCCAGTCTTTGAATGAAATTCAAACATATATACGCCGTCTTCTTGAACTTCATAAGTTAAAGGTACATAGTATTTATGTTCTGCATCTTTTTCGTCTTCATGATTAACCATTGGTCCATATTGTTCCTGAATAGGATTGGCAATATAACCATATCCATATGTCCTTACATTTCCGCTTCCATCTTCTTTACCTGGAGCAATTACATCATATGGTATTTTCACATTACTTGGGGTGGTAATTACAATGTCTGCTCCCGTCAAAGATTTTGTCCACTCATTGTTTACACTAATTTCACTGTCACTTACGCTACTTCCAAAAAGAATCACTTCTCCTGCCTTGGCATACACACAAATAGTGGTTCTTCTTGTAATATCTGCGGTTGTATATTTCTTACCACTTGCCGCTGCCACATAATACTCCGTATAAAAACGAGAATCTTCTGCCACTTTATTTAGGTGATAACTGCCTGATCCATGAGCACCGGTTTGTGGCTCATTCTCGGTCTCTGATGCAGCCAAGACAACACTGCTCGGGCTAAGCATTGTAAGTAACATTGCTCCCCCTATAACCACGCTAAGAATGCGCTTAATTATTCCATTTCTAAATACGATTTTCCGCATTTGCAAAGGACCTCCGTCATATTTTTATCTCTAGATATATCCCTATAGTAATACATTATTACCGTAGCACTTCTTGCAATATAGAACAAGATACTTTCGAAGATAAAAATAGTTCATTTTTCCTATAACCTTTGCGATTTTCTTCTGTTTTTGCGCCAATTTTAAGTGATACAATTGTATTTTCAACCATTTTGAGCTATTATGCATACATAACAGATGAAAGAAAAATTTATGGAATATATCTCAACCCTGAGGATTTTCAGAAGCATTGCCACGAGTTAATCTCTCAATACGATAGAAACTATGCTGACTTTCTTACTTAAATGAATACTCTGTTCTCTCTAAACTTAATGATACCGATTTTCCTTATGTTTATGGTATTTTAGAGGATTTATCCAATGCGCAAATGACGGATAGATTTAGTGTCTCTCTGCAACCTGTGAAACGCAGGATGTCAACGCTATATGAAAAACTGGATGTTCGCAATAAGAAAGAATTGATAGACTACCTGCGCAACTATATGTAACCATTAATCGTCGTGCCCCCGTCGCTGGGCTAATGCCATCTGTATACGCTTAAAGCCAAGCAAAAAGGAATGTGGTCATTGACCACATTCCTTTTTTAATCTAATGGAACACGTTTATAAGCTTATATTCTTTAGTGTAGTATTATTTTGTGCTATTTTCTCTCTGTTTCCAAAGAGGGACATAATTCCCCATTCTGTAATCCTGATAATGCTCGATGAAATACTTCTTTTCCACCTCGTATTCTCCCCATGTCAAATCATCATGCACAAATGGGTATTCCGAGATTCCTGCAAATCCTGGTATATCCCATACTTTTGTGTTTTTGTCGATTTCTTTACCTGCCATATGTTATTACTCCCTTTCCAAATTCTTTACTTGCCAACCTTTCTATATATTTTTTATGACCACTTTTGAAAAAACAGTGCTTTATTTGCCAATTTAAAGTTTATTTTTTAGAATAAAAATCCCCACAAAATCAGACCTTACATACTGTAAATACTGAATTTGTAGGGAAAATAAAAAAAGCTGATGACGGGAATTGAACCCGTGACCCCTTCCTTACCAAGGAAGTGCTCTACCTCTGAGCCACATCAGCATTGCTACGACTTATTTCGTCAGCTGTTATAGTATATTATATAGGTATAAAAATGTCAACAAGAAATCATAAAAAAGATTCCAAAAATAAGCTTATTTTTTCTCGCACAAGCGGAGCGTTTTTTAATTATAGGATTTTTCCTATAAGTTAAAAAAGCTCCGCCCTGCGAAGCTTTTCTCTTATCATTATTCTTTTTACTGATTACTCTGATTCTGTCGCAAGATATCAATCATCTGCTCAATAGAAGCAGTTGTCAAATTCATGCGCGAAATCGTCGTTGTTAAAAGGTTATTCAATTCCTGTTTAATTTCTGCCACATATTCATTAGAAGACTTGTCCACGGATGGAACATTTGCTTCCTCATAATAACGCAACACCTTCTTAACGTAATTCTGGGTTTCTGTAAATGGAGGAACCCCACCGTATTTCTTTACGTTACCACTTCCTGCATTGTACGCTGCTAAAGCCAATGTCTTGTCACCATCGTATCTTTCCAATAAGCCAGCTATATATTGGGATCCTCCCATAATATTCTGTCTTGCGTCAAATGCATCTGTAACCCCAAGTCCCTCTGCGGTACCTGGCATAAGCTGCATGACGCCCATGGCTCCTGAATGGCTCAAAGAATCCGTGTGAAAATCGGACTCTGCCTTTGCAATTGCAAGCAACAATTCAATATCAACCTGATACGTTTCTGCCGCCTCTTCAAAATAAGGAAAAAGCTCTTCTGGACATCCGATATAGTTCGCCTCTGCATTGTTCATACGCTTACTACCCTCTCCCACATCTGTGGCACCATTTGTAGTACTCTGTGAAATCTTACTGCTTGCGTTATCTGTCTGCTTCAAAGAATCTACTGCTCCGGAAAGAACATCCGAAAATTCCGTCTGTTTCTCTTTATTTCTGGCATTCGCAATCGCTGCCTTCTGTTCCGCCATCTTTGCCTCATCAATATATTGCACAATCGAAATGTTCAAGACGCTTCCTCCTTTCCATCACTGTAGGAATATTGTACCATATTAGAATTCTTTTGCAATCGTTAGAATTACCAAAGTTTTCTTCCCTTATATTATTAAAGTTTTCTCTTTCTTACTTTACGCCTTTCTCAAAAGAATTTTCACGTGCATAATTCTCTCATTTTCTTTCTCTTGGATATCGGCCATAATTTCACCTTCCATTAGATGAATCAAGCTACGACAGATATAGAGTCCAAGTCCACTTCCCTCCTGCTTTGTCACATTGCTACCGCGATAAAAGCTGTCAAACACATGCGGAAGTTCCTTTTCATCTAGTTCACAGCCGGTATTTCGAATCGAAATACAATAGGCCTCTTCCATTATATTGCCATCTACACAAATAATTCTTCCATCTCCATATTTCATGGCATTCTCGATAATATTTTGCAGGATTTCAACAAGTCGCTCCCTATCCCCGTTCACTAGACAATTGGCGCCTTTTTTCATTTCAAAATCAATAAGGTTTAAGTGCATCTTTTCCTTGTAGTATTCTTCAACTTCGTCGAGTACTTCTCGCACATAGAATTCTTCCTTTTCCACCGCAAAATGCAAGAAATCTTCACTACTTGCTCGCACGATTTCTCCGATATAGCTTTCGATTTCTGTTGCCTTGTCTACAATTGCACTTGCCACTTCCAATCTCTTTTCTTCCGTCTTATACAAATTCCGGCAAAGAGCTTGTCCATATAGTTTAATCGCACTAAGAGGTGTTTTGATGTCGTGTGACAACGATAAGAGCAACAATTTTTTCTCACGTTGAAGTTCCAACTCCTTCTTCCGTTCCGCCTCCAAGTGCTCGCGTAATAGATCAAGTCCCCAAACAAACCTTCCAAAAAAGCGATTTTTGTTTTCCTTTAATGGAATCGTCAGATTTCCCTTCGAAAGCTCATATGGAACCTCCCGAAGTTCATCAAACGGTTTCATAATTCGGTTACGAATATAAATAAGCATTCCAAATACAGCGATTCCACTTCCTATCAGCACCAAATTCATAATAAGAAAAAGGCGCCAGGTATCCTTTGTATCTTGTTCTATCGAGATACGGTACAGATTCTCTTCTGTCACATACCAAGCACAATTTACTCCAGAAGCAGAATAGAACGCGTTCATTTCCTTCTTACTTACGCCTTCGCGGGATTTACTTGTAAGTTCCCCAATCTGGACATACGTCAACTGCGAGAACTCCGACAATTCATTCAAAGAGTTCACTCTTTTGTTATACTTCTTTTCATAGTTATCAATGTCTGTTTGTATTCTGTGAATAGAAAGCTGATACTGCATGTTCCGCTTCGTGCCCTGTTGTCGAAATAGGATTACATTCGAAGCTGCCACAAAACACAGAAAGCCTATCAGCACTCCCACAAGAATTCGGTTATATTTTCTCATGCCTCATCCCCTATTCAAAGCGATACCCTACACCCCATACCGTTTGAATGTGTATTGGTTTCTTTGGATTCTCTTCAAACTTTTCCCGTAGCCACTTGATATGTACCGTAAGTGTCTGCATTTCGCTGTCACTATCAAATCCCCAAATTTGATTAAATAATTCTTCCTTCTTTAATACTTGACCTTTATTCTCTATTAAATAATTCAATAGATCATATTCTTTCATGGTCATCGTCACTTCTGCGTCTTTATAAAATGCCTTTCTTGCGATCTTGTCGATTCGGATATTTCCTTCTACCATTTCATTTGAAGCATAGCGTCGCGCAAATATACCATTTACCTTTGCCAAAAGAATATCGATATCATAGGGTTTCTCGATGTAATCATCTGCTCCTAGCATAAGTCCATTCAGCTTATCTTCTTTCCCATCCTTGGCACTCACAATTATGATTGGAGTATTTCCGCTTTTTCTGATTCTACTGCAAACTGCAAATCCATCCATTCCCGGAAGCATGACATCGAGGATGAAAAGCTTTACGCCCTCATCCTCGAATACTTCCATCGCCTCTTCTCCAGTTGTTGCCAGATAGGTATCGTACCCTTCATTCGCCAAAAAGTCTGCTAAAATGCTACCTATCTCCTCATGATCCTCTACTATCATTACATCAATCATTTTCATTCCCCTGCATTCGACTTCTACCAACCCATATCAGAAAGCCATGCATTTACCTTTCGCTCTCTTTCCCTAGCATCCATCTTAGGGTCAAAATCCGACATATCATATTCTCCCTTGATATTGCCTTCTTCAATATACATTATTCTACTGCATTTGCTGGCAACTTTCAAATCATGCGTAACTAACATAATGGTAGTGCCTTCTTCATGTAGCTTACCAAGGAGTTCCATAACATCCTCGGACGAGCTTCGATTCAATGCTCCGGTTGGTTCATCCGCAAAAAGAATCCGTGGATTGTTAATCATACTTCTGCAAATACACGCTCTCTGCAGCTGTCCGCCAGACACCTCTGTAATATCATTTTCTGCAATGGTACTGATTCCCATCTTATGCATTAATTCTCTGCAATAATCGTTAATCTGTTCTCTTGTTCGATTGCCTTTTTTTGTTTGATATGCAGGCAGAAGAATGTTATCCATAATATTTAAATTCTTCAGCATATGCATTTGCTGGAAGATAAATCCCATCTCGTTAAGTCGAACTTCGGACAATTCTTTTTCAGAAAGAGCGCTGATTTCTTTTTCTCCTAATACAACGCTTCCTGCTGTAGGTCGATCCATTCCAGACACACTATAAAGAAGTGTTGACTTTCCAGATCCTGATGGTCCCATAATTGCTACCATATCTCCTTCTTCAATGCTAAAGTTCACATTCTTTAAAACATTGTTCTGTCTTTTATTTGTAATATATGTTTTGCACAAATCCTTTACTTCTAAAGCCTTCATTGTAATCTCCTTCTTACTCAATCAAATCCATATTTTGAACTGTAATTTTTCTAATACTTAACATGGTAATCACGCATGCAAGCAAGGTAACGCCAAGAATCACCAGTGGATATGCCACATAGACCTCTAGTGGATTCACAACAAATTGAATATTCTTTGCTCCCATCATTCGAAATACCTGCCCAGCCGTTATTCTACTAAACGGAGTAGCTGTTGCAATGCCAAGTACCGTTCCAATTAACAATACTACGCCCACTCGTTTTGCCTGCCATGCGATGATAGTTCTATTTGAAAAACCTATCGCTTTCAGCATTCCAAGCTGTCCCTTCTCTCTAATCACAAATAATTTCTGCATCAGAACCACAACCATGACACAAATAAGAATTACAATTGCAACTATCAAAAGCTTCAAATCCTCCAATCGCTCTGAGATTCCTCCAATCAGATCACTCATAAATTCTTTTGTTGTTTTCACCTTTGCACCTGGATATAAATCCTTTGTTTTCGCAATATAGTTTTCTGTTTCTTCTACTGTTTTGCCCTCTTTCAAAATAACCTGCACGCCAAAGCCTCCACTGGCTGCCTTATAATCAATTTGTGCATCGTTATGGAATCGAATTCCTTCCCCCATATTATTTAGGCTTTGAAACAGACCACTCACATAAAATTCACGCTTCTCTCCATTCATTAAAATGGACACCTTATCGCCAACTGTGGCATCTATATTCTCTGCTGTCGTATACCCCAGTGCCACCTCATCCACACGTTTTGGTGCTTCACCCTCGTCATAATTGTATTTCTCAATATCCGTTCCAAATCCTTGGGTACCAATCGATGTATAGGCATTATCGCCTTTTTCAATGCGATATCGGAACATCATTTCTAGCATCACATGTTCTACAGGAATTCCCGCATCGACTAACTCCTTTTGGGTATCCAACAGATAAGTTTCAACTGCTTCTTTAGTTCCTTCCATATTTACTTCCGTAATCTTTACATCATCCACTACAAAAAAGTCACACGGCTGAAGCGAAAATGTGGTTGCTATCTCTTCCGATCCTAACGTATTAATCGTGTTGATTGGCATCGTGATTAACCACATTGCAAGGACACTGGTAAGTAACAGCATAATATATTTTTTCTTTTCGCATAGTACATCATTTACTGCCATAAAGCTTGTCGTTTGCAAGTGAGATTTACTAAGCTTCACAAATCCCTTCTTACGGAATCGTTCTCCCGTATTTCCGTTTCGGATTGCGTCCATTGGCGTCATTTTATTGATTCGCTTTGTGCATAATCTTGCAAATCCTGTGATAGTAAGAACTACCAAAATTGACAAGAACACTTGCATCACCACCATGGTATCCCTTGCATCCATTACAATGTTGTTCTCAACGCTTTTTAATAGGACTTTTCCAAATGGAATGCCACCAATAAATCCTATTGCTGCACCTATTACGGAAAGAGCGAAGTATTTGAATACATACATTTTTCGAATATTCCCGTTTGGAATTCCAATTGCTTTCATAATTCCAATTTCTTTAAAATCTTCATTTACCGTAAAAATAATAATGAAGCGAAGCATAACTGCTGAGATTAGAATCAAACATATACTTACCAAAATTAAAGTTGCTGCAATTACTTCATCCATAATATATGTGATTTTAAATAGTGCCTTGTCACCTCCAAACAGAGGATTAAATTCCTGTTTACTATAGGCGCTCTTAAATTCCTTTAGATTGTCTGTTTTTATCGAATACAACTGTCCATATGGCAATCCACTTTCTTTGGTAATTTCCCAATAGTCCTTTTCTGTCATGAGGAATCTATGGGTTCCCACCATTTCAGCACCAAAACCAGCATCCTTAAATGGACCTGCAATTTCAAATTTTTTTTGAAATCCATTGGAAGATTTAATAATAAGTTCATCTCCTTTTTTCAGAGAGTTCTTTTTCATAAACGCATCTGGAAGATAAATAGTTCCCTCCCTCATGTTTTCAATTAACTTATTATCAAAATCAAAGAATTTCTGTTGTTTTATCTGATACATGGACAAAATCATGTTTTGATCCATCTCGCAAGATTTTCCATTTTCCAATGCTACGTTCTCTTTTGTTGCATAAGTTATAGAATCAGTGCTATGCTCTGTAACGCTTGGTTCGTTTTCCAAAAATGAGTCTGCACTCTTTTCGTTCGTAGCATCTGCATCGTAGTTTTCTCTCATTGTTAAAAATATGAAATCCTCCACATCTGCAATTTCAAAAAAGTGATCTACTCCATTAGAAACAAGAGCCAAATTCGTAACACTACTAGTAATAAACATCGTTGCAAGAATTACAAACAACGTAATAATGACGTTAGTTGCAATCTTACGTTTTAAATCTTTTTTCAAAATCCGGGCATACATCCTTATAAAAACTCCTTTCACGAAATCATTTTCTCTTAAAACGAAACATGTATCCTTCCTATCTGACTTCTTATGTTTTCCATGGTTACTATACCTTATCAATTATTAAATAATCCTTAAATAACATAAATGCATTCATCCCCTTTATTTTTGGACATCAAAAAGCCACACCCTGCTCATCTGTCCTCAAATTTTGAAAATGCAGCAAACGATGTGGCTTTTATTCTTTTCGTTTATATTATTTCTATCGCTATCATTTATATCTCTATTATGTACTTTTCATAAGCATTGATTACTTTAGTCGTTCCAATCAAATCCTCCCGAACAAACTGACGGCTATAATTCATATGTACATGCCCATGTACAAAATATTTTGGATGGTAGTGATCAATCAAATTTAGGAACACCTTAAATCCCTGATGGCATCGATCTTCCCCATCATGGAATCCCAGTGCAGGAGAATGTGTTACTAACACATCAAAGCCTCCTCGCAGCATAATTTTAAGCCAGAGTTTATTTACTCTTCGTTTCATATCACGTTCCGTATACTGATGTTCTCCTGGACGATAACGCTGCGAACCGCCTAGCCCGACAAAACGAACACCCTGATACACATAAACCTGGTCTTCGATACAAATACACCCCTCTGGTGGATTGTCCCTATATTTTTCATCATGGTTTCCATGAACGTATAGCACTGGTAGCGACGACATAGTCGCAAGATAAGAAAGATAGGAAGGATGCAAATCGCCACAGGACAATATGACATCAATTCCTTCCATATCCTCTTTCTTATAAAAATCCCATAGTGCCTTGGATTCTTCATCTGCAAGGCATAATATTCTCATAGTACTTTCCTATATCACGAAATAATTTCGTATTCCTTTCCCTTAACGCTTTCCTAGTTTTCTTCTACACCCTTCAATTCAACTACTGCATGAGCTGTATCAACCAAATCTTCAATGTTCGGTATGGAACCAATGACGTTCTCTAATAACCAATCCATTGTCATAATCTGTTCTGGTTTCATCGCCTCATCATTTCGATTACGAATTCTTCCTTCCTGGTCTCTGATTTCGCCTTCAAACGGATTAATGTCACCACTAGAAATACTCTTTTTTAGATATTCTACCATTCTACGTAATTGATATGGTACATTTTTCGAACAGAACAAGTCAATCACGCCAGCAGACATTCCCCACCAGTAATTGATAGCTTTCTTTTCACCATTCTCTTCATTCTGATAGCTTCCAGCTAAAATTCCTCGAATCATTCGCTCATAGAAAATTCCCCAGTTCCACAGTGGCATTGCAAGGTTCGTCGTCTGCCCATTTTCTCTTCGGTACACACCAAATTCACGACATTCACTGCCCGGCGTAATCATGTCCTGATTGGAAACATAATGGATTTCATTTTCTGCAAGGAATTTGTCCAAGTCGTAGCCTTTTCTTGTTGACCACTCTAAATATATTTTCGCTCTTGGATTTGTATACAGCGCACCAAGGGCAAACGCATTAATATTCGCTGTCATTCCATAAATAGGATAATCTGCAATGTATCCAACCTTGTCATTCTCAGCCATAGCACCTGCAATCATGCCCGAAATAAATTTTGCCTCATACATACGCGCATAATACGTACGAATGTATCGATGTGGCGTATTCAGCGAGCAATTAAGAATTTTGACCTCTGGATGCTCAATGGCTGCCTTTAAGGATTGTTGCATCATCTCTGGTGTAATTCCAAAAATAATTTCTGCCCCATCCGCAATAACATCCTCGAGCACATTTTCAAGATTATAGGAATTCACGCCTTTTACACAGATGGTCTCCACCTGTTCTGGAAAGGTTTCCTCTAAATAGGTTCTTCCAAGCTCATGTCCATATATCCAATCCGAAGTCTCTGGATCTCTTGGATACAAGAAAGCAACCTTTACCCGTTTGGCTGTGGAAGGCATAAAGTAACTCCATAAGCTCCTTTTTTCTATTTTACCTGGGTCTTCTGGATTCAACTGCAAACCAACATTTTGTTTTTGACTAAGCATGACAAATTCATTCCAGATTTTCACTATGTTGGCATTATACTCTGTATCACTCATTTCCACAGTTGCCTTATATCCATAGATTTCAATAAAGCATGCCAGAGCATCTCCAATATGAATTGGTAGCTTATCCCCTCCATGGAATTTGTATGCGCGTGAAAAGTGAAAGAGAATTTTATTGAACTCTTCTCGGTCCAAATCATCCCATTTATCAAATTTACCGATTAATGCAATCAAAGTATCTACACTGCCTTCTTTTGCAAATTCAACAGAGATTAATCCCGTCAACTCGAAAAAGCGCATAAAATCATAATATCGCTTCACTGCTTCATCATCGGATAATCTTGGAATCTTTCGCGTTACAATTGCCGGAATTGAGAAAGCTTCGTAATACTTCAGTACACTTACGCGCTTATTTCCCTCAACTACATAATAACGATTCATATACTCGTAACAGATAATTGGATCACGAATTCCTTCTGTCACCTGTGTATCTGACAAATTCTGCCACTTAACAGCAAATTCACTTTTTTCATCCAATAATGGCATAAAATTAGAAGCAAATGCCTGTGTTCTCCCCGCTGTACTTGTTCCCACAATGCGATCCAATGGTATCTGCATCAGTCCCAAATACTGTTCTGTCTGTATATCCTCATTTGTGATAATCTCATCCAAAACTGGTAGATATGGAAATCTTCCCATAGATACTGAGAATTTGTATTGCTTTTTTCCCTTTTTTAACGCCTCCATATATTCTGCTAAAGCCATATTCATCACGCTCCCTCATCTACTTTTTTTTATTATAACATGATAACTTTTAAAAAAAAGTAAAAAAATGACTTTATTCCTATGTATTTCTCTGTTATAATCTTAATTAGGAATTAGGTACCATATATTAGCACCAGAGGAGAGTATACATGGAAAACATTACAAAAGAACAGGCAGATATCATTGGCGAGATTGCAAATATCTGTACAGGTAATGCTGCAACAGCCTTAAGCTTAATCCTCAATCATCCAACAAACATTACGACACCAGCTGTTGAGGTATTGAATGAAGAGGAATTGCTTTCTGCCGATGATCGTATTTTAATTAAAGTTCCATATACAAAGGGACTTGATGGAACCAATCTCATGGTTTTGCAAGAGAATGACGCTCTTATCATTGCAAGCTTAATGATGGGAATGAATGGTGATACCTCAGCACTCCAATTTGACGAGCTGGTTCTATCTGCGGTATCCGAAGCAATGAATCAGATGTGTGGTACCATCGCAACTTCGATGGCAACACTCTTAAACAATCCAACTGATATTGGAACACCACTCATCAATTCCAGATATAAGATGACGTTTGAAATTCCAGAGGAATTGTGTAATGGTTCTGATATTGTTAAAGTAACCTTTCGATTAACTGTGGGAGACTTGATAGATAGTAATTTGATTCAATTATATCCACTTAGCATAGTAAAACAGATTGTCAAATAGGAGGACACAACAATGGCACAGAGAATTCTTATCGTAGACGACGCAGCATTTATGAGAATGATGCTCAAAGATATTTTAACAAAAGGCGGATATGAAGTATGTGGAGAAGCCGGTGATGGTGTAGAGGCTTGTGCAAAATATGCAGAGCTTAAACCGGATTTGGTTACTTTGGATATTACTATGCCAAACAAGGATGGACTTCAGGCATTAAAAGATATTCGCGCTAGCGATCCAAACGCAACTTGTGTTATGTGCTCTGCAATGGGACAGCAGGCAATGGTTATTGACGCTATTCAGGCTGGTGCAAAAGATTTCATTGTAAAACCATTTCAGGCAGACCGCGTTCTAGAATCCATTCACAAGATTCTTGGATAGTCGATAAGTAAACCTATAGACAGCTGCATATTGCAAGCTGTCTATATTATTATTCGCACGGTTTCCTATAAATAAAATCCCTTAAGTAGTCTTTTTCTGCTACTCAAGGGATTCTTTTTTATTGTTTATAACTGCCGAAGCATTTGAATCGCTTCTTTTTCAATGATACAAGTACCATGCTCTTTGATATGAGCACTTCTCTGCTCGCCCACAGCAACTGCACTTGCATATTCATCCGTCAAAGCTGATAAATGAAGTACTTCCTTCTCTTCACTTCCCGTCAAATCCATAATCAAATAATACTTGTTCTTTTCCTTATATAATTCATTTTCTGGAATAGCTTTTAAAACAAGTGTCTTTGCAAATCGAACCAATACATCCATATTCTCAAAGGTAAAGATTGCAATAATAGGAAGTGGTTTTGCATCTGCATAGCTATCACCCTCATCCTTTGTTGTAGCCTCATTCTTCTGTTTCTTTGACGAATTCACAATGTCCTTTGATTGTTTCCGGATTTCTTCTATTTTGTCTTTCGGTATGGATTCTAAAAATCCATTGATAATATCCTTCAAATGTTCCATCATCGCCTGAGATTCCTGATTTGAAGAAAAGGTCAATGATATGTTATGATCCGGTAAAAAGTCTGCGCGAACTGTTTTAATTCCCTCCTGGAAATCAATGTCCAATTCTGCTTCTGCCATATCGATAATGTAATTCATAAAATCCTGCGTACGCGAATTGTTACTCATGATATCATCCAACGAATATCCAAGTTCTTCAATCTCTGTCTCCGCAATCACACAACGAATGGTATGTTCACCTATTTTTGAAAAATTCATATCCAGACCTCCTTCCTAAATTCTTTCACGAAAAAACTATCGTCTGTCATCTGCTTGGGAATTCCTGTTTTTCTTTACAATCATGCTTTCCTAGAATTAGTTTTCCCTACTACTTCTATTTTACACCTTTTTCATAAAAATGGTACATTTTTCCCAATTTTCATGCAATGTTTAGAAATATTTTTCTGCTACCTGGCGTACCTTCTGGCGAATTCTTGAAAGCGCATTATCGATAGACTTTGGGGATTTTCCCATTTTCTCCGCAATCTGGGTATAATTAAGACCTTCGATGTAATGAGCAAAGACCTCCTGTTCCATCGGACTAAGAATGTCCTTCAACTCCTTATATAGGGCTTGCTGGCTCTCTTCTCCAATAATGATTTGCTCGGGGCTTTCTGCATGATAATCTGCAAGAATTTCTTCTAATGCACCGCCCTCTTCCCGATCTCCTGTGCTAATAGATACATAAGAATTCAGTGGAAGATGCTTCTTGCGATTACTCATCTGTACGGCAGAATAAATCTGGCGATTGATGCATAACTCTGCAAAACGAAAAAAACTTGCATCATGCGTCGGCTCATAATCACGAATTGCCTTAAACAAGCCAATCATCCCTTCCTGTATTAAATCGTCGGTTTCCCCACCAATCAAATACATCGCATTTGCCTTCTTTCGCACCAGAGGTTTGTATTTTTCCAAAATGTAATCCGCTATTTGGGATTCTCCATTATGAATACAAGCGATTAGTTCCTCATCACTTCTATTACTGTAATCTTTGTCGAACGATTTCATATGCCAATACTCCTGTTGCCACGGATGCGTTCAGAGAATCAATGTCTCCTTTCATCGGAATTGATGCGATAAAATCACAATTCTCTCTTACCAGTTTGCTGACGCCTTCTCCTTCATTTCCGATTACAAGACCGATAGAACCCTTTAAATCCAAATCGTACATGCTTGTTCCACCCATATCAGCACAAACAAACCACATCCCCTGTTCCTTCAGTTCTTTGATGGTCTGTGTCATATTCGTAACTTTTGCCACGGGTGTATAGTTTATGGCTCCTGCACTGGTTTTTGCAACTGTTGGTGTCAATCCTACAGCTCTTCTTTTGGGAATTACCACGCCATGCGCACCAGCAAGATTTGCAGTACGAATAATTGCGCCCAAATTGTGAGGGTCCTCAATGCCATCTAATAAAATGAGAAAAGGCGCCTCTCCCTTATCCCTTGCAATCTGCATAATATCTTCTACTTCCACATAATCGTATGCCGCTGAAATTGCAATAACACCCTGATGTTTTCCTGTCTCCGATATCTGATCCAGTCTATCTTTATTTACGTAGTTGATAATGGTGTCGTGCTTTTTTGCTTCCCTGGTAATGGATTTCACTGGTCCATCCTGGCAACCATCCAATACAAACAATTTGTCGATGGTCTTTCCTGAACGAAATGCTTCCAATACTGCATTTCTTCCTTCAATTTTGTTTTCTTCGTATCCCATGGGTACTCCTTAATGTAAACATGATTTCCTTCGCACAAGTTTACTTTTCCTGTGCTTACTACTATAGTATTCTCTTTTTCTTAAAAAGTGATTTCAAGTGTATCCGTAGCCAGCTTAATCAACTCCAGCATACGATCCATCTCATCCTTTAAATATAAATAGCCCATCAAAGCTTCGAATCCAGTCGCTTTCCGATAATCTGCCATAGTTGCATTCTTTGCCATAGTAGGCGATTTCGCATTACGACCTCTTCGATAGATATCCATTTCTTCGTCGGTCAAATGTGGTTCTAGCATCTCTATCATTTCAGCCTGCGTCTTCGCTTTCACAATTTGGCTCGTGCGATTGTGTAAACGACTCGCCTTCGTATTTCCTTTTCCCACTACCAAAGAACGAATGATTAAATCAAAAATCCCATCTCCAATATAGGCAAGTGTAAGTGGCGAATACGTGCGAATATCCACACCTGGCACATCGAATTGCTGTCTGATATATGCGTCGATTCCCATTTCCATTAAACTAACTCCCATACAACACCTTCACGAGTATCCTTGATTGCTACGCCTTTTGCCAAAAGTTCCTCACGAATTGCATCTGCCTTCGCAAAATCTTTGGCTTTCTTTGCCTCTTTGCGTTCTGCAATCTTTTCGTTGATAAAGTTTTCAAGCTCCGCATCTACAGAATTTGCCGCATCCTTTAATGCCGCACCTGCTGTAGTAAGATTCAAAGACAATACCTGATCAAAATCCTCTAAGAGAGCAATCTTTGTCTTATCATTTATATCGGCTTTCACAACGTCATACACAATAGTCAAAGCCATAGAAGTGTTAACATCGTTGCAAATAGCGTCCTCAAACTGCGCTTTGAAAGAAGCGACTGTCTGCTCATCTACCTCACCTTCTGGTTTTAACTCTGCAATTTTCTTTACAAGCTTTGTATAGGCTGCACTAATATTGTCCAAATTCTCATAAGAGAATACGAGTGGCTTACGGTAATGGGACTGTAAGCAGAACATACGATAAGCAATTGGATCATATCCCTTCTCTTCCAATAAGGAAACCGTAAGGAAATCTCCCTTTGACTTACTCATTTTTCCAGACTGATCATTTAAATGATTTACATGGAACCAATTTGTGCACCATTTATGTCCCAAATATGCCTCAGATTGTGCAATCTCATTGGTATGATGAGGGAAAATATTATCCACACCACCACAATGAATATCCATATATTCTCCAAGATGCTTTATACCTATGCAAGAGCACTCAATGTGCCATCCTGGATATCCCACGCCCCATGGACTATCCCATTTCAACGCCTGATCCTCAAATTTCGATTTCGTGAACCATAATACGAAATCATTCTTATTCTTCTTATTGGCATCCTCTTCTACATCATCACGCACACCAACCTGTAGCTGCTCTTTCTCTACTGCAGATGAGAATACAAAATAATCCTCCAATTTCGATGTATCAAAATACACATTTCCACCGGCAAGATATGCATACCCTTTTTCCAAAAGCACTTCTACCATATGAATAAACTCTGGAATGCAGTTTGTTGCTGGTTCTACCACGTCCGGAGTCTTAATATTGAGCTTCTTGCAGTCTGAGAAAAAAGCGTCGGTGTAGAACTGTGCAACCTCCATAACTGTCTTGTGCTCTCTCTTCGCACCCTTTAACATCTTGTCTTCTCCTGTATCTGCATCACTTGCAAGATGTCCTACATCTGTAATATTCATGACACGTTTCACATCGTAGCCTACATAACGAAGTGATTTCTCTAAAATATCCTCCATAATATAGCTTCTTAAATTTCCGATATGTGCAAAATGATATACGGTTGGACCACAGGTATACATAGCAATCTTGCCATCCTCATGCGGCACAACAGTCTCCACTTCTCTCGTTAATGTATTATAAAATCGAAATTTGTTTTCCATTTTCATACTCCTTTTCTTCTATACAATTATTTTTTTCAAATGTTTTCCTTATTTTAGCTTTCCTTTACTCCGCAGTCTGTTTCTTTAGCTCTATACCTTTATGTTAGATGTCTTTATGTTGCATACCTTTATGTTGCATGCTTTAACGCTGCAAGTTCTTGCTCTAGTTTCGTGATTCGCTCCTGCAAAAGTCTACGTTCTTCACGATTTGCTTCCAATTCCTCCCGTACCGGATCCGGAAGATGCACCTGATCTAATTCCTCTTGCGGACATCGCTCATCTTTACATTTTACCACACGACCAGGCACACCCACAACTGTACAATGTGGAGGGACTTCCTCCAAAACCACGCTTCCCGCGCCAATTTTCGTACCATCTCCCACAGTGAAGGAGCCTAACACCTTAGCTCCAGCACTAATCATAACATTATTTCCAATCGTCGGATGACGCTTTCCGTGTTCCTTACCCGTTCCACCTAAGGTCACACCTTGATAAAAAGTACAATTATCACCAATAATTGCTGTCTCTCCGATAATTACGCCGTTTCCATGATCGATGAATAACCCTTTTCCAATCTGTGCACCTGGATGAATCTCAATTCCTGTCTTTCTTGCAGCACGTTGTGAAATCCATCTTGCCCGAAAGTAATGCCCTTTTACATAGTGCTTATGTGCCCTTCTATAGCTCAACATTACCTTAAAGCTCGGATACAACAATACCTCAAAATCGGAATGTATGGCTGGATCTCTCTCCTTCACAATTGCAATTTCCTCTTTAATGCTCTTTAAAATTGACATCGCTTTACCTTCTTTTCAAATAAAAAAGGATTACTTCCTCTAAGAGACGAAGTAATCCGTGGTTCCACTCTAATTCCTGTTTTGCCCGTGTATATCCACAAAAGCCAAACAGCTTTCTGTACGTAACGTGTACCTACGTCTTGGACTACATATCGCCCAAGCTGCTCCTGGAGGCACTTTCAGAATCCTGATGTCAGAACTGCTCTCAGCCGGTGACAGCTCCTCTCTTTGACCCATGTCCATTCTTACTCTTTCCATTCATTGCATTTTTCTATGTCGATTCTACATCTTTAAGTGCGCATACGCACTATGTTACATGCACACTTACTCTTTGTAAGCTTCGATGTATCTCATTTATTTTCTACAATAGTTTATGCAGATTCTCCCATTTTGTCAAGAAAAAA
>JAZUHO010000070.1:0-9967 GCA_045641745.1 Agathobacter sp. | reverse complement strand
GCTTGCTGTACGCCAATGGTGGACGGGACGCTGCACCTACCATCGCTAAACAGATGCTCGAAGATAATGCAAGGCGGCGGAGCACTTGTTTGAGCGCGATTCGGTATCTCTTGCCGGCAGGCATAAGACGAATCGCACGAGTTTGCGCAGCCGCCTTATAATAAGCATTCTGTGAGCATCTGTTTAGCGATGGTAGGTGCAGCGTCCCGTCCACCATTGGCGTACAGCAAGCATTACCAGTCCAGACGGAGTCGGACAGACAAATTGTGGAAGATGGATAATCAAAAAGAAGGTTGATACACAAAGTGTACCAACCTTCTTTGTTATGCATGATTATAAGCTGACTGTAAAATTATTTGTATAACTCTACAAGTTTCTCTAAGTGCTCGAAACGAGCCTTAGCAGCTTCCTCTGACTCTTTGAAGAGTCTCTCAGCACGCTCTGGGAATGGCTTGATAAGACGAGTATAACGAGCCTCGTTGTTCAAGAAATCCTGGTAAGATCCATCACCAGCTTTAGATGTAAGTGTGAATGGATTCTTTCCTTCAGCTTTAAGTGCTGGGTTGAATGAGAATAAGTTCCAGTAACCAGCTGCTACTGCTTTCTTCATCTCATCCTGGCAGTGGTTCATTCCACCCTTAGCGATACCGTGTAACTCACATGGAGCGTATCCGATGATAAGAGATGGTCCGTTGTATGCCTCGGCCTCAGCGATAGCTTTAACAGCCTGTGCTGGGTTTGCTCCAAGAGCGATCTGTGCAACGTATACATATCCGTAGCTCATAGCGATCTCAGAAAGAGATTTCTTTCCGATTTCTTTACCAGCTGCTGCGAACTGACATACCTCACCGATGTTAGAAGCCTTAGAAGCCTGTCCACCTGTGTTAGAGTACATCTCTGTATCGAATACCATAACGTTTACGTTCTCGCCAGAAGCAAGTACATGGTCTAATCCACCGAATCCGATGTCATATGCCCATCCATCTCCACCGAAGATCCATACAGATTTCTTAGCAAGGTAATCTTTCTTGTCAAGAGCTGCTTTAGCGTCTGGACATCCAGCTTCTGCTGCTTTCTCTAACTCAGCGATTAATGCCTCTGCTGCTGGAGTATTTGCTTTTGTATCGTTAACTGTAGCTTCGAATGCATCGAATGCTGCTTTTAACTCTGCAGATGCTTTGTCGCTTGAAGCGCAAGTTTTTGCAGACTCGATAGCCATATCACGAAGATATTTCTGTCCAACATACATTCCTAAACCGTGCTCAGCGTTATCCTCGAATAATGAGTTAGACCAAGCTGGACCCTTCTTAGAGTCTTTGTTTACTGTGTATGGTGAAGTAGCTGCTGGGTTACCCCAAATTGATGAACATCCTGTTGCGTTAGAGATGTACATCTGCTCACCGAAGAGCTGTGTAATTAATCTAGCGTAAGATGTCTCAGCACATCCTGCACAAGAACCTGAGAACTCAAGTAATGGCTGGTTGAACTGTGATCCCTTAGGAGTCAAATCAGATAATCCGCTATCTTTCTTACCAACGTTTGCAACTAAGTAATCAAATACTGGCGGCTCTGCTGCCTGTGATTCCTGTGGAACCATCTTGATAGCTGCTGTAGGACATACTGTGATACACTCACCACATCCCATACAGTCAAGTGGAGTAACTGACATTGTATATTTGAATTCGCCTGCTTTTGGCTTTGTATCAGCAAGTTTGATGTTAGCTGGTGCTGCTTTTACTTCATCCTCTGAAAGTAAGAATGGACGAATTGTAGCATGAGAACATACGAATGCACAGTTGTTACACTGGATACATTTCTCTGGATCCCACTCTGGAACATTTACAGCAGTACCACGTTTCTCGTATGCAGAAGCACCTGTCTCGAACTGACCATCAGCGATATCAACGAATGCAGATACTGGAAGGCTATCTCCATCCATCTTAGAGATTGGCTCAAGAAGATCGTTAACCATCTTAACAACCTCTGGACGTCCTGTTCTAGCTGCTTTAGGAGCATCTGCCTCTGGGTTAGACCAAGAAGCTGGAACCTCTACTTTATGTACAGCGTCTACACCAGCATCGATTGCTTTGTAGTTCATCTCAACTACTGCATCACCCTTCTTGCTGTAAGACTTCTTAGCTGCCTGTTTCATGAATTCAACAGCCTCATCGATTGGCATAACATCTGCTAATTTGAAGAATGCAGACTGGAGAATTGTGTTAGTTCTCTTGCCCATTCCGATTTCGATTGCTTTATCAATAGCGTTGATTGTGTAAAGCTGAATGTTGTTGTCAGCAATGTATTTTTTAGCTTCAGCGTTTAAGTGCTCGCCTAACTCTTCATCTGACCACTGGCAGTTAATCATGAATACTCCGCCTGGTTTAACATCCTGTACCATCTTCATACCCTGGATAACGTATGCTGGGTTATGACATGCTACGAAGTCAGCCTGGTTGATGTAGTATGGGCTCTTGATTGGGTTATCACCAAATCTTAAGTGAGAAATTGTGATACCACCAGTCTTCTTAGAGTCATACTGGAAGTAAGCCTGAATATATTTATCTGTATGGTCACCGATAATCTTAGTAGAGTTCTTGTTAGCACCTACAGTACCATCTCCACCAAGTCCCCAGAATTTGCACTCTTTTGTTCCAGGTGCAGATGTAATTGGAGCTGGTTTAACCTCTGGTAAGCTTAAGTTAGTAACGTCATCAACGATACCAAGTGTGAAACGATGCTTTGGAGCATCTTTCTCTAACTCTGTATATACAGCAAATACAGATGAAGGAGGAGTATCTTTAGAACCTAATCCGTAACGTCCACCAACTAATACGACATCGTTCATACCAGCCTCACGAAGAGTTGTAGCAACGTCAAGGTATAATGGCTCTCCAAGAGAACCTGGCTCTTTTGTTCTATCTAATACAGCGATCTTCTTAACTGTTTTTGGAATAACTTTAAGAAGAGCTTCTGAAGACCAAGGACGATATAAGCGAACTTTTACAAGACCAACTTTCTCTCCCTTAGCTGTTAAGTAATCGATAACTTCTTCTGCTACGTCATTGATAGATCCCATAGCGATGATTACACGCTCAGCATCCTCTGCTCCGTAGTAGTTGAATAAACCGTAGTTTGTTCCAAGCTTCTCATTTACTTTGTTCATGTACTTCTCTACAACAGCTGGAAGTGCATCGTAAGCTTTGTTACAAGCCTCTCTGTGCTGGAAGAAGATATCTCCATTCTCGTGTGATCCACGAGCTGCTGGATGGTTTGGATTTAATGCATGTGCTCTGAACTCAGCAACAGCATCCATTGGACACATCTCTTTTAAGTCTTCGTAATCCCATTTCTCGATTTTCTGAATCTCATGAGATGTACGGAATCCATCGAAGAAGTTGATGAATGGAACTTTTCCTTCAAGAGCTGCTAAATGGGCAACTGGGCTTAAGTCCATAACTTCCTGTGGGTTTGTCTCACATAACATAGCGAAACCTGTCTGACGACAAGCGTATACGTCACTGTGATCACCAAAAATATTTAATGCATGTGAAGATACTGTACGTGCAGATACGTCAAATACACATGGTAACTGCTCACCAGCGATCTTGTACATGTTAGGAATCATAAGTAAAAGACCCTGTGAAGCTGTAAATGTTGTTGTAAGAGCACCAGTAGCTAATGAACCATGAACAGTTCCTGCAGCACCAGCCTCAGACTCCATCTCTACCACTCTAACAGTGTTTCCAAAAATGTTCTTAAGTCCAGCTGCAGACCACTGATCTACAGAATCAGCCATAGGACTTGAAGGTGTGATTGGATAGATACCAGCAACTTCTGTGTAAGCATAAGCTACGTGAGCTGCAGCGGTGTTTCCATCCATAGATTGTTTTGCTCTAGGCATAGTTATTCCTCCTTGTATTTGATGAGATACATTGTGAAAAAAGTATCACGCAGTACACTCAGTTTATTCATGTTAAAAGTTTATCACTTTCCTGAAAACATGTAAACGTTTTCGCTTGTTCAAAAATAAGAACAATTTGTCGAAACTCGTCGTCGCCTTTTCCTACAAAACGCGCAGAAAAAGCGACGATTTCATGAAAACGCTTGCAAAATGTAAAAATTACGTTAAAATAGAAACGATTGCAATTTACACATTATTATAAATAAGAAAGGTCATTCACATGATTAGTGCAAATAATATCACTTTACGATTAGGTAAAAAAGCCCTCTTTGAGGACGTAAATGTTAAATTTACAGAAGGAAACTGTTATGGTTTAATCGGTGCCAACGGTGCTGGTAAATCAACCTTTTTAAAAATTCTTTCTGGACAGTTAGAAGCAACCAGTGGTGAAATTGCCATTACACCTGGTCAGCGTCTTTCTTTCTTGCAGCAGGATCACTTCAAGTATGATGAATTCACCGTACTGGATACTGTTATTATGGGTAATAAGCGTCTCTACGAAATTATGAAAGAAAAAGACGCAATCTACATGAAAGAAGATTTCTCAGATGAAGATGGAATTCGCGCAAGTGAACTTGAGGCAGAATTCGCGGATATGGATGGATGGAATGCTGAATCAGACGCAGCTACTCTCCTTAACGGTCTTGGAATCGAAACTGACTATCACTATATGACAATGTCAGAACTTCCAGGTGCATTAAAGGTAAAGGTCTTGCTTGCTCAGGCACTTTTCGGCAACCCGGATATCCTTCTTCTCGACGAGCCTACCAACCATTTAGATATGGATGCTATCGCCTGGTTAGAGGAGTTCTTAATCAACTTTGAAAACACCGTTATCGTGGTATCCCATGACCGTTACTTCTTAAACAAAGTATGTACACACATTGCGGATATGGATTACGGAAAAATTCAGCTTTACGCTGGAAACTACGATTTCTGGTATGAGTCAAGTCAGTTGATTGTTCGCCAGATGAAAGAAGCAAACAAGAAGAAAGAAGAGAAAATCAAAGAGTTACAGGATTTCATCTCGCGTTTCTCTGCCAATGCTTCTAAATCAAAACAGGCAACTTCTCGTAAACGTGCCTTAGAAAAAATCCAGTTAGATGAAATTCGTCCATCAAGCCGTAAGTACCCATATATTGATTTCCGTCCACAGCGTGAAATTGGTAACGAAGTACTTACTGTAGAAGGTATCTCTAAGACGATCGATGGTGTTAAAGTATTAGACAATGTTTCCTTTATTGTAGGACATGATGATAAGATTGCTTTCGTAGGTGGAAACGAGCTTGCAAAAACAACACTCTTTAAGATTCTTGCTGGAGAGTTAGAGCCAGATGAAGGAACCTACAAATGGGGTGTAACAACCAGTCAGTCATACTTCCCTAAAGATAATACAAAAATCTTTGATACCGATGATATCATTGTAGATTGGTTAACAACTTTCTCAGAAATCAAAGATGCTACTTATGTTCGTGGCTTCCTTGGACGTATGCTCTTTGCCGGCGAGGACGGTGTAAAGAAAATGCGTGTGTTATCCGGAGGAGAAAAAGTTCGTGTACTTCTCTCTCGTATGATGATTATGGCCAGCAACGTTTTAATCTTCGATGAGCCAACGGACCACTTAGATATGGAAAGTATTACCGCATTAAACAACGGTATGATGAAGTTCTCCGGCGTTATTCTCTTTGCCTGCCGAGATCACCAGGTTGTTCAGACCACTGCAAATCGAATTATTGAATTCCTTCCAGACGGAACCATGATTGATAAGATTTCAACCTACGATGAATATCTTGAATCCGATGCAATGGCAAGAAAGCGTCAGGTATACAATATGTCTGCTGACGATGAAAGCGATAACTAATCTCTCATTATTGCCACATAATTTATACGAAATATTTTTAAATGATAAGAAAGGAATTCCTATCAGTCGCATCCCCGCGGAGCGTTTTTAACTTATAGGATTTTCCTCGTAAGTAAAAAAGGCGTCCATGTTATTCTCTTAACGAGATAACATAGACGCCTATCTTTTATTTCATGATTAATTCTACATATACTTATCCAATTCATGAGAACATTCTAATACTTGATTCAACAATTCCCTTACATTCTCACTACCCTGCTTATTCTCATCTGTATATTCCAATGCTTCTGCACTACTTGCCGAAATCTGTTGGCTAGTTGCAGACAAATGACTAATACTATCCACAATTGCATTGTTTGATTCTTTCAAATCATCTATCATCGCATCAATATCCGACATGGTGTCTGTAAGACTTTCCATATTGTTTCGTAACTCCTCAAAATCATTGGAAGCTCGACTAATTAATGTAATCTGTTGTTCCGTTGCATTCAATGATTCTTGTATAGAATCGGAAGCCTCTTGTGAATATGAGCCTAGCTGTTCTACAATTTCTGTTATGCTTACCGTCGAATTCTTAGTCTGCTCTGCCAGCTGACGAATTTGCTCTGCCACAACAGAAAATCCTCTTCCGGCCTCACCAGCTCTTGCAGCCTCAATACTTGCGTTCAACGCAAGCAGGTTCGTCTGACTTGAAATATTGAGAATCATATCTGTAATCTGTCGAACATCTTCTGTCTTACTTTTCAAATTCTCCATAGAACTTACTACCTTTGCATTCGTAGCAGCTATGTTTCCAGAATGATGACTCAGTTCTTCCATCGTAACTATGCTATTTTTTACCGTATCCATAGAAGAGTTTACTTTTTCTACAGCCATCGTTGTTTGATCTGCCGCATCATTAATTGCCTCTTGGATATTCTGTGTCATTACCGTTTGGTTTTGAATATTGTCCGCCGTATTCTGCGTTCCTTGTGTAATCTGTGACACCACTTCATCAATATTCTGTGCACTCGAAAACAATTCATCCATTTTTAGATTGGCTTCACCTGTTTGTACTTGCACATTTTTGGCAATTTCCAAAACATCCGCCATAATCATACGTTGTATCTCATGCTCATCCTTCATAGAGTACATCGCATCATGATTAAATCGCCAAGATATCTTTGTAGCCTGATATACCACAACCAGTCCAACCAGTAAAACAGAAAGCACTGCCATCTCATGGTTCAGTGTGTTTGCACTGGTAAGCAATCCGCCTCCAAGCATAACAAACCGAATAATTTCTGCCACCGCAAAGCTTATACATGCAAAACGCATTGTTTTGCGATCATTATATGCCATAAGTGCTGTTAGTAAAGGAAGCGGAGCCGCAACCGCACAATCATTCTCATTTGCCAATAATGCCAAAAAATACACAACGACAAATCCACCTATACAGAACTTATTCATGTGCTCATATTTTCGTGCATATTGTGCAATACATAAGATAGTTGCAACAATTGCACAACCGTAGGTAATTCCCAAAATTACATTCATTCCCGTTTGTAACATAACAAAAACGGTATTAAATAGAATCCCAAATTGCATCACCATATAGGTAATCAACATAATTTTATTCGCCAATTGTAACTTTTGTTCTTTATCCTTATATCGTCGTGATGCAATCTTTTCTCGCAATTGCTCAACTGTAACTTGTTGTTCCATTTATCTATCCCCCAAAAATGCTATATGAAAGAAAATTCTTCCTCTGCAAGTTCTACGTTTTCTTCCGAATGCTCCACTTCTCGTGCCAAAATGTGAGCCACATTAATGCGGTCCCAACGTCCGTACACCTGCTCATTTTCTACAAAACGCACCATATCCATTTCATACAGAAAACGTGTAAATGCAACTGCCATAAGTCCTTTCGCAAGAATACGATAATCATATACCGCCTGCATAAAGAACCGGAACGTATAATAAACAAGTAAATGCTCATAATCTCTTTGTAAGCATCCCTCATTTTTGGCGAAATTATCTCGAATCGAATCGTAACTATCCTCGGTCAGAGTTTCGCACATTTGTTGTTTTAGCTTCACCCAATCTTTATTCAAATTTTCCATCTGATCAAATACGTCGCGTCTAATGAGATAGCTTTCATAAGTAAGCTCTCCCAATATTCCATTCGAAAAAGCGAAATCTTCCTCCGGCAAATTCTTTACCTTTTGATAAAGCTGATTCGCTTCCTCCGGACATACCTCATTTCCCATTAATCCGTTGAAATAGTCCTGCACCTGACGTAAATAGGAAAGATAACGATTTACACGAATTCCAATCTCTTCCTTACGGTTCTGCAGCAACAGAATTGCATTCTTTTGTGCGAATTCCAAGAATGTAACCCAATTAGGATCCTCGTCTTCCTCTTCATCGCATACATAAGCACATTCCATTTCCTCATCACAGGAATCTTCCACTAATTCTTCTGTCTGCTCCATGCCATCTTCCAGCTGAATTTCCACAAAAGTAAGCGGTTCTTCCTTGGAAAACATAATACGCCCCGCTTCCTCACAAGAAATACTAATTCCTTTTTGTCTCACATTGGCGTAATCCCAGAAAAAGCGAGGATAATCTGTGCATACCTCACATAGAGATTCCTCTCCCATCGCAATCACTAAATCACATAGATTCCTATCGTTCAAAAATGGACAACGCTCTTTTTCTTGTAGCTTAAATCCATAATCACCATCTTCATCCTGATACATTGCAGCACGTAATCTATCACCAATTTCACCTGGCACAGTACAATAGTAATCATGGGAATCTTCATCCACATTCACTTCCCATCCTGCGCAGCAGCTATCTGTACATTTATCCGCTATACACGAAAATTCATCATAATATTCTGGTATTCGTAAAATCAAAACATAAACCTCTCTTTTCTCCGAATCTATTCCTTTTTGGCATCAGAAGAAGTCTGATTTGCCTCTCTTTTCTGCGCTCGCTTCGCTTCCCGCTCCTTCTTTAATTCCGCCATCAAGCGATCGTATTCGTCCTCGGTTCCAATAAAATGATTGTAACCAATATATCCTGTGCACCATACAGCGCCAGCCACTGTTGTGGATAGTGCAATCTTAATAATTGCAACTAGCAACATATGCCAATTAAGTACTTGCTGCTGATACGCTTCCCAAATTTGATTAATTGGTTGAATTAGCATTAGCCAACCGCCAAAATAGATTGCCCCCACAAGACCTACGGTATAACATACAATCGACATAAATGCTCTCCAGCTCTTCTTCATTGCAAACTTTCTCCTCAATACGCATTTCTAATAACCTTATCTATTCCATAGCAAGAACGATTGTACCAAGTTCCTTCGTTTTTTTCAAATCAATTATGCGTTGATTTGCAGATCCTCGAAATTTTAAGCGAATATCCTTCTGTTCCTCAACAAATTTACCGTCCACTAAAACGTCGATGGTCTTTAAGAAATCATCGGACACCTCACAATGCTTCTTCCCGCCAGTCTGCAAGTCCTCATATACATACCCGGTATATGCCCACACACTTTTTTGCGGAAAGCGTCGACGCAGTTCCTGCATAAAGCCTACAAGCCCTCTTTGATTCTCCTCTTCGAATGGATCCCCGCCTAAAAGAGTGATACCACTCACATAGTCCGGTTCTAGGGATGCAAAAATTTCTTCCTCCACTTCCTTCGTAAATGGTTTTCCATAATCAAAATCCCATGTTTCAGGCTGAAAGCACCCTTTACAATGGTTTCTACAGCCAGAGACAAATAGTACCGTTCTACATCCAATACCATTTGCCACATCACAATACTTTATTGCACCATAATTCATATTAAGTTTCTCTCCGTGTATTTAAAATCTAAAATATCCTATACCCCCAGAAAAAAGGGCTACAAGAATACTCCTTGCAGCCCCCATTATTATCGTTCTATTTCCATAATCGCAGCACATCCCGAAATCTTTGTCCAGTTCAATTCTGGAAAATCTTTCACTGCTTCCTGATGAAGCAATGGAAAATCATGCTTTCTCAAAGACTTCGGAACCTCCTTAAGCTGCTCCTTCATTTCCTTTTTTGATTCAAATGCAATATCACCAATAATTACTTTGCCACCAGGATTCAAATGTTCCAACAATTCT
>JAZUHO010000069.1:0-5022 GCA_045641745.1 Agathobacter sp. | reverse complement strand
GCATCATTTTCTTGCTTTATGAAACATTTCACCCCGAAAAGTAACGAAAAACACCCGATTTCATACGAAATCAGGTGTTTTCCTGGCAGGGGTAGAAAGACTCGAACTCTCGACACGCGGTTTTGGAGCGAGTCTATATCGCCGCAATCCCTTTGATACCAACGGTTTGCGAATTTTCTATTGTCGCGTTTTAGGGCATCATTTTCCCCAGAATTTGGTAGTTTGGAGATCTATTAGCAATCTTTTGGAAACATAGGAATGTGTGACGATGATGCTCTGAAGATGATGCTATGGCAAAATGATGCTTTTTTGATGCTATACGGAAGTTTTCCTACATTGTATATACTCGGTGATTTTTTGATGATGTCAAAAATTCTCCCCTCCCAGAGCAGTGATGCTATGATGCTGTGATGCTCTGAAAGGGGAGAATTGCGTTTCATTCAGTTGTGTTGCAGTATACCATACATGACGGTTATTGCAAGTCTTTTCTGCTGGCTATCCTTGTCAATTTTTGAGCCACAGTAAACAAAGAATAGGAGCAAAATGAAAACGAGATCATAAATCCTCTGTTGCGCTTTCGTTTTTCTTCAATTTTCTGAAAAAACGCTGTTAGAATATTGCTGCAACAAGGGTCATAAACTGCATAGCAGTAGTAGAGTCTAAATAATGAATCACGTGTTATGCCGTGATGTGATGCTCCTCATCGCAGCCATTTCTAGAAAATAACTTTTGTTCCACAATAACTACAAAAAAGACTGTCTGAAAGCAATTTGGCTCCGCATTTCCGGCAGAACAAAGTCCTTTTCAGCGGCTGCAATTCGGCATCTTCTTCAAAAGAAGAATTTTTGTCATTCTCCATTTGTACCTCAGTATCATTCGAGCCTTTATTTTCGCTCATTTCGGAATCGGCTGTATCTTCGTCTGCACTCATATCTTGTTCTTCCGATAGATCTGCATCGACTGTTGGAAGCAATTGAAAAAAGTCCGCAGCCCAATCGCGGTTGATTATTTTGTACGGTGAGTTGTCCATCTGACTTAACGGAGTCGCAAACATATTGCTTATTAAATCATATATCTGATTCTCTAAGTAGCAGCACAGTTCTTTTCCTTTGTCATCATAGAAAAATACTATGTTCTTTCCCTCGGAAAAGGTATAAAAAGCATTTCTGAGCTTATAATCCGGTTGCTGATCCATTAATTGCGCAGATAAAAAGAACTTGCAGAGTTCAACAATTCTATCATCTTTTCCAGCTTCTAAACACGCGACTTTTTCTCGCAACTCATTCATATTGGCTACAATTCGAGTTGTTTTATGTAATGCAGGGATTGAACGAACTTCAGCAATTTTTTGGTCGTTATTATTATGGATCACCCATATCATTGCACCATGCTTCATATCGTGGTAAAGTACATCGTACTCGAGATGAGCAACAAAACCGCATTTTGGGCAGGTCCCATTAAACCTCTCACCGCTAATGATAGTTTCTGCCACATTAGGAGCAAAATCAGAGTTGATACTTTCAAATACCGTTGTCTGATATCTCTTACCACATTTTGGACAGTTCACTTCAAATTTTCGTGGAATTGACATATGTTTTCTCCTTAATCAGTAACAACTATTATTACCTTGAATACCCGGCCATCAACATCATTCGAGAATGTTACAGTCGTGATACCTGCTCTAACTGGTTCAACCGTCATAGTCGTGGATGTGTCCCACTCGTCATTATCAAATGAAACATATGCGGTTGGAAAAGTCGGCGAATATGATGTGTCTACTGTACCACCGTTTGGCCAGTTCGCTGTTAGAATAAACTTCCTATTCTGTTCAGTCTTCTTAACAACAATTACACTCTCGCTTGATTGAAAATTACTTGACGCATATCCAATATTCCCATAGCTTAAAGCCGAAATTAAATCATCATATGCTTCTGCTTTGTCATTGTTATTTTCAGTTTGAGACTTGAGCGAGGAAATATCCGCTTTTTGCGCTGAAACAGTACATTCCAAAGAAGAAATCTTGTTAATGCTATCTTTACTGGCAAGGAATTGATAAACATTATATCCGATTGATGCAACAAGAAAAACTGCCAAAAGTGCAACTGCGAGAACCGATGGTCTAAGCTTAAAGTATTGCTTACCGCATGACTCACACTTCTTTGTCTTGCTATCAATCCGTCCCCCGCAAACTTTGCAGTGTGGCTCTTTCGAGTTCTCTTTTTCTAACTCGTGAACCGTTTGATCGTCATTTGAAGACACAATAAAAACTGGAGCATTAGTATTTTCTTGCTTGATTGGTTCTATCTCTCCCTTTACTACACTTTGTGTAGGTATATTTATAGCTGTTTTGTTTTCAATCCTTGCACCGCAAAACTGGCAAAATTCGCTATCATTAGGAATAATTGAATTACATTTTGGACAATTCATACATTCGTCTCCTTTTTGATTTTTGTTCCGCAATTACTGCAAAATTCGCTTCCCTCAATCAATTCAAAACCACATTTCCAGCAGAACTTGATTTGAGGGTGTTCTTTTGGGGTAGAAGAATCATCAACGATTGCAATGACGCTTTCAGGTGTCTCTGAATTGGCGGCTACATAATTATCGCCCATTGAATGTGTTGCAACACTCGCTTCACCCTGACAGTGATATTTCTCAAGGATGCTCTTGCTTTCTAGAATTTTGATACCTGCTGCAGAGAATACCCAAGTCCATAAAATGTAAGGGCCACCCGAAGACGCACCATTTTTTACAATAAACAGTGCCATAACAGCAAGATTTACGCAGTAACAAAGCACCCTATACTTCTTTTTCGTTATGATTTTTTTCCTGAACTTTGCAAATATGAGAGGAAACGCACAATATGCTCCAAGTGTGATTATAAGTGAAAGAAGAATGATCGGGACATAAACAGCCGGCCCTTGTTGGAATAATTCATAACTCATAATAATCTCACTTCATCCTCGTTTTCAATCCTATTTCCACATTTGCTACAAAAAATGCTGCCATCAATAAGTTTGAATCCGCATCTTCGGCAAAATTGAATTTTTCGCATAATAGGCATTTCCTCAGCAGATTCTTCAACATGGTTCTCATTCAAAGACTGGCTGCTTGACAAAGATGCCTGGGGTAATGTGTTGTCAGGGAGAGATAGGCTTGTTTCGGTGGTCTCTGGTACAACAGTTGTTTCAATTACATTATCGTTTGAATGATCTAATTCAACAGATGTATTCTTTAGACACGCCGTAATAATCATTGTTATAAGAGGCGTAATCAAAAAGCTCAAGAAAAAATATCCCCAAAAATTTCTACCTTTCTTTTTAGCAATGAACCCGGGAATCAATGCCCACAGGGCAATACCGATAATTGCTGGCATATTCTCCTCCTATCTCGCAACTTTCGTTCCGCATTTATGGCAAAACTGAGTATTCGCGTCAAGTTTTACGCCACATTTATGGCAAAAAATGGATTTATTTTGTTCTGGCGCGGTTGGCTGAACGTTGACCTGAATGACCGGATCCACATGTACAAAATTGCTGACATCATTCTCATTATTTGATTTTGATAATGCCAGAGCTTGTTCTTCAAGGTTCTTTTTGACTTTTCTTCTTCCAAATAGAAGAATACTTACAGAATGCGACAAGTAAATTAGCCATCCGGGAGTATTCGAGAACAAAAGCGGGATAACAATGACTGCTAAGACCACAATGGCTATGGCAGCACTTCTAAAGAACCACTTTGTTATGCAGTTCTGCTTTCTTCCGTATTTGGCCATTATATTTACGGTTAGCCAGCCAGTCAGAATATGGTTTGCCAGCCCAGCAAAAATTATGGCAAGAAATCCTGCAATATTGCCGCTGTTAATAAAATCGCTGTACTTTCTATATCCTGCAGCAAATGAAATTAGAACATTAAAAATCGATCCAACAGACATGCTGGCAAGATAGAAGCCAATTGCCATTAGAATCCCAATTGCATAATTTTTGAGGTTTCTTTTTTTTGCACATTCCATAATCAAACTACTCTTTTCCCTCTCGACTTTACACGGAATCTCCATTACTATCTTAAGTGTTAGCTTACACATACGAACAAGGCTCTGTTCGTCATTTTTGTTTTATTAAATAATATATTTTACCAAATATTATGTTACTACAATTCACCAAATTTCGCAAGGCTGATATGCAGAAATTTGTCAGCATTTACAACCATTCTCCCGCACTGTCCGTACTTTGGTACACCTCTTTGCTGCATAATAGAAGCAGTAAGGAGGTGTTTTTTTCATGTCACGTAATAGTTGGAATAAGCCGAGCGCTCGCTCACATTACTTCACGTTGCCGAATGAAATCTTTTCGTTAAATCTCTCTGCCGGTGAACTGGCGGTCTATGCCTACCTTCTCTATCTGGAGAATCGCAAGTCGCACGAGTGCTATCACAGTTACAAAGATGTTCACCACCTACGGTATACGCAACGGCAACCTGCTCTATCATATCGAACCTCTCGTTTTGGCAATTCAGTATCGGGATTACATCGCAAAGCAGCGCATCGATGACGAGCATGAACGTCTCAAAATACGTCGTATACTTCAAAGACAGCACCGCATGAATGTCAACTGGCGAGCACGTTTGGAACGGAGAAACGCAAATTAGGAGCATGCCGTTTTACGGCATGGCAAGTTTCGCATTTGTGGTACGGTTTCGCGCCATACGCTTTCCCGCCCCACTTTTGCCGAATGCGGGCTAAGCCCACACCCCTATATTTTGGGGGAATATTTCGTGGACGATTTCGAAGCAGGAGAAAGATGGGTGGGTTGGGTTTGCACCCCCCCATCGATCACAGCGGTCGGCAACGCCGACCGCAGAAGCGTTACATGCATTTGATTTTGTCAATTTTCAGGTGGGTTGCACAATGCCCTTCAGCTGATAATAATGGGTTGCAACCGCAAAATAGCCCTACGCACAACCGTTTTACAGGCGGTTGCATGTCTTAAAAGTATGCAATGGTACAGCATGAAAGGAATTACA
>JAZUHO010000068.1:0-5026 GCA_045641745.1 Agathobacter sp. | reverse complement strand
TTTAATGGAATTAAGTTTTTCAACGGAGAAGGATATAAGCTTTCGGATGAATTAGAGGATGAGATTGAGGATGTAATTCGTAAAAATATGGAACCAATCAAATTCCCGACAGGTGCCGAAATTGGTAAGATTGAATATCGATTTGACATCAAGGATGAGTATGTAGAATTTGAAAAGAAGTGTGTGCCAGTTGATTTGTCAGGAATGAAAATTGTAATCGATTGTGCAGAAGGAGCTTCTCACTATACCTCTGTGAAGGCATTAAAGGAGCTTGGAGCAGAATTGATAGCAATTCACGTTGAACCAGATGGAACCAACATCAATGCAAATTGCGGATCCACACACATGAATGAGTTGAAGGCTCGTGTAGTGGCAGAGAAAGCAGACTGTGGAATTGCTTTTGATGGTGATGCCGATCGTATGTTGGCAGTGGACGAGAAAGGAAATTTGGTAGATGGAGATCAGATTATGGCAATCTGTGCCAAATTCCTTAAGGAACAAGGGAAACTCAAGAAGGATACGGTTGTAGTTACCGTAATGACTAACCTTGGATTCACACTGATGGGAAAAGAGCAAAATCTTCATATCGAGAAAACAAAAGTTGGAGATCGCTATGTGTTAGAAAATATGTTGGCGAATGGATACAATTTGGGCGGAGAACAATCGGGACATGTTATTTTCCTGGATGACAATACAACCGGCGATGGACTCTTAAGTGCGCTTCACCTTTTAGAGGTTATGGTTGCAACAAAGAAACCACTATCTGAGTTGGCGTCCATTATGGAAGTTTTGCCACAGGCACTTGTCAATGCAAAGGTTCCGAACCACAAAAAAGAGAGCTATATGGAGTACGCGGAGATTGCCGAGGCAATTGCGCAGTTAGAGAAGAAATTTGATGGCGAGGGACGTGTTCTTATCCGTCCATCTGGTACAGAGCCACTTGTTCGAGTAATGATTGAAGGTAAAAATCAGCAGGAAATCGACGAAGAAGCACATAAGCTAGCAAAGTTAATTACCGATGTTATTATTTAACGGAGGGGGGAGACATGGTACAGCAAAAAGTAACGATAAAGAATCCGACAGGACTTCATTTAAGACCAGCAGGAAATTTATGTAAGGCAGCAATGCGTTACCAGTGTGGTGTTAGTTTTATGTATGGACCAAACCTTGCAAATACTGCAAATGCAAAAAGCGTATTGAGCGTTTTAGGCGCATGCATCAAATCTGGCGATGAGATAAATTTGATATGCGACGGAGAGGATGAGCAAGCGGCACTTGCAGCATTAGTAGAAGAAATTCAAGCTGGACTTGGAGATTAAAAGAGTAGTATCAAAAAGGGATATCACAGGAAAGTGATGTCTCTTTTTCGCAAATTGGAAGAGAAAAAACGATTCTAAAGAAATAGTTTGTTTTCATTTGAACAAAACAGCGGAATGTGCTATAGTATACGATTATAGCAGGTGATTATGGAAGTGTGTCTGGAGTATTCGATAGGGTTATGGATGCGTTAACAGACAGTTATGTGTAAATATTAGGAAAAACTTTTAAGCGAAATATAAGGAGAGTGGGAATATGTTAAATTACAAGCGTTATAAGCGTGTTCCAGTGGTGGAACTTCCACAGCGCCAATGGCCGAACAAGGAAATTATGAAGGCTCCAACTTGGTGCTCGGTTGATTTAAGAGATGGAAATCAGGCCTTGATTGAGCCAATGAATGTGGAAGAAAAGGTTGAGATGTTTCAACTGTTATTGAAGCTGGGATTTAAGGAAATCGAGATTGGATTTCCAGCGGCATCGCAGATAGAGTACGATTTTTTACGTAAGCTTGTTGATGAACATATGATTCCAGATGACGTAAAAGTGCAGGTATTGACGCAGTGCCGTGAGAATTTGATTGATAAAACCTTTGAAGCAATTCAGGGAGTTAAGAATGTCGTGGTTCATATCTACAATTCAACTTCTACATTGCAGCGTGATGTGGTTTTCCATATGGACCGTCCTGAGATTATACAGATTGCCATCGATGGTACAAGAATGGTGAAAGAAAGAATGCAAAGCTTTGATGGAAACATTCAGCTGGAATACAGTCCAGAGAGCTTTACAGGAACGGAGCTTGACTTTGCGCTTGAAATCTGTACTGCAGTGCAGAAAGAATGGAATCATGCCAATGAGAATCCGATTATTTTTAACTTACCTGCAACGGTGGAGATGAATACACCGAATGTATATGCGGATCAAATTGAGTGGATGAGCACGCATTTCGAGGATAGAGAAAATATCATCCTGTCTGTACATCCGCATAATGATCGTGGAACAGGCGTGGCAGCAACAGAGCTTGCGATGCTTGCAGGTGCGGATCGTGTAGAGGGAACCCTGTTTGGAAATGGGGAACGAACTGGAAATGTGGACATTCTTACGATTGCATACAACATGTTTTCACAAGGAATTAATCCAGAGCTTAATCTTGAAAATGTAAATGAAATTATAGAGGTCTATGAGCGTTGCTGCAAGATGAAGGTAGGAATGAGACATCCTTATGCAGGAAAGCTCGTATTCACCGCTTTTTCTGGCTCGCATCAGGATGCAATCAATAAAGGTGAGACGGCACTTAAGGAACGCAAGCTTTCCTATTGGGAGGTTCCGTATCTTCCAATTGACCCGGCGGATGTGGGACGAGAATATGAGCCAGTGGTACGAATTAACAGCCAGTCTGGAAAAGGCGGAGTAGCCTTTGTAATGAGTACGGTGTACGGATACAAATTGCCGAAAGCAATGCACCGCGAATTCGCGGATGTAATTCAGCATATCTCGGAGGTGGAAGGTGGAGAAGTTGCACCGAGCCGTATTATGCAAGCCTTTGAGGCAGAGTATTTGACAGGAAAAGATCCGTTTGAACTTGTTGCCCTTAAGGTGGAGGATGACCAGGCAGACGATGAAACGAAGGTTGCTTTGGAATTCAAATATCGAGGAGAATTGATTCACTCAGAAGCAAAGGGAAATGGACCAATTGATGCTGTAAAACTTGCGATTCGTCAATGTGTAAGTGCTGTGGATGTGACAATACTAAATTATGACGAGCATGCATTGTCAGAGGGATCGTATGCGAAGGCCGCAGCTTATATCCAGATGAAGGACAATCGAATGGGAAATGTCACATTTGGTGTAGGAGTAAGCTCGAATATTACAAGGGCATCGGTACGTGCAGTCTTTAGTGCATTAAATCGATTAGCAAAGCAAGGAAAAGAGTACGTATAGGCGTAAGGGAAGTAAGTTGCTTCTACTGTTTCAAGGGTGAAACACTTTTGGGACGGTAGAAGCACTTTTGGCTCCTTGCACTTTAAAGCATTAATGCGTAAAATTGTGAATAGAAAAGGAGGACTTGTGATGAATAAAGGAAACACACATAAAAGAAGTAGTTTTTCTGGTTCGGTTGGATTTGTTATGGCTGCAGCAGGAAGTGCGGTAGGCTTGGGAAACATATGGAGATTTCCTTACCTTGCAGCAAAGCATGGTGGAGGAACCTTTATTTTTGTTTATATTATACTGGCATTGACATTTGGCTTCGCTCTTTTGACAACAGAAGTGGCAATGGGAAGAAAGACGAAACAAGGCCCGTTAACCGCATACGGTGTTATCCACAAAGGATTTCGATTTAATGGAGTATTAGCATGGATTGTTCCCGTGATTATTCTGCCGTATTATTGTGCAATTGGCGGATGGGTTTTGAAATACTTATTTGCCTATTTCAGTGGGCAAGGGAAGAATGCAGCGGATGACGGATACTTTACGGGACATATTACAAGTACTGTTTCGCCAATGGTTTGGATGCTGATTTTCCTTGGAATGACGGCTTTTGTTGTCTTCCGTGGCGTGAATAAGGGAATTGAAAAATATAGTAGAATATTGATGCCGATTTTATTGATATTGGTAGTAGGAATTGCGCTGTTTTCCATTACGCTCAAGCACACGGATGCAATAGGTGTGACACGAACGGGTATGGAAGGCTTTGGTATCTACCTGATTCCAAATTTTAAAGGGATGACCATGAAGGGCTTTGTTCTATTGTTACTGGATGCGGTGGGACAGCTATTCTTTTCCATAAGTGTTGCCATGGGAATTATGGTAACCTATGGATCTTATGTGAAGGATGATACCAACCTAATGAAATCCATTAATCAAATTGAATTTTTCGACACATTTGTGGCACTTCTTGCCGGTGCAATGATTGTTCCAGCCGTATTTGCATTTATGGGAAAAGAAGGAATGTCCAAGGGCCCTGGCTTGATGTTTGTGTCATTGCCAAAGGTATTCTATGAAATGGGCACAATAGGAATCATTATAGGAATCCTTTTCTTTTTGATGGTAACGTTTGCAGCAGTAACCTCTGCAGTATCCGTTATGGAAGCAATCGTATCAGGAATTATGGATCGCTGGCATTTCTCAAGAAAGATAAGCACCCTACTGGTTACGGGATACACGTTGCTATTGGGAATTGTCGTATGCCTAGGCTATAATTTACTATATTTTGAATTTAAACTCCCAACTGGAGACGTCGCACAAATTCTAGATGTTATGGATTACATAAGTAATAGTATTCTCATGCCAATCGTATCACTTGTCACCTGTATTCTGTTTGGATGGGTGGTAAAGCCACAGGTAATTATTGATGAAGTCACAAAGGATGGAAGTAAATTTGGACGTAAGAATTTATATAAGCTGATGATACGCTTCGTTGCACCTGCATTCTTGCTTGTTCTATTATTACAATCGCTTGGAATCTTGCGGTGGTAGGGAATTGATGCGAAAAATCCTGTTGGAAAAGTTTTTTCCATCGGAACCAGCTAGAACGGGAAAAATCGATGCAAGAAAACTAGCCTGGAAGAATTTTTACATCGAAACCAGAGTGAACAGGAGAAATCGATGATAAAAAACCAGCTTGGAAGAAATTTTTACATCGGAACCAGAGTGAACAGGAGAAATCGATGATAAAAAACCAGCTTGGAAGAAATTTTTACATCGGAACCAG
>JAZUHO010000067.1:0-22564 GCA_045641745.1 Agathobacter sp. | reverse complement strand
GGCGGCGAAGCACTTGTTTGAGCACGATTCGGTATCTCTTGCCGGCAGGCATAAGACGAATCGTGCGAGTTTGCGCAGCCGCCTTATAATAAGCATTCTGAGAGCATCTGTTTAGCGATGGTAGGTGCAGCGTCCCGTCCACCATTGGTGTACAGCAAGCGGCACAAGTCCAGACGGAGTCGGACAGATAACTTGCGAAAGAGGGCATATGCAGGAACTTAGAAATGTGTGATATTCGAGGGTGCTCCCCCTGTGTATAGGGCGGCAAGCGGTGGGGCAAATAAACGAATGTGCAAGCTTCTGTGGGATTGGCTTGCGGCAGAAAAAAGTCTGTGATACAATAACCGTTAGTATATTGAGGAGGATGAACATGAATAAGCTGATCGATTTAATTTCAACTGAAGTAACGAAAGCGTTCGTAGCAAATGGATACGACGAGAAATATGGAAGAGTTACTTTATCAAATAGACCGGATTTGTGTGAATTTCAGTGTAATGGTGCCATGGCAGCAGCAAAAGAATACAAATGTGCTCCATTCATGATTTCAGATAAAATAGCAGAGGCATTGCAAGAGAACGCTATGTTTGAAATGGTAGAGTCTGTGAAACCAGGCTTCTTAAACATAAAGTTAAGTGGGGATTTTCTTGCCGAGTATGTGGATAACATGCAGAAGGATGCTGGAAGATTTGGATTAGATAAGGTTGAGAGCCCAAAGACAATTATGATTGATTATGGCGGACCTAACGTTGCGAAACCACTTCACGTAGGACATTTACGTTCTGCAATCATTGGAGAAAGTGTAAAACGTATTGGAAAGTATATGGGCCACAAGGTTATTGGTGATGTACATTTGGGAGACTGGGGACTTCAGATGGGACTTATCATTACGGAGCTTAAGCTTAGAAAACCAGAGCTTTGCTACTTTGATGAGAGCTATGAAGGCGAGTATCCAGAAGAAGCGCCTTTTACCATTTCTGAGTTAGAGGAAATCTATCCAACTGCAAGTGGAAAGTCAAAAGAAGATGAGGCCTATAAGGAAGAAGCACTCCGTGCAACCTTCGAATTACAGAAGGGAAGAAGAGGATATCAGGCTTTACTTAACCATATTTTGAACGTATCGGTAACGGATTTGAAGAGAAATTATGAGAATCTTAATGTATCTTTCGAATTGTGGAAGGGTGAGTCCGATGCAGATCCATATGTACCAGACATGGTTCAGAAGATGAAAGATGGTGGCTTCGCTTATGTAAGTGAGGGTGCCCTTGTAGTAGATGTCGCTGAGGAGACGGATACAAAGGAAATTCCACCATGTATGATTCTTAAATCAGATGGAGCTGCTCTTTATAATACAACAGATCTTGCAACATTGGTTTGGAGAATGGAAGATTACCAGCCAGATGAGATTATCTATGTAGTAGATAAACGTCAGGAGCTTCACTTTATTCAGTGCTTCCGTTGCGCAAGAAAAACAGGAATTGTAAATCCAGAAACAAAGCTTACCTTCTTAGGCTTCGGTACGATGAACGGAAAAGACGGAAAACCATTTAAAACACGTGATGGCGGAGTTATGCGTTTAGAGTATCTTGTAGATAGCGTCAATGAAGAGATGCTTAAAAAGATTAAAGAGAACGCAGCTGAGAAAAATGACCTTAGCTTTGATGAAGAAGAGGCAAGAGAGACTGCAAAGACAATTGCACTTGCTGCAATTAAATATGGAGATCTTTCGAACCAGGCAAGCAAAGACTATATTTTTGATATTGATCGATTTACTTCTTTTGAGGGAAATACAGGACCATATATTCTATATACCATTGTTCGTATTAAATCCATTCTTGCAAAATACGAGGCAAGTGGAAAGGATGCCGGTGCATGCCGTGGAGCAATGAAGGCACCAACTTCTGATCATCAGAAGGAGCTTATGCTTGCAATTGCTCGTTACAACGCAGTGATGGAGAATGCGTTTGAAGAAAGCGCACCTCATAAGCTATGTGCTTATATTTACGAGCTTGCAAATGCATTCAATGGCTTCTACCATGGAACTAAGATTCTTGCAGAAGAGGATGCTTCGGTACAGGCTTCTTACATTGCGTTACTTCTTCTTACCAAGGATATTTTAGAGACCTGTATTGATTTATTGGGCTTCTCTGCACCAGACCGTATGTAAAAGAAAGGGCAACGCCTTTTCAAAGAATAATTTCATATGAGAAACTGTCATATTTTATAAGACAAGTCATATATTGAGACATGGGAATCAACGAGTTCCTATGTCTCTTTTTTTATGCCTCGGCTCAAAAGGAAGACGGGGAGGAAAGGCGGTTGTACATGGATTGGAGTAGGTATTTGCCCAAAAGACTTCGAGAACAATGGTGTATGGAGTATGACAATGGGTTGGAAGAAATTCGCGCCAGGGCAGGGGGCGGATTGGAATTATGTTACGGAAATCAAAGAGGGTTATGGCTAGGAAAGGTAGCCAATAGTGAGATACAGGAAATGCTACAGTATTTAACAGACTATAGTCCATATTCCTATGAAGAAGAGATGAAAGAAGGCTTTTTTACAATCGCAGGTGGACACCGCGTTGGGGTGGTGGGGCATGTTACGAGAAAAGGCGAAGCGTACAATCAGGTTTCCATTTACAATATGTCAGAAATATGTGGGCTGAATATTCGAATTGCGAAGCAACACATAGGGTGTGCAAAGGAAGTGCTTGAATTGTTATACAAGGAAACAGGGGTGTGCTCCACTCTTATTTTCGCCGGACCTGGAGCCGGGAAGACAACGATTCTAAGAGATCTGATTCGGCTGTTGTCATACGGAAATCAAAGGCACCGGGGATACAAGGTAGGGGTGGTGGATGAGCGCTCAGAAATTGGTGCATTGTATCACGGAGTTCCACAGAATGATTTGGGCCCGAAAACGGATGTTTTAGATAACTGTCCCAAGCAGAGCGGAATCCTACTTATGCTTCGCTCCATGGGAGAAGAAATCATTGCAGTGGATGAGCTAGGGGCAAGGGAGGATTATGATGCGGTTCAAAAAGCACTTTATTCCGGTGTAAAAGTAATCGGAACGATACACGCGGATAGTTTGCAGGAGGTGGAAAACAAGATGCGAATTGCGCAAATACATAGTTCTATTCTTTTTGAACGTTACGTGCAAATTCAGAAAGGAGAAAATGGGAGAAGATTTTATCAGGTATACAACGAGAGACTACAAACGGTATGCAAAAGCTGATAGGGAGCTGCCTCTTTCTTATGGCGTGTACGGGGGGCTATTTTTCTTGGTATCGAATGCGCATGCAAAGAATTGACAAGCTTCAGGAACTGCTTTCTTTCCTTGATTATGTGATGGATCAGATGCAGGGAAAACGTGCCTCTTTCCTTTGGTGCGTGGAGCACTACTATAAAGCAACGGAAGGTATGGAGAAGCTGCGCCTTTTTGCAGAGGAACTAAGAAAGAGGGGCAGTGCGGATGTCTGCGAAACCTGGAACACCTTTGTTAAAGAGGAGCTAGAAGAAATATTTCCTTTGTGTGTGTCGGAGGAACTATGTGCACTTGGAGAGGGATTTTTTGTAGAACAGACGCAGGTGGGAATAAAACGGTTGAAGGTGAGTCGAGTACGCATGCAAGAAAAGCTAGAACAGGAAAAGGCGATACTTAATAAGAAGCATAAGGTGTTTTTCCCGATTTGTGTGTTGGAGGCTATGATGCTTGTAATTATTTTACTGTGATTGCGAGAACGAAAGGAACAAAGATGGCGATAACGATTATATTTAAGATAGCGGCAGTGGGAATATTGGTTACGGTTTTGGGACAGGTTCTAAAGCATAGTGGGAGAGAGGAGTTGGCGTTCTTGCTAAGCTTGGTGGCACTCTTGGTGGTTTTATTTTGGATTGTTCCCTATATCAAGGATTTGTTCGATACCATGGAGGCTTTGTTTGAATTTACCTAGAAATAGGGAGTGAACCATGCTGATGGCATCTTAGATAGAGGATAGGAAAAGGTATGATCAAAATATGTATGTTTGCAATGATTAGCTCCTTGGTGGTTCTGGGATTAAAAGGATACAAAAGTGCATATGCCAGCGGAATTGGAATTTTTGTGGTGGTTATTTTGGCTGGAATAGCGGTTCGCAATCTGCAAATTTATTTTTCCTTTATGTCAGAATTATGGGAGCAATTGCCGGTGGATCGATTTTTCTTTGAACAGATGCTGAAAATGGTGGGAATCTGTTATCTTACCGAATTATCCGCAAGCATTTGTCGGGAACAGGGAAGTGACAGTGTGGCGAAGCAATTGGAATTTATAGGAAAGATTTCCGTACTGATTTTGGGAATTCCCGGAATCCGGTATCTGTTGGAGGTGATGGCACAATTTGTATAGAAGATGTGAGTGGACAGTTAGATGAGCTTTTGTCCTATTTGGAATTAGAACCTATTGATACAATGATTCCTGTGGAGCTACGCGATAAGTTTGGATTTGCAAAGCTATGTGAGATGATTCTGTCTGGAGACTGGAGCGAACTGTTAAGCGGAATGGGGACATTCTTTAGTGATTTGTTATGGTATGAGTGGAAGGAAGGACGCATTTTACTGGTACAAATTGTGATGCTTGCAATTGCATTTGCTGTATGCAATCGATTGTGGATGGAGAAATCACAGGTGTCTGGGGTGGCAGTAATTGCTTTGTATGCAGGAATGTCAGGTGTTCTGTTGAAATCCTATCAGCTTATGGAAAGCGTTTTTATCGATGCAACAGGGGCGGCATGGGATTTTATGACGGCATTAATTCCTGTATATGCTACCTGTCTTACCCTGTCCGGGGCGGTTGTTACGGGCGGTATATTTTGCGAATTTGCATTTGGAATGCTGTGGTTTTTACAGCTTATTGTTAATCGCATTATGATACCCCTGATTCGCATCTATGTATTGGTACAATTTGTAGATGCTTTGTTTCTGGAGCAACGTTTTGGAGGAGTGGAGCGCTTGCTATATCGAGGAATTACCGTGCTTCGAAAAGCTGTTTTTGCGCTGGTTCTGGGGATTGGAAGTGCGCAATCTATTGTGGGTGCAACCAAAGACCGAATCGATAGTCAGGGGGTTGTAAAGGCGATGGAAGTAATACCAGGAATTGGTGATGTGATTGGTGGCTCTAGTGAATTGCTATTGAGCTGTGGCATGTTACTGAAAAACGCGGTGGGAATAGTAGGCGTAGTGATTTTGGTTCTTTTAATTGGAGTTCCATTGCTTAAGCTGCTGCTTTATGAATTCATTTATCGTGGCATAGAAGCGATTGTAGAACCTATTTCAGGAAAAGAAATTGTAGGTGGGGTTCATAGTGTTGCAATGGGAATGCAGCTTTGTTTTCAGGTTTTATGGGAGGTTATGCTGATATGTGTGGTGGCAATTTCATTGGTTTTGGTCTCCTCAACATTTACATTTTAGGAGAGTATAAAGGGATATTTATTGCCTTGTTCTTAATGCTGTTGTTATCCAAATTGGTTTCTAAGGAGCAGAATCGGCAGCTGATACAAATGTATGTGGGAATACTGCTGGTTTGCATGATTCTATCACCGGTAGTTCGCTGGTTTGGGGAGGATGTTTCGGAGAATATGATGCAGGAGTGGAAGAAGTATGAACAAAGTTATCGGTAATCTTTGGACAAAAATCAAAGGATGGGGAAAAAGCGAGTGGCTGATCGTTGGCTTGATAGGATTACTACTTGTTGTTGTGCAAATTCCCGTGGATACGAAAAATCAAAAGCAAATTGGAAGCCAATTTTCATCCATACAAAAGGAGGAAAATTTGAAAACCCAAAATATGACAGAAAACATGGAATATCGCAAGCAACTGGAAAAGGAATTGAAGGACTTGTTGGAGGGGATGTATGGCTTAAAGCAAGTAGAGGTTATGTTGACGTTAAAAAGCGATGGGCAGGTAGAGGGGGTGGCAATTGTCGTACATGGGATGAAAGTGAAGGAAAAGCAATTAGTGATTGCGGAAATCAGTGAAGCCGTGACGGCGCTTTTTCCCATTGACAGTCATAAGGTTCGCGTGCTAATTGGGGAATAATGAAGAAAATTTTGCATAGAATGCTAGTAATAGAGGCAGCTTTTTCCGGGAGCGAAAAAAGTATATAGAATGGATAGGAGGATTTCATGCGAAGAAAGGTACATAAAAATCAAGTAATCATTATGGTGCTAGCAGCACTGATAGCGGTTGCGGGCTTTGTTACCTACGATAAGAATAGTAAGGCAATGATTGCTGGACTATGGAAGGATACACCAGATACAGAGGCAAAGGAAGTGGCATTTACCATGGATGGATCTGAAATTGTATCGATGTATCCCGGAACGGAGATGGTTTCCATGTATGATGGAACGGAAGTGATTGAGAATCCAGGAGAATCGATATTGACCAATGCCACAGCGAACAACGAGGAATATGCGGCACAGGTGAAGCTAAATCGGGAACAGGTACGCTCTAAGAACAAAGAGGCTCTTATGACGGTGATAAACAATGAAACCTTGTCTAAAGAACAGAAGCAGGAGGCGGTGGACGCAGTGACCAAAATGACTGAGACCGCAGAGAAAGAGGCAAATGCTGAGATGATGCTGAAGGCAAAAGGGTTCAAAAATGCGGTCGTAAGTATTAGTGACAATAGCTGCGACGTTGTTGTAGAAATGCCAGAGCAATCCGATGCAAAACGGGCACAGGTGGAGGACATTGTGAAAAGGAAAACTGGGGTACCTGCATCTAGCATTGTAATTACAGTATTATCCAAGGATTGAAAAGAATTAGGAAAAGAGGTATAATATAATGCACTATGCTTTCTTTACAATCCCGGAAAGTAAGTGCAGGAGAAAAAATAATTTTCACAATGGAGGAAAATGCTATGAAGAGAGTATTTTTAATTGTATTGGATAGTGTTGGTATTGGTGAAGCACCAGATGCAGCAGATTTTCATGATGAGGGTAGCAATACACTTCTTGCAGCATCTAAGAGCCCATATTTTTCTATGCCAAATATGCGTAAGTATGGATATTTTAATATAGATGGAGTGGAAATTGGCGAGAAAGAAGCTAACCCACTTGGTGCATTTGCGCGTTTGACAGAGGTGTCAAGAGGAAAGGATACTACCATTGGACATTGGGAACTTGCAGGTGTTGTTTCACCAGTTCCACTTCCAACTTATCCAGATGGCTTCCCAGAAGAAGTATTAAAAGAGTTTTCTGAGAAAACTGGACGTGGTGTATTATGCAATAAGCCATATTCTGGAACCGATGTAATTCGTGACTATGGAGAAGAGCATATGAAAACAGGAGATTTAATTATTTATACATCTGCTGATTCTGTTTTCCAAATTGCAGCTCATGAGGACGTTGTTCCAGTAGAGACCTTGTACGAGTATTGTAGAATTGCAAGAGAAATGCTCCAAGGAGAGCACGGAGTTGGCCGTGTAATTGCTAGACCTTTTGTTGGAGAGCCTGGTAACTTTACACGTACGACAAATCGTCATGATTTCTCATTGCAACCACCAAAAATTACCATGTTAGATCAGCTAAAGGATGCGGGATATGATGTGCTTTCTGTTGGAAAAATCATTGATATCTTTGCAGAGAAAGGCATTACAGAATACGTTCGTACGACTGGAAACGAAGATGGTATTAATAAGACCTTAGAATACATGGATCGTGATTTTGAGGGAATATGTTTTACGAATCTTGTAGATTATGACATGTTATATGGACATCGCAATGATGTAGATGGATATGCCAAAGCTCTTACCTACTTTGACGAGAGATTGCCAGAGCTTGTGGCAAAATTGCGTGAGGAAGATATTTTGATGATTACAGCAGATCACGGATGTGATCCTTCCACACCATCTACGGATCATTCAAGAGAGTATGTTCCACTTCTTATGATTGGAAAACCACTTCAGGCAGGAAGCAACTATGGAACACGTGATTGCTTTGCAGATACAGCAGCTACCATTTTGAACTACTTTAAAGTGGAGCAGAAGACTGCTGGTAAAGCAATTATTGAGTTTTAATCATTGTTCAAATTATAGTAATTTAAGCAGATATTGGAGGAACCAAGTTGAGTAACTTAAGAAAAGAAATTGAGAAAAGACGTACCTTTGCAATCATTTCCCATCCGGATGCAGGTAAGACTACATTAACAGAGAAATTTCTTCTTTACGGAGGTGCTATTAATCAGGCAGGATCTGTAAAGGGTAAGGCAACTGCGAAGCATGCAGTATCCGATTGGATGGAAATTGAGAAACAGAGAGGTATTTCAGTTACATCATCGGTTCTCCAGTTCAATTACGACGGATATTGTATTAATATTCTGGATACTCCAGGACATCAGGATTTCTCAGAGGATACGTATCGTACCCTTATGGCGGCAGATTCAGCGGTCATGGTTATTGATGGAAGTAAAGGTGTTGAGGCACAGACAAGAAAGCTATTTAAGGTTTGTGTAATGCGCCATATTCCTATTTTTACCTTTATTAACAAAATGGATCGAGATGCAAACGATACCTTTGAGCTTCTTTCCGATATCGAAAACGAACTTGGAATTGAAACTTGTCCGGTTAACTGGCCAATTGGCTCAGGAAAAGAATTTAAGGGTGTCTATGATCGTAACACAAAGAAGGTTATGACCTTTGCAGATACATTAAAGGGAACCAAAGAAGGTACGGAGAAATTGATCGACATCGATGATCCAGCATTGGTGGATGAAATTGGCGAAGAATTCAAGGCGCAGCTGATAGACGAAATTGAACTTCTTGATGGTGCGAGTGCAGAATTTGATATTGATATGGTATCTCGTGGAGAATTATCTCCAGTATTTTTCGGTTCTGCTTTGACAAACTTTGGTGTTGAGACCTTTTTGCAACACTTTTTACAGATGACCTATTCACCACTTGCCCGTCAGTCGGACAAGGGAGAAATTAATCCGTTCAGTGAAGATTTTTCAGCATTTGTATTCAAGATTCAGGCCAATATGAACAAGAATCATCGTGACCGTATCGCTTTTATGAGAATTTGTTCTGGAAAATTCAATGCAGGAATGGAAGTATTTCATGTGCAAGGAAACAAGAACATTAAGCTTTCACAGCCACAACAGATGATGGCAGATGAGAGAAAAATGGTGGAAGAGGCCTATGCAGGTGATATTATAGGAATCTTTGATCCAGGTATTTTCTCAATTGGAGATACGATGACAACAGCAAAGGAAAAATACCAGTTTGAAGGAATTCCAACCTTTGCACCAGAGCATTTTGCACGAGTTCGTCTCGTTGATTCCATGAAGAGAAAACAGTTTGTAAAAGGCGTAACGCAGATTGCACAAGAAGGTGCAATTCAGATGTTCCAGGAATACAAAGGTGGAATGGAAGAGATTATCGTAGGTGTTGTAGGTGTGCTTCAGTTTGACGTATTGAAATTCCGTTTGGAAAACGAGTACAATGTGGAAATTCGTTTGGAGAATCTTCCATACGAGCATATTCGCTGGATTGAGAATAAACACGAGGTGGATGTAGACGCTATCGTTGGTACTTCAGATATGAAGAAGGTTATGGATATGAAGGGAAATCCACTTCTTCTGTTTGTAAATGCATGGTCTGTTGGAATGGTCGAAGATCGTAATAGCAACCTTGTGCTTGCAGAGTTTAGTCGCAATTGATATAATAAGGACAGTCGCGGATGCGGCTGTCTTTTTTCTTTTTCTATGGCAAATGCCAGATAAGAGTGTATGAGAGCCATAACAAATAGGACAGTTCCTATATGCCACAGTCAGTGTGCGAAAGAATTTTACAATCCCAATTTTTTGATTTTAATAGTTGACAAGCTGATGGAAGTATAATAGTATGTAACTAATGAAACGAACAAATGTTCGTAAGCGGTTAAAGGAGAATGATAATGGCTAAAGAAGATAAATTGAAAGCATTAGATGCGGCAATTGCCCAGATTGAGAAACAGTACGGTAAGGGATCCGTAATGAAGCTTGGAGATAGTAGTGCGAATATGAACGTAGAATCTGTTCCAACAGGTTCTCTGAGCTTGGATATTGCACTTGGAATTGGTGGGCTTCCAAAGGGAAGAATTATCGAGGTGTATGGACCAGAATCCAGTGGTAAGACAACGGTAGCGCTTCATTGTGTTGCAGAGGTTCAGAAGGCAGGAGGCATTGCAGGATTTATTGATGCAGAGCATGCGCTTGACCCTGTATATGCAAAGAATATAGGTGTGGATATCGATAATTTATATATTTCACAACCAGACTGTGGAGAACAGGCGTTAGAGATTACAGAAACAATGGTTCGTTCAGGTGCAGTGGATATTGTAATTGTAGACTCTGTTGCTGCTTTGGTTCCAAAAGCAGAAATTGATGGTGATATGGGAGATTCTCATGTGGGATTACAGGCAAGACTTATGAGTCAGGCGCTTCGTAAATTGACAGGTGTTATCAGCAAATCAAATTGTACGGTTATCTTTATCAACCAACTTCGTGAGAAGGTAGGAATCATGTTTGGTAATCCAGAGACTACCACTGGTGGACGTGCTTTGAAATTCTACTCATCTGTTCGCTTAGATGTAAGACGTGTAGAAGCCTTGAAACAGGGTGGTGAAGTAATTGGTAACCATACAAGAGTAAAGGTAGTGAAGTATAAGGTGGCTCCACCATTTAAAGAAGCAGAATTTGATATTATGTTTGGTAAAGGAATATCAAAGGAAGGAGACATTCTTGATTTAGCTGCTAATGTGAATATTATTAACAAGTCGGGTGCTTGGTATGCATACGAAGGGGATAAGATTGGACAGGGACGTGAGAACGCTAAGAACTATCTCCGTGAGAATCCAGAATTTGCTAAGATGATTGAAGAAAGAGTTAGGGAATTCTATTTTGCAAATCCAGAAGAAGGTGCAGAGGAAGCAGCTGAAGCGGGCACACAGGTAGAAGAATAGTATGAATGAGATTGGAATTGTACAATTCGAATCTGTAGCAAAGGGTAAGATCCGTGTCATATTTGATACGGGTCTTACTTGTCTATTATACAGAAGCGAAATAAATACATTAGGAATAAAAGAAAATGGAGTTATCTCAGAAAACTGCTACCAACAAATGATAGAGGAGATATTGACGAAACGGGCAGCCAAGCGGGCAATGCATTTGCTCGAGAAAAGAGATCGAACGGAGAAGCAATTACGAGATAAATTGGCAGAAGGTGAGTATCCAATTGCATGCATTGATGCAGCAATTGCGTATGTAGAAGGTTATCATTATTTGGACGACGAGCGATATGCAAGAACCTTTGTAAGGTTAGGACAGGAGAAGAAAAGCAAAAATCGTCTCAAACAGGACTTGATGGCTCGCGGAATTTCAAAAGATATTATAGCGATTGCATTAGAAGAAGAGTACGAAGAAGAGGAACTAGCACAGATTGAGGAATGGCTGGTAAAGAAGCACTATTTTGAAAAAGAACAAAGCGAAAAAGAATTCCAAAAAATGTATGCTTTTTTGATGCGGAAAGGATTTCAAAGTAGCGATGTATTAAAAGCTATGAAACACAAGGGAGAGTATTAGAGTAGACGGACAAACACACTATATTGCTTGACATAGCAGACAATAAAGTATAAAATTTAATTGTTGTTAATTATGACATATCAAAAGGCTACTTTTTGTTATATGTACAATGAAAATTTAATAAAAGGAGGTGCTCCTGTAATGCAGATCGTGATTGCTTGTGTAATCACTGCAGTGGTTGTGGGTGTCGTTGTATGGGCTGTTGCAAACAATTATCTCAAGAATGCAGCTAATTCTAAAATTGGTAATGCAGAGGAGAAGGCTAGACAGATTATTGACGATGCGGTAAAGACTGCAGAGAACAAGAAGCGTGAATCTATGCTTGAGATTAAGGAAGAGTCAATTAAAGCAAAGAATGACTTGGACAAAGAAATCAAAGAGCGTAGAAATGAAATTCAGCGCAACGAGCGTCGTATTGTTCAGAAGGAAGAAAATCTGGACAAGAAATTGGAAGCAATCGAAAAGCGCGAAGCGAACTTTAATGTGCGTGAAGATGCATTAAATAAGCAGAAGGAAGAGATTGCAAAATTGAACGAGCAGCGTTTACGGGAACTCGAAAGAATCTCTGGATTAACCTCCGAACAAGCAAAAGAATACCTACTTAAAACCATTGAAGAAGATGTTAAACTTGACACTGCAAAGATGATCAAGGAAATGGAAATTAAAGCAAAGGAAGAAGCGAACAAGAAAGCAAAGGATTATGTGGTTACTGCTATTCAGAAATGTGCAGCGGATCATGTATCTGAAACAACAATTTCTGTTGTGCAGCTTCCAAACGATGAAATGAAGGGACGTATCATTGGTCGTGAAGGACGTAATATTCGTACTTTAGAGACAATGACAGGTGTAGATTTGATTATTGATGATACACCAGAGGCTGTTATTTTATCGGGATTCGATCCAATTCGAAGAGAAGTGGCAAGAATCGCTTTAGAGAAGTTAATTGTGGATGGACGTATTCATCCAGCAAGAATTGAGGAGATGGTAGAGAAGGCTCAAAAAGAAGTTGAGACGATTATTCGTGAAGAAGGTGAGGCAGCCGCTCTTGAGGTTGGTATTCACGGTATTCATCCTGAATTGATCAAATTACTTGGAAAGATGAAATTCCGTACAAGTTATGGTCAGAATGCGTTAAAGCATTCCATTGAGGTAGCTCAGCTTAGTGGTCTTTTGGCGGCAGAAATTGGAGAAGATGTACGCGTAGCCAAACGTGCAGGACTTCTTCATGATATTGGAAAATCTGTGGATCATGATATGGAAGGCTCTCATGTTCAACTTGGTGTAGATCTTTGTAAGAAATACAAAGAGTCTGCGACTGTAATTAATGCAGTAGCTTCACACCATGGAGACGTTGAGGCAGAATCATTGATTGCATGTTTAGTGCAGGCTGCTGATACAATTAGTGCTGCACGTCCAGGCGCAAGAAGAGAGACGATTGAGACTTATTCTAATCGTTTGAAACAGTTAGAAGAAATTACAAATGGTTATAAGGGTGTAGAGAAATCTTTTGCTATTCAAGCAGGTAGAGAGGTTCGTATTATGGTAGTTCCTGAACAGGTGACAGATGCGGATATGGTACTTATGGCTAGAGATATTTCAAAACAGATTGAAGCTGAATTGGAATATCCAGGACAGATTAAAGTAAATGTAATTCGCGAGTCACGTGTGACCGATTACGCGAAATAGGCGAATCAATTGAGAATGAAAGAACTGACCGCTATGTCTTCGGATATAGCGGTTTTCTTTTTACCACAATGTAGCAAAAGAAAAATGGAGCCTAGAGAATATTCACGTGAATAAAGAAGGAGCAGGAGAAAGGAAGACATATTATGGAATATAAATTAAGACGATTGAAACGAGAACTGGTATACGAAGGTTCTATTCTCGATATTTATAAAGATACCATGCAATTACCAAACGGAAAAAAGGAGGAATGGGATTTTGTAGCACATCGCAAAGGTGCAGCTGCAATTTTACCAGTACTATCAGATGGCAAATTGCTGCTAGTTAAACAGTATCGGAATGCTCTTGAAAGAGAAACCTTGGAAATCCCTGCGGGAGGTAGAGATTTTGTTGGAGAAGACACCAAGGTATGTGCGCTACGTGAGCTGGAGGAAGAGACCGGATATGTGAGTGAGGACGTGGAATTTCTTCTTTCACTTCGAACAACCGTTGCTTTTTGTAACGAAAGCATTGATATTTACCTTGCGCATAACCTAAAGCCAGGGGAGCAACATTTAGACGAAGCAGAAGAAATCGAGGTGGTTGCGATTGATTTGGAGGATGCTTTAGAACAAATATATAGTGGAGTTATGCAAGATGGAAAAACAGTTAGCGCGATACTCGCATATGCAGCGAAATATGCGAAACAAGGTGAGGCTTGCAAGATGATAAAGTAGAGATAGGGCAGGATAGAACAAGATAGAACATGATAGAACTCACTCCTATAGGGAAAGGTGCCTAGCATAAAAGAAGAAATACAAACATAGAGTGTAAAGAATTCCATACGAGATTCGAAAATCGGACAATCAATCCAGAAAAAGGGAGGGGCCTAAGTGAGTAGAAAACGTATGCTATGTTTCTTTTTGGTATTTCTTCTTTTGGGAATCACCATAGGACAATGTCTTTCAGATGGTCAAATTCATAAAATAGGAATGGAAGACATTTTGAATTATTTGACTGCTTTGGATGTGAAAGAGGAACTTTGGAATCTGTTTTTCACAGTACTTTGGAATCGACTGCAGATATTGATTATATTATTACTTCTTTTCATACGTTTGCAGGAAGAAATACAACGTATTGTAGCAATCGCTTTTGCAAGTGGTCTGGCAGGATTTATGGAGCAAATATTCTTTCGGGTGTATGGCGCCAAAGGAATGTTGTTGCTTTTGCTGTATTTATTGCCGTTATTAGCCTGTTATTTATTAGGAGGAATTTGTTTGCAGAAAATAACGGGGAAGCAGACCAGAGCTGAATTATCCTGGAAATTATTGTGGGGGACATTGGCAATGTTGCTTTTCCTTGTGGCAGTTCTTTACGAGAGTACGGTGGGAACCTTGCTTTTACAACAGATACAAGCGGTTGTATATGAATACGAATAAGAATAAAAATAAGAATAACAGCCTGGTAAAATAGGAGTGATGCTTGTTAGAACATGAACCTATTTCACCAGGCTGCTGTATTATGGGATGACTAAAAGCGGCTTAATTGCTTTTAGCATGCAATTCTGCAATGTCATAAATAAGTTTTTTCGAATCTTCCCAACCAAGGCATGGATCGGTAATGGATTTTCCATAGATTCCTTCTCCGATTTTCTGGGCGCCTTCTTCAATATAGCTCTCAATCATTAGTCCTTTGACCAGGGAATGAATCTCTGGTGAGAGATTGCGATTGTGCATAATTTCTTTTGCAATTCGAATCTGTTCCTTATATTGCTTGCCAGAGTTGGAATGATTGGTGTCAATGATTGCTGCTGGATGAACCAAATCCATTTTCTGATACATTTCATGCAAGCGAATTAAATCCTCGTAATGGTAATTGGTTGTAGTGTTTCCATGTTTACTTACTGCGCCACGTAGCACGACGTGTGTAAGTGGATTTCCACTGGTGTTTACTTCATAGCCACGGTAGACAAAGTGATGAGGATGTTGTGCGGCATAAACAGAATTAAGCATAACAGAGAAGTCGCCGCTGGTTGGATTCTTCATACCGCTTGGAACATCGAATCCACTGACTGTTAGTCGGTGCTGCTGATCTTCTACAGAACGTGCACCGATTGCAACATAGGAGAGTAAATCCTCTACATACCCCCAGTTCTCAGGGTAGAGCATTTCATCCGCACAGGTAAGTCCACTTTCTTCAATTGCACGAATGTGCATTTTTCGCATGGCGATAAGTCCTTCAACCATATCAGGTGCTTTTTGTGGGTCAGGTTGAGAAGCAATTCCCTTATAGCCTTCACCTGTTGTACGAGGTTTGTTGGTGTAAATGCGAGGAATCAGAATTATTTGATCCTTTACATCCTCTTGCACGCTTGTTAGTCTGCTTACATAATCACAGACAGAGTCTTCGTTGTCTGCGGAACATGGTCCAATTATAAGAAGAAATCGGGAATCTTTTCCCGTAATAACGTCTGCTATCATTTGATCTCGTGTTTTTTTCAATGCTATCAGTTCTTTAGAAAGTGGATATTGATCCTTGATTTCCGTTGGAGATGGCAGTTTGTTTAAAAAATTAAAACTCATAATAATTCCTCCTGTCAAAGGAAAGCCCTTTGCCCTTGTTTTTTTCATATACGAACCATATTAATCGAAGATATTTATACTGTCAATTCAGAGTGCGCTTGTTGACTTTTACAATTGAGTTTGATAAACTAAAATGCGTTGATTGCAACCGTAGTATAATGGATAGAACGTAGGACTCCGACTCCTAAGATGCGGGTTCGATTCCCGCCGGATGCATTTTTAAATCAACAAGATGGAGGATAAAATGCAGAAATTGCTTGATAATATAAAGAAATATTTTGAAATTGCACTTAGATTTGTAGAGAAACATAAAAGATACTTTTTAGCTGGAGTGTTATTTTTGATTATGGTATTGTTGCTCGCCTTTGCAACAAAGCCGAATAGAAAGTCGAAGAACACAGCAAACAATACGGAGATAAGTGAGACAATCGAAGATAAGGTAGAAGAATGTAAGGATGAAAAAATTCTTGAACTTATGAAACAATACTTCGAGGCGTATGCGGCCAAAGACATTGAAACATTGCAGGAGCTTGCAACACCTATTTCAGACAATCAGATTAGTTACATTGGAGTGTTTAGCCAGTACATTGAAGCCTACAAGAACCTTAAGGTTTATTACATGCCAGGAACAAAGGAAGGAACCTACTTTGTTTCTACTGTGTATGATTTGAAATTCTATCAGATTGAACGTGTGGCACCAGGATTGGATTTCTTCTATGTGGAGACTTCTGAGAGTGGAGAATTGTACATTAACAATTTGTACTGCTCTTACAATTTGCTTCGCACAGAGAATGATGTGGATCCAACTATTTATGCACAAATTCTTCAGTATGTGCAGTTGAAGAGCGTGGAAGCATTACAACAGGATGTAGAAGCAAGATACAACGAGGCCATTGCAGCAGATGTGGATTTGACAACAATGTTGACAACTACGATTCCGAATGCCATGACGCAGTGGAAACAATCTGTTTCTGAAGTGAGCTCACAGACAGAGAGCGCAACAACGGAGTCACAGTCGGAGAGTCAGCCTGAGCCAGAACCACAACCGGAGCCACAGCCAGAGCCACAGCAACCGGCAGTGATTACGGTACAGGTTACAGCAAATGACTTGAATGTAAGAAGTGCAGCAGATGCATCAAGTGCTTCGCTTGGTAAGGTAGAGGCTGGACAAACATTTACAAAAACTGGTGAGTCGGGAGACTGGACACAGATTGACTACAACGGAACACCAGCATTTATTAAATCGGAGTTCCTCCAGGTAGTGACAAATTAGAAAGTGATGTAAGGCGGAGGCTTGGATAGGTCTCCGCTATTCTATTTATTTGGAGGCAAAGTTTGAAAAATAATTTTCAAACCGTATGGATGAATTCAATTCAGCAAGCAGATTGAATTCATATGGAGGCAAATTATGAACGAAAAGAAAAGAGAAGAAAACGGAGTTCGAATCAACAAATATCTTTCCGAAGCAGGTGTGTGTTCGCGTCGTGAGGCAGACCGACTTATTGAAGCAGGGAAGATTACCATAGACGGAGAACTTGCTACTACTGGAGCAAGAGTGCAGGAAGGACAGAAAGTATGTGTGGAGGGCAGATGTGTTTCCAAGGAAGAAGAGGAGATTTTAATCGCCTTTAATAAACCGGTTGGAATTGTCTGCACCTCAGCAAAGGTAGAAAAGAATAATGTGATTGACTACATCAACTATCCCAAAAGAATTTATCCAATTGGACGTTTAGATAAGGATTCGGAAGGCTTATTACTTCTTACGAACAATGGTGAGATTGTAAATAAAATGATGCGTGCGGGTAACTATCATGAGAAGGAATATATTGTTACAGTCAATCGCCTGATATCGGATAGTTTTATTCATGGAATGGCCAATGGGGTTCCATTGGTGGAACTAAATGCTACTACTAGAAAATGTGTGGTGGAGCAAATCGGAAAAAAACAGTTTCGAATTGTGCTAACGCAGGGATTGAATCGTCAGATTCGCCGTATGTGTGAATATTTTGGTTATCGCGTAGAAAAGTTGGTTCGAGTACGAATCATGAACATAAATATTGGGGACCTTAAAAGTGGGCAATATCGCAATCTTACAAAGCAGGAATATGCTGATTTAATGAAGCTAATCCAGCATTCTTCTAGTAATCCGGTAGATCGAAAGGTTGATACAACAAGAAAAGGCGACGAAAACATTACATACCGAAGAAAAAAGAAGAAAGTGTATTCTGTTGTAAATCATGAATTAAAGGGTGCCAAGCCTGAGTAAAACAGAGGGGAAGCATAGAAAATATGGATATAACAAATAAAGAATGGAATGTCGATATGCAAAATAAAGAAGAAGTACAAGCAAAAATGAAGGAACTTGTTAGTCGGTTAAACGAAGCTAGTGAAGCATATTACAATGGACAACAGGAATTAATGTCGAACTACGAGTGGGATGCCTTGTTTGATGAGCTAACCGTGTTAGAACAGGAAAGTGGAATGGTATTACCGGATTCACCGACACAGAATACAGGTTTTGATGCGGAAAGTGGCGAAAAGGAGGCCCACGAGTATCCTGCACTTTCTCTCGCAAAAACAAAGCAAGTAGAAGAATTAAAAAAATGGGCAATGGATATGCCAGTTTGGCTTTCGTGGAAGTTGGACGGGTTGACCTTAGTGCTTACTTACGACAATGGTAGGTTGACAAAGATTTTGACGAGAGGAAATGGAACAGTTGGAACCAATATCACCTTTTTGAAGGATGCCATATTGGATATTCCAAGTACTATAGCCTATCAGGGACATCTTGTGGTTCGTGGAGAAGCAACAATTTCTTACACGGACTTTGCACAGATTAACGATATGATTGAAGACGATGACGAAAAGTATGCCAATCCAAGAAATCTTGCATCAGGAACCTTGAATTTGGATGATCCTGCAGAGGTAAAAAATCGAAGAGTGCATTTTAATGCATTTACACTCGTGCATTTGGATGAGGAAATGCAATCCTGGGGCAAGCGAATGGATTATTTGGAAGAACTGGGATTTGTGGTAGTAGATCGTGAAGCAACGAATGCACAGCATGTGGAAGAGGCAATCGAACGCTGGACAAAGCTTGTGGAAACGGGGAAAATGGATATTCCTGTGGATGGTCTGGTTATTTGTTATGATGACACGGATTATGCAGCAACGGGAAGTGTAACGGGCCATCATGCAACACGAGCAGGATATGCGTTTAAGTGGAAAGACGAGTCAGTAGAGACACAGCTGAAATACATTGAATGGTCCTGCGCTGTTTCAACGATTTCCCCGGTTGCAGTATTTGAACCTGTGCAGCTAGAGGGAACAACTGTAAGTCGAGCTTCTTTGTGCAATATAAGTGAGATTAAGCGCTTAGGTATAGGAAAGACTTGTACGCTTGAGGTGATTAAGGCAAATAAAATTATTCCAAAATGTATTGGCGTAAAGGATGCTGTAGGAGAGGTTGAAATCCCGAATGCGTGTCCGGTGTGTCATGCTAAGACGGAGATTCGCGTTAGTGGTAAGAGCAATACGGAGACGTTGCATTGCACAAATCCAGATTGTATAGCCAAGCATGTGAAGAAGTTTACCCGTTTCGTAAGCAAAAATGGTATGGATATTGATGGACTTTCCGTTCAGACAGTGGTAAAGTTTATAAATGATGGTTTTCTGAAGGAATTTGCAGACCTCTATCATTTGAAGAGCCATTACGAAGAGATTTCAACCAAGGATGGCTTCGGTGAAAAATCGGTACAGAATTTGGATGCGGCTATTGAAAAAAGTCGTAAGGTGCATCCTGTCAATTTCATCTATGCGCTGTGCATTCCAATGATTGGTTTGGATGCTGGCAAGAAGATAGTAAATACCATTGGATTTGAGGCTTTTGTAAAACGTTTAGAAGCAAAGGAAGGTTTTGAAGATTTGGATGGAATTGGAGTGGAAAAATCGCAGTCCATCATTACGTGGTTTGAAAACGAAACAAATCGAGAGAGCTTTTATCATTTGCTAGAAGAAGTAACCTTAGAGGAAGTCGTGCTTCCAAATCTTTCGGGTGGTAGCTGTGTGGGACTGACCTTTGTAATAACAGGGGATGTGCACTATTACAAGAATCGCGACGCATTTAAAGCTTACGTGGAAGCAAATGGTGGAAAGGTTGCTGGTTCGGTTTCTAAGAAAACCAATTATCTTGTAAACAATGATGTGGAATCCGAGTCATCCAAAAATAGAAAAGCAAAGGAACTGGGAGTTCCAATTATTTCGGAGGACCAGTTTGTAGAAATGTTTGTTAAGGAATAATTAGGAGTTATTATTATGCCAATTAGGACACAGAGTGATTTGCCGGCAAAGGAAATACTTGAGCAGGAAAATATATTTGTAATGGACGAAAATCGAGCAATGCATCAGGATATTCGTCCTATTAATATAGCGATTGTGAATTTGATGCCTTTGAAAGAGGATACAGAATTACAGATTTTGCGTTCGCTGTCCAATACGCCTCTGCAGGTGGATGTAACATTTGTGGCACTCACATCCCATGAGTCAACGCATACTTCCATGAGTCATTTGAATAAATTCTATATTTCTTTTGATGAGATGAAGAACCAGTATTTTGATGGACTCATCATAACAGGAGCACCTGTGGAACATATGGAATACGAGGAAGTGGACTATTGGGAAGAGATAGTGACGATTATGGAATGGTCCAAAACCCATGTGACGTCAACACTTCATCTTTGTTGGGGTGCACAAGCAGGATTATACTATCATTATGGAATCCCAAAGCATATGTTGGATGCCAAAATGTTTGGCGTATTTGAGCATAAGGTGTTAAATCGTAAGGTACCTCTTGTAAGAGGCTTCGATGATTACTTTATGGCACCACATTCGAGACATACAGAGGTTCGTAAGGAAGATATTGAGGCCAATGAGGCACTTACCATTTTGGCTGAATCCGAGGACGCTGGTGTATTTTTGGTGATTGCAGAGAATGGAAAGCAAATTTTTGTAATGGGACATCCGGAGTATGATCGCATTACACTTGAAAATGAGTATTTGAGGGATAAAAAGAAGGGGCTAGACATTCAGCCACCTGTGAATTATTATCCAAATGATGATGATACACAAAAACCTAGACTACAATGGAGAAGTCATGGTAATATTTTATACTCAAATTGGCTAAATTATTATGTATATCAGCAGACGCCTTTTGAATTTATTCATACGGCAGAAATAATAAATAAGTAAGTTGTTCACGAAGGGAGAAAAATTATGTGCGGAATAGCAGGCTTTTTTGATACTCTCCACAATTCCAATGAAATTATGGAAAAAATGTTACAGGAGATTAAGCATCGTGGGCCAGATGGAAACAACACATATGCATGCAAAGAAAGAGGATATTTAGGTCATTGCAGACTTTCAATTATAGATTTAAGTGATGCGGGAAGACAGCCAATGTTCAATGAAGATGGTTCCATTGTTTTAGTATTCAATGGCGAGATATATAACTATCTAGAACTACGAGAAGAATTATTAGAAAAGGGACATACCTTTGCAAACCATACAGATAGTGAAGTTATCATCCATGGATATGAGGAATGGGGAACTGACGTTGTGAAAAAAATGCGTGGAATGTTCGCCTTTGTTATCTATGATCAGAAGAAAGATCTTGTATATGGAGCAAGAGATCATTTTGGAATTAAGCCTTTTTACTATACTTGTGATAAGCATTTTATCTTTGCAAGTGAGGCAAAAGCGATTTTAAAGCATCCAGATTATCAGCTTGCGCTTGATACAGAACCACTGCCATTATATTTGCGATTTGGATATATTCCAGATGATCGTACCCTGTTCAAGGGAATTAAGAAATTGCAGGCAGGCTGTTTCTTCACTTATGAAAAGGGACAAATGAAAACAGAGCGCTATTTTGCGTTAGATTTTACAAACACATCTACCACTAAGGAAGAAGTAAAGCAAATCATGGCTGATTCCGTGGAACATCATCTTCTTTCGGATGTTAAGGTGGGATCTTTCTTAAGCTCTGGTATTGATTCTTCTTATTTGGTAAGCCTTGCAAAGGTAGAGGACACTTATACATTAGGATATAATGAGAGTAAGTATAGTGAGATTTCTTACGCAAAGGATTTATGCAAACAGCTTGGAATTGCAAATCACGAAAAGATTGTTACAAAGGAAGAATATTTTGGATCCCTGGATAAAGCAATTTATCATTTGGACGAGCCAGTGGCAGATCCGTCCGCAATTTCACTTTATCATGTTGCGAAGCGTGCCAGCGAGGATGTTAAAGTTGTTCTTTCCGGTGAGGGGGCAGATGAATTCTTCGGTGGATACAATACCTATAATCAGGATAGCAAATACGATAAGGTACCATTTGCAATTCGTTTTGTGATTGGAAAGCTTGCGTCGCTTTTTCCACCAGTTCGTGGAAGAAACTTTTTGGTACGTAAGGGACTACGCATAGAAGATTATTATATTGGAGTAAATAGTATTTTTGAAAGAAAGGATATTGAACATTTCTGCAAGGCTAAGACATCCATTACGGACAAAGACATCGCGAGAAAGCTTTTGAAGGGGCATGAGAAGAAGGACGATGTCACAAAGAGACAGATTGTGGATTTACAGTTGTGGCTAGAGAAGGATATTTTCCATAAGGCGGATCGTATGACGATGGCACACTCCCTAGAGGGACGTGTTCCATTTAGCGAC